>CAOKJC010000139.1 GCA_948468685.1 uncultured Clostridium sp. | reverse complement strand
TTTTATAAATTCATCTATTTTTATTTTTCTAAATTCCATTATTTCTCCTATATTTGATACCTTTTTAGTTGTTTTATATATGTTTTAATGCTATCATCATTTATATCTTCTGGATTCAATTTGCAATACTCCATAATCTGTTTTTCTATACCTAAAGAACATTCTATTAAGTGGTTTGCTTTTTCTTCATTAGACCATACAGATAATGGTTTATCTTTATATCTAACTTTCGCATCTTCTAATCTTTCTTTTATTCCTACGACTCCATCTGGTGCCACTCTTTGGTCGCAATAAGCACAAATTTTTCTTTCATAAGAATCTGATTTTAATGTTTCTTCATTTTTCCTTGACCTTTTTCCATCTAATATAATGATTTCTTTTTCTGTTAATCCCTCTTGCTTTCCAATTTCTAAATTAATTTCATGATCATTAGTCCCATATTTTTCAAAATATTTTTTCCTTATTTTTATAAATTCTTCATCTTTTGAAAAATCTTCTGGTATTTTTACCATATTTCCCATATCATGTAATAAACTTACTCTAATAATTGATTCTTTATCTAGCTTTTGTCCACTCCAATTATCTATTATTAAATTACTACATGCTGTTACTCTTAACATGTGCATTTGTAGGTTTTCTGGCAAATGATATTTTTTATAAATTTCTATAATATTCATTTATTTAACCTCTCTTAAAATTGTCTGATAAAGCTATATCCATCCATGCAAAATCTTTTCCTTTTGTAAATCCATATCTTTCATAAAATTCTGTTGCTTCATCTGCTAAACAATTTACATTATTATATTTTCTGTTTTTAAGTTCTTTTAATATTTCATCTAATATTGCTGTTCCAATTTTGTTTTTTCTATATTCTGGTAGTACATATATATTTTCTATTTCTGCTTTTCCTAATGATTTATTTAGATTGACTATGGAAAAACCTATAATTTTGTTTTCTATTTCAACAACATAAAACAAAATATCATCTTTATTAATACAGTTTTCTAATGTTTCTTTTGGCCAAAATATAACAACATTTTCTGCTGTTTTAAATTCAGATACATTATTTCCTATATTCCATACTTGATTAACATCTTCTTTTTTTGCTATTCTTATTCTCATTGAATTTACATTCCTCCATCTACTTTTATTACTGTACCATTGATATACTCTGCATTTTCTGATGCTAAAAAGCAAATTACTTTTGCTATTTCTTCTGGTTCTGCAAATCTCTTTTTATATATTTTTTCTGTTTCTTCTTTTATCAACTCTTCTGGTAGTTCTTTATTCATTTCTGTATTTACCCAACCTGGTGCTACTGAATTCACATTTATATATGGTGCAAATTGTATAGCTAAATTTTTAGTTAGATTAATAATTGCTGCTTTTGAAGCATCATAATCTATGCTTGTTGGAAAGCATATGTCTATTCCACTTGTAGAAGATACATTTATTATTTTTCCACCTTTGTTTTTCATCATATTTTCACTTGCATATTTTGATACTAGAAAAGTTCCTATTGTATTTACTTCTAATGTTCTTTTCCAATCTTCGACTGTTCTATCTTCAAATTCTTTATCTATTGCTATTCCTGCATTATTTACAAGTACATCTATTTTTCCAAACTTATCTATAATTTCTTGTATCATATTTTTAACTTGTTCTTCATTTGATACATCAGCTTTAATTACTAATGTTTCAGTTTTATATTCTTCCTTTAAGTAATTTGATAATTCTTCTGCATTAGCTTTATCTGTTAAATAGTTTATTACTACCTTATACTCACCTATTTTTGCAAATTCCACTGCTGTTGCCTTTCCAATACCTTTACTACTTCCAGTTATCAATACAACTTTTTCCATCGCTTACTCTCCTTATCATTATGCTGTAATTCTATCACAGGTTGACAATTTTTACAATAAAATCCAAAAATAAAAAACATATGAATAAACTATGGTTTTCATAATCTATTCATATGCTTTTTAGTAATTCTTATATTTATCTTAATTCATTAAAAAATCTAATATATTCATTCCTGCATCTGTTCCAGTTTTATAAATTTCAGTATATCCACATTTAGTACAACTTACTGTAATAAATTTTTTATTTTGTATATCAAATAATTTTGAAAAATTACCACCTGTTGCTTGAAATTGGTCTTTTTCAAATTCTGTATTTCCACATTTTACACATTTCCATTCTGACATAATAATTATCACTCACTTTCTCTTATATTTTATAAATATTAGTTTTTAGTATTATTTATCTTTCTTCTTTTGTGATTGTTATTTTTTGTTAGTTCATAGCTTTGTTCAATTAATTCTTCTACTAAAGAAACATCTACTTTGTCATCTATAATAATTGTATTCCAATGTTCTTTGTTCATGTGATAACCTGGTATTATATAATCATAAGAATTTCTAAGTAACTCTGAATAATCTGGATTCGTTTTTACATTTAGATACAACTTACCATTCACATTCATTATTAAAGCAAACCATTTTTTATTATCTAAATGTTTCATTGTTACAGAAGTGTTATCATCTGGAAATGGATAATCTTCATAAGTATTCGGCAAACTTAAACTATATTTTATTATATCTTCTCTGTTCATCTTAATTTCCTTTTACTAAAGTATTTAAAATACTATTGTATTGATTACTTAATTTACTAATATC
>CAOKJC010000138.1 GCA_948468685.1 uncultured Clostridium sp. | reverse complement strand
CGCTAACAAAATAAAATTACTTTTTAGTGAAATTTTCAAAAATTATTGACAATTATGTAAATTTTCAGTGTTTTAATTATTTATTTTTTTGATTTTATTTTTGTAGAAATTACAACTAAAAATGCTAATATAGAACCACTAGTTGCTGTAATTAATTGTGTCATTCCCATTGAAGTGTTTAATGTTGTTTTTACAAGTTCTGGTACAGTCATAACATTTACCATTATTGTAAATCCTAAATATATAATAGCTGCCTTTACAATAATTGCAATTATAGATGATACTGGATAATTTATTTTTTTATTTACATATAATGTTTTGTAAAGTAATATAAAAGAAAAGTTTCCTATCCATATTGCTGGTATCATTGTTTTACTATATAATGTTATATCTTTAAATAATAATCCGCCTAATATTGTTGACATTGATGGTAATGTTGCTATTGCTATTGTTTTTATTGTTCCTTTTGTGTATAGTGCTGTTAAGATAAGCGACATATTAACTATGCTTCCTACTATTATTTGTTGATATTTTCCTAATGGTATTATTTTGGCTAAAAATGTTGGTATTACAAATGCTCCTATCATTATTAGTGTTGTTATTATTATATTTTCTGCTTTTTTTGTATCTGTTAATTGTTTTTCTAAAACGTTTGTCATTTGATTTTCCTCCCTATAATTTAATTTTTTACTTTTCACATGCTTCTTCTAATTTTATTAACTTATTATAGTCAATTGGTGTTCCATTCCATTCATATAATTCAATATTAAATAGATTTTCTAATATTTCTTTTTCTAGACCATTATCTATTAATTTCTTAGAATTTGTAGATGCTATATAATTTTGTGTCATAAATTTTACTTGTTCACAAAATCCATAAAGTGATATGTGTGAATAATAGGATATCTACTATAATATGTTTCTGGAATTATTTCAAAAACTTTATTATAATAATAAAGTAACAAAGTAATATTTTTATAATAAAATTTTATCATAAAAATAATTATTCGTAAAGTATTAATTTTGAGTTATATTTCAATATAAAATGGATATAATTTTATTATATATTATATGAGGAGTTGATATTATGGATTTAAAAAGAGTTCGTTATATTTTAGATAATAAAGAAAAAAGAGATGTTTTTTATGATGATAGACCTGTTTGGATTCAAGGAATAGATGCCTACAATGCTGTTGCTAAAGTTGGATTTATTGATAATTTTGAAGAAAAAGATATTCATATAGATGATTTATATGAAAAAGATTTATATAACTAAACTTTTGTGCCAATAGGGACGTTCCTTTTTGGCACAAAAATTAATTTTATTAATAAATCAATATTTTTAGAATTTTTAAATTTGTGCCAAAAAGGGACGTCCCTATTGGCACAAAACTTATCCCCAACAGTAAAATCTACTATTGGGGATTTTGTTTTTCACTTGATTATTGAATTGTCTTAAATATTTTTTTCATTCTAAAAAAGCATTTGCTCAACTACATACCATACATGGTCTTTTATAGTTTCCAATGATATTACTTCTTCTTCCTGTCCTACATTGAGGTTATGAATTGTGTCTTCCATTAATACACTTTTAACCTCAGTGAATGCTTCTGTACAGTTTTCATAGTCTTCCGCATCTACTTTCCGGCCATCTGACATATAATCAATCTCAAGCTGACCTGAAACTGCCCTCATTTCAAACCCATTAATAATGTCTTCCTTGTTGCCAATAACCATAATGAAAATCCTCCTTATATACGTTTTTACATTGCTTTTGTATTATAACATACTTATGTAAATTTGTCTACTAAAATTCGGTTTTTTCTTCAATCCATTTTTCTAATTCATCTATTTTAATTCTAACTTGTTCCATAGTATCTCTATCTCTTACAGTAACGCATTCATCTTCTAAAGTATCAAAATCAACTGTTACACAATATGGTGTTCCTATTTCATCTTCTCTTCTATAACGTTTTCCTATGCTTCCTGCTTCATCATAATCACACATAAATTTCTTAGATAATTTTGTATATACTTCTTGTGATTTTTCTGATAATTTTTTAGATAATGGTAAAACTGCTACTTTATATGGTGCTAAGGCTGGATGTAAATGTAGTACAACTCTTGTATCTCCTTCTGAAATTTCTTCTTCATCATAGGCGTTGCATAAAAATGCTAAAACAACTCTATCTGCTCCTAATGATGGTTCTATAACATATGGTACATATTTTTCATTTGTTTCTGGGTCTTGATATGATAAATCTTGTTTTGAATGATTTATGTGTTGTGTTAAGTCATAATCTGTTCTATCGGCTATTCCCCATAATTCTCCCCATCCAAATGGGAATGCAAATTCGATATCTGTTGTTGCTTTACTATAAAATACAAGTTCATCTGCTGAATGATCTCTTAAACGTATATTTTCTTTTTTCATTCCTAAGTTTAATAACCAATTTTCACAGTAATCTTTCCAGTATTTATGCCATTCTAAGTCTGTTCCTGGTTTGCAGAAAAATTCAAGTTCCATTTGTTCAAACTCTCTTGTTCTAAATGTAAAGTTTCCTGGTGTTATTTCATTTCTAAATGCTTTACCAATTTGAGCAATACCCATTGGCATTTTCTTTCTTGATGTTCTTAATACATTTTTAAAATCTACAAATATACCTTGTGCTGTCTCTGGTCTTAAATATACTGTTGATGTAGTATCTTCAGTTACTCCTTGAAATGTTTTGAACATTAAGTTGAATTTTCTTATATCTGTAAAGTTTGTTTTTCCACATGTTGGACATGGTATTTTATTTTCTGTTATGAAGTCTATTAATTCTTTATCTGACATACCATCAGCTATCATATCTTTTCCATTATCATGTGCCCATTCTTC
>CAOKJC010000137.1 GCA_948468685.1 uncultured Clostridium sp. | reverse complement strand
TAGAAAATTAGATATTCCATTAGTTGCAACAAATGATGCACATTATTTAAAAAGAGAAGATGCATATAATCATGAGGTTCTATTATGTATTCAAACAGGAAAAAGAATGAATGATGAAGACAGAATGAAATTTGATACTGAGGAATTATATGTGAAATCACCAGAAGAAATGATAGAATATTTTAAAGCTTTTCCAGATGCTATTGAAAATACAGTAAAAATAGCTGAGAAATGTAATGTAGAATTTGAATTTGGAAATACAAAACTTCCAAATTATGATGTTCCACCTGAATATCCAACACATTATGACTTTTTAAAAGAATTATGTGATAAAGGTCTAGAAAAAAGATATGGAAAAAATTTATCAGAAGAAATCCAACAAAGAGCTGAATATGAGTTAGGCGTAATTAAAAAGATGGGATATGTAGATTACTATTTAATAGTATGGGATTTTATAAATTATGCTAAAACACATGGAATACCAGTAGGCCCAGGAAGAGGTTCAGGTGCAGGTTCAATTTTAGCATATGCAATTGAAATTACAGATATAGACCCAATAAAATATGGACTACTATTTGAAAGATTTTTAAATCCAGAAAGAATAAGTATGCCTGACTTTGACGTTGACTTTTCAGATGAAAGAAGACAAGAAGTTATTGATTATGTTTCAGAAAAATATGGAGAGACCCACGTATCACAAATAATTACATTTGGAACAATGGCAGCAAAAATGGTAATACGTGATGTAGCAAGAGTTTTAGACTACCCATATGCAGAAGCGGATACTTTGGCAAAAATGATACCTAATGAAATACATATAACAATAAAAAAGGCTCTAGAAGAAAATAGAGAATTAAGAGATAGATATGAAACAGATGAAGAAACAAGAAAAATACTAGATATAGCAATGGGATTAGAAGGTATGCCAAGACAGGCATCAACACATGCTTGCCGGAGTTGTTATAACAAAAGACCCAGTAGATACATATGTTCCACTTTATGTAAGAGATGGACAAATAAACACTCAATATATAATGACAACACTTGAAGAACTAGGACTTTTAAAAATGGACTTTTTAGGATTACGAAACTTGTCAGTAATTCAAAACACCATAGATATGGTTAAGAAAAATTATGGTGTAGACGTAGAATTTGATGAAGATATGTCAGACCCTAAAGTATATAAATTATGGCAAGATGGAAACACATCTGGAATATTCCAATTTGAATCACAAGGTATGACAAACTTTATGAAGGAGCTAAAGCCAGACTGTTTAGAAGATTTAATAGCAGGAGTTTCATTATATAGACCAGGACCAATGGACCAAATACCAAGATATATAAGAGGAAAACAAAATCCAGGTCATAATGAATATACACATCCAAGTTTAGAGCCAATACTAAATGTAACATATGGATGTATGGTTTACCAAGAACAAGTTATGCAAATAGTAAGAGATTTAGCAGGATATTCTCTTGGAAGAGCCGACTTAGTACGTAGAGCAATGGGAAAGAAAAAACTAGATGTAATGGCAAAAGAAAGAGAAGTATTCATACATGGTCAAGTTGATGAAAATGGAAATATTGTTGTTCCAGGATGTGTAAGAAATGGAATAGATGAAAAATCAGCAGATAAAATATTTGACGAAATGGCAGAATTTGCAAAATACGCATTTAACAAATCACATGCAGCATGTTATGCAGTAGTATCATATAGAACAGCATACTTAAAAACGTACTATCCAGCAGAATTCATGGCAGCAACATTAAATAGTTATTTAGGAAATTTAGACAGAGTTCCTCAATATATAGATGAATGTAAAAGATTAGGAATAGAAATATTAAAACCAGATATCAATAAAAGTTTTGAAGGATTTACAGTAGATGCTGATGATGTTAGAAGCGAAGCGAGTTACAGCAACAATATGCATCAGCAACAAGCTAATGCAAACATTAATAAAGTTCGTTTTGGATTAGGAAGTATAAAAAATGTAGGAACAGTGCCAGTCGAAAATATAGTAAAAGAAAGAACAGAAAATGGAAACTATAAAAGTTTTACAGACTTTTGCGAAAGAATAGCAGAAGCACAAGTAAATAAAAAATGTGTAGAAAGTTTGATAAAAGCAGGAGTATTTGATGAATTTGAACAAACAAGAGCAACACTTTTAGCATCTTTTGAAGCAATAATTGATACAATACAAGGAGGAAAGAAAAAAGGATTTGATGGACAAGTATCAATGTTTGACTTAGGAACACAAGAAGAAAAAGAAGAAATAGAAAAACATAAATATCAATTTGAAGAATATGATGAATTACCTGAAAAAGAATTATTATCAATGGAAAAAGAAATGCTAGGAATATACATATCAGGGCATCCATTAGAAAAATTAAAAGAACAAATTTTGCATTCAACTAATATAAATAGTGCAGATTTAACAAGTTTAAGTGAACAAACTGATGAAGAAAATATGAATGCAGATTTAGACAAAATACAAACACAAAATTTAATAGCAAAAAATAAATTTGTAGATGGTCAAAAAGTAAAATATGCAGGAATAATAACATCAATAAAGAAAAAATATACAAAAAATAATAAAATAATGGCTTTTATAACAATTGAAGATTTATATGGAACATCTGAAATAATTGCATTTGAAAATGTTGTTATAAATGCAGGAAAAAGCTTAATTGAGGAAAATATTGTTATAGTTGAAGGTCGTTTAAGCATAAGAGATGATGCAGCTGCTACAATTATTGCAAATGAAATTAAAGATTTAGGTGAAGAGCAACCAAAACTTATAACATTTGATATTACTGATTTGTCAGAAGATAAGAAAGATAAGTTAAGAAGTGCTATTAAATATTTTTCTGGTGACAAAAATAATATGAATGTTCAAGTTAAAATTGGTGAAGATATTAAGCCTTGTGGTG
>CAOKJC010000136.1 GCA_948468685.1 uncultured Clostridium sp. | reverse complement strand
TTTTACTGTTTTAGCTGTTCTGTCTGCTGTTTTTATTGTTGTTTTAGCTGTTTTCATTGTATTTTTTCTAAGTTTTGAAATATTCTTTGCTCTTTGCTTTATTTTACTTTTATTCTTTATTTTTCTTATATTCTCTTTTGCTTTGTGCAAATTCTCTTGTGTTTTTCTAAAATTATTCTGTCCAATTTTATTTGCTCTGTAAATATTATTAGGTGCATCTGTCATAGCTCTTGTTATTTTATTAGTTGCATAGTCTGTTCCTGAATTATAATCTTTTTCATAAGTTTCTTTTGTCTTTTCTTTTGCTGATACTAAATTATCTTTAATTTTTTGAACTTTTATTACATTTTTATTTAAAGTCTTTATTGTTCCTTTTTTACTTTGTTTTACTTTTATATCTGCCATTTTTCCACCACCTAACTATTTACTTCATAAGCTACAACTACTAATCTTCCGTTTTTATTGCTATATTCACAGGTAGAAAGTGTAATGAGTTTATCTCCATATTTAGGTTCTTTATTTGTTTCATAAAATGAAAGTTCTTTACATTTATTTATAAAACTCTTGTATTCTTCATTATTTTGTGAATTAGTAAAGTTATAATATTTAAATCCATTATTGCTATATGCAACTGTTTTAAATACTGCAAATATTTCATATTTTCTGTTTTTTTCTAATGTTTCAAATGTTATTATTTTATGATTCTTATAATATTCTTCACTTTTATAATTTTCTAATGTTCCAAACATTGCTTTATTTTTCATGTGATGACCATATATTATAAGATTATCACTTTCATAAATATTGCATTGTTCTGATATATAAGGAGTTCCATAGCTTGAATATTTTTTATAAAAATCTCGTTTTAAATAATAATTAGGATTATTTTTTGTTTGCATTATTGGATAACTTATAGTTGTATTTTCTATATCTAACCATCCTACAAAATCATTATTTATTTTATATAATTGTTGTAAATCTCTTTTTTTACTTTCTTCATTATTATTGATTTTTTCTACTATTTCTGTAAGTTCTTCAAATACTTTTTCTTGTTCATTATTTCCTTTTAATTCTTTAAAAATAAAGTAACTACTAATAAGCATTATACCTATTAGTAGCACTACACTTGCCATATATAATAACTTTTTCATTACATTGTTACTCCCTCTCCTGGCTTCGTTGTCATCAACTCATATAATTTTGTATTTTTGGGAAACTTGTTAGCAAATGGTATTAGTGAACTTCCTATTTTTATTAATCCCTCTCCTGCATTTACATTTGTAATATAACTCATTTGTAACTCTGATATATTTAATAATTTTGCAAGTTCTATTCTATCTGTTGAGGCTTGATTTAACATAATTATTAATTCACTGTTTGCTAACATTGTTCTTGCTGTATGACTTTGTAACATATCTTCAACATTTTGAGTAATACCTGTGCAATATGCTCCATATTTTCTAACTCTCTTCCATAGTGTAAATAAGAAGTTTGCTGAATACTCATGTTGGAATAAAAGGTATATTTCATCAATAAAAATAAAGGTATTTCTACCTTTTGCTCTATTTTCTGTTATTCTATTTAAAATTGAATCTAATACTACTAACATTCCTATTGGTAGTAACTGCTTTCCTAAATCCAATATGTCATAACAAATTAGTCTATTATCTGTATCTACATTTGTCGTTTTTGCAAATGTATTTAAGCTACCATTTACAAATAATTCTATTGCTAATGCTATTTCCTTTGCTTCTGGTTCTTTTTGTTTTAATAATTCGTCATAAAAATCTTGTAATGTTGGTGGTGTTCCTTGATAGTTTCCTTGTTGGTAGTATCTATAAACACTTGCTGTGCATCTATCTATAATTGATTTTTGTTTTGCTCCTAAATTATTACTTCCTATCAACTGTTCACACAATGATAATATAAACTCTGACTTTAATATTACTGGATTTGCTCCATCCCCATAATCTTTATTCATATCCATTGCATTTATATGATTTCCACTTGTTGCTGATATTTTTATTACTTCTCCACCTAACGATTTTACAAGTGAACTTTCTTCTCTCTCTGGATCAACAATTATTATATCTGCATTAGAATCTCGTAGCATTATTGACACAATTTCTTCTTTTGCAATAAAACTTTTCCCACTTCCACTTACTCCTAATATAAATGAATTACCATTTAATAATCTCTTTCTATCTGCTATTATCATATTTTTTGATATAACATTTTGTCCGTAATAAACTCCGTTATCATGTCTAATCTCTTGTACTCTAAATGGCATAAATACTGCTAAACTTTCTGTTGTTAATGTTCTTAATGTATCTATTTTTCTTGTTCCAAATGGCATTGCCGTATTTAGTCCATCTATTTGTTGAAATTTTAGTACTGCAAACTGACATAAATGTTTACTTGCTGTTGTTAATAATGCTTCTGTATCATTATCTAATTGCTCTTTTGTTTCTGCTGTATGAACCATTGTTAAAACTGATAAGAACATTCTTTGATCTCTTGTTATTAAATCATCTAAAAATTCTTTTGATTGTTCTCTTTGTTGTTCCATATCATAAGGTATTATAGCACTAAAGTTATTATTTGCATTTTGTCTCCTTTGCCAGTTTGTTATATTTGTTTCTATCCCTAATCTACGATTCTCTGCTTCTCTTACTGCTTCATCCATTGGTACTGGTATAACATCAATACTCATCATTATATTTCTGTTTATGTCAGTTAATTCTGCTACCATGCTATCTTTAATATAACTTGCATATTCTTTCAAAAATATAACTCTACCATATCTATTTCCTATTTTGAAATAATCACTTGCTATCTCCATCGTGTCTGGACAAATAAAATCTTTGAAACTATGACCTTTTCTCATATTATCTAACATATCAAAATTGAAATTCGTTTCTTCTCCTACCCTGTAAAAGTCAAATAATATTCTTA
>CAOKJC010000135.1 GCA_948468685.1 uncultured Clostridium sp. | reverse complement strand
TCCAGAAGGATATAGCAGTATTTTATGGAAAGATTCATCAAGATATAAAGAAGCGGCTGAAAAAATGAAGTTGACAGCTAAAGATTTATATGATTTAAATGTTATAGATAAAATAATAAATGAACCTGAAGGAGAAGAACAAGAAGTTTTTGAAAGTATTGCAAATGAACTAAAAAAAGAAATAAAGAAAACAATTTTTCAAATACAAAAATTAACTAAAGAAGAAATTTGTGAAGAAAGATATCAAAAATTTAGAAAGATTAAATAGAATTAAAATTTGTGACAAAGGGGGCGTACCTTTTTGTCACAAAAAGAAGGAGAGAAAGAAATGTTATTAAAAGATAAAAAAATACTAATAATGGGAATTAGAAATAAATGGAGTATAGCTTATGGAATAGCTAAATCAGCATATGAAAATGGAGCAAAATTAATATTTACATATATGGGAGAAGAAAACAGAGAAAAGATAGAAGAACTAATATCAGAATTTGAAGGAAGTAAAGCATATGTATTAAATGGAGCATCAGAAGATGAATTAGTAAAAGAAGTATTTACAAAAATAAAAGAAGAAAATGGAAAAATGGATGGAATAGTACATGCTATTGCACATGCAAATACAGAAGATTTGCATAACGATTTTATATATACAAGTAAAGAAGGATATGCACATGCAGTAGATGTAAGTAGTTATTCATTTGTACTTACAGCAAGAATTGCAAAGGAAATAGATATGCTAAATGAAAATGCTAATTTAGTAACATTAACATATCATGGGTCAACAAAAGTATTAGAAGGGTATAATGTTATGGGAGTTGCAAAAGCAGCATTAGAAGCAAGTGTTAGATATTTAGCAGAAAACCTAGGAAAAGAAAGCATAAGAGTAAATGCTATATCAGCAGGACCTATAAAAACATTATCAGCAAAAGGAATAAAAGATTTTTCATCTATATTAACAGTTGTAGAAGAAAAATCACCATTACATAGAAATGTAACAACTACACAAGTTGGAAATGTTGCAACATTTTTATTAAGTGATATGTCAGATGCCATAACAGGTCAAGTTATTTATGCAGATAGCGGATATTGCATAATGGGAGTTTAAGTGTGTCAAAAGGTCAAAAAGGATACCATTTTTTGACACAAAAATGAGCCAAAAAGGGACGTCCCTTTTGACACAAAATCTAAAGAAAGAAGGATTTAATTTGAAAGGTATAAGAATAGGAAACAAAGAATCAAAATATCCAATTATTCAAGGAGGAATGGGTGTTGGAGTTTCAATGCACAACTTAGCAGGAAACGTTAGTAAAGAGGGAGGTATTGGAATTATTTCAACAGCAGATATAGGATATTTAGAAGAGGATTTTTCAAAAAATCCAATAAAAGCAAATTTAAGAGCTATTGGAAAAGAAATAAAAAAAGCAAGGGAAATTGCTGGAAAAGATAAAATAATTGGTGTAAATGTAATGGTTGCACTAAACAATTATAAGGAAATTGTCAAAGAGTGTGTTAAAAATAAAATAGATTTAATTATATCAGGTGCAGGAATTCCAAAGGAACTACCTGAATATGTAAAGGAAAGCACTACAAAAATAGCTCCAATAGTTTCTTCACTTAGATGTTGCAAATTAATAGTTGGACATTGGATAAAAAAATATAATTATGTACCAGATATGATTGTAATAGAAGGACCAGAAGCGGGTGGACATTTAGGATTTAAAAGAGAAGAGTTAGATGAAGGAGCAAAACCTAAATTAGAAGATATTACAACAGATGTAGTTAAATATATAAAAGAAGTAGAAAAAGAGACAGGAAAAGAAATTCCTGTAATAGCTGCTGGAGGAATATGGAATTCTAAAGATATAAAAAAATTTATAGATTTAGGTGCTAATGGAGTACAAATGGCTACAAGATTTGTTGCAACTAATGAATGTGATGCTTCAATAGAATTTAAAAAGGTATATATTGAAGCTAAGGAGAAAGATGTTAAGATAATAAAAAGTCCCGTTGGTATGCCAGGAAGAGCAATTTATAATGATTTTATAAAAAGAGTAGAAAATGAGAAATGTAAAATAGACAGATGTTATAATTGTATAAAAACATGTAATGTTCTTAATAGTCCATATTGTATTACAAAAGCTTTAATTAATTCTGTAAAAGGAAAAGTGGATGAAGGACTAATATTCTGCGGAAGTAATGTTAGTAAAATAAAGGAAATTATTTCAGTACATGAATTAATGCAAGAATTAGTATGTGAGTTATAAATTATGTGAAAAGTAAAGAGAGTGGTTATTAGCCACTCTCTTTGCCTGAAAGCTTACTCGATGCCTCAGTTAGAATCTGCCGATTGGTCGCTGTAGTATGAACAAAAAATCATCAATACAGTTTTTTCATCTAAAGTGCATTCTTCTGAAATTCTTACATTGAAATCATTAAAGAAGAATTTAGAATTAAAATCTGCAATGAGTTTACCTTTGTTATCATACATTTCACCGTGAGTATTGAATGTATTGAAGGTAACACTTGCAATTTTTTTACTATCCTTATCATAGATGTCATATGATTCCCCAAAAAGCTTTACTAAACCAACCATCTCCACTGACAAAACACCGTCCACATAAATTGAATGAGAGTCTTGTGAAATGAGATGATATGAATCATCAGCATAAGCGGTTTTGTTTTGGTTTAAATCATACATTGTTAATGGATCTGTGACAAACTTAAGGATGTTTCCGCTAACTATTGCAAAATCTTCATTTTCTTTGTCAATTTCTATTGTAGTTGACAGCTGAAAATTTTTTACATCGCATTCATACTCAGTACAAGGTCCAATATCTTTCTTAGAACCTGATAATACAAATGCTCCAATCAACAAGAAACACACTGCTACACATGCAATTCTCCGAACAACCTTCATTTCCATTTCTAATACCTCCATTATATAGTATTATAAAAAATATAACTTGTATCAATTTTTATTATACCATAATTTTACATAAAACACAAATTAAAGTTTTAAATTCTGTATTTAATTTATGATAAAATCACCTTGAAAGTTTATAAGCAAATATTTCACC
>CAOKJC010000134.1 GCA_948468685.1 uncultured Clostridium sp. | reverse complement strand
AAGAGTATGATGAAGACGACAATGAATACGAAGAAGACCAAGAGTATGATGAAGATGACAATGAATACGAAGAAGACCAAGAGTATGATGAAGACGACAATGAATACGAAGAAGATGAAGAATATAATGACGAAGAAGACGATGAATACGAAGAAGATGAAGAAGACGATGAATACGAAGAATATGATGAAGAAGATGACGAATATGATGAAGAAGACGACAATAAAAGAAACAATAAAAAAGGAAAAGGGCTATTTAACAAATTTTTTAAATAATAATATAATTAAATAAGTAAGCGGCGAGTGATATATATATCACAATGTAAAAGGAAATATTTGCACAAATTTTATGCAGATATTTCCTTTTTTAATTGATTTTTTATAATTAATATAATAAAATATAGACTAGAAAAAGAGGGGGAAAATTAATTATGAAAAAAACAAAGAAAATATTATACATCATATTATTTTTCGCATTATTTATATGTATAGGAACAGTAAAATCAAAAGCAGGATATTTAAGTTTAAACCAATTAGACTTCAATGTACAAATAAATAATGATGGAAGTATGGATGTAACAGAAATATGGAATATATATATAAGTGAAACAAACACATTATATAAAACATTTAAGACAGATAAAAGTAAATATTCAGAAATAACAAATGTAACAGTAAGCGATATAACATATGGAAAAAATAGTGAATTTATAAGAACTTCAAATTGGACATATCATGTAGCAAAAAATTATTATTATGGTACAAAAAATGAAGATGGAGACTTTGAAATAGGATGGGGTGTAGGATTAGATAATCAAACAGCAACAAGAAAATATGAGATATCATATACAGTAAAGGATGCAATAACAAAATATAATGACTATGCTGAACTATATTGGCAATTTGTAGGAGAAAATTTTGAAATAAGTAGTAAGAAAATAACAGGAACAATTTATCTTCCAACAAAGGCTTCAAATATAGAAGATATTAAAGTGTGGGGACATACAAAAGACTTAAATGGTACAATATATGCTACAGACACAAACAAAATTGAATTTGGAATTGATAATTATAGAAGTGGTAGATATGTAGAGATAAGAACACTATTTCCAGCAAATTTAATAAGTTCATCAGGAAGAGTAAAAAATACAGAAATATTGCAAACAGCAATTACTGAAGAAACAAAATGGGCAGACAAAGCAAATGCAAGAAGAAAAAGAAATGAATTTTTATCAGAAGCAATGCCCATTATAATACTAGTAGCTTATATTTTAATCAATCTAATATTAATAATTGTTTATATAAGAAAAGCTATTAAATATTCTAAGAAAAATAAAGAACTAAAAAAATATGAACCAACAACAAAATTAGAATATTATAGAGATTTACCAGATGAACAAGCAACACCAGGAGAAGCAGTAAAAATATTAAATATGGAATTAGAAACATTTACACCAACAAATTTCGGAAAAATATTTTCAGCAACAATGTTAAATTTAGCTTTAAAAGGATATATAGAAATAAAGCAAGAAAAAAATGAAAAAGGAAAAGAAACTATAAATATATATATTTTAAGACAAGAAAATGATGGATTAAAACCAAATGAAGGAAGAATAATGTCATTTATAAGAAAAGCCGCAAAAAATGAAAATACATTAACATTAAAAGAATTAGAAAAATATATAAAAAATCATCCAACAGGAACAGATAGTCTATTAAAACAAACTTATAGTGATGTAAAAAAACAGCTTATCGAACAAGATATTATAGATAAACAAGAAGAAAAGGAATATCAAAAATATAAAAATAAACAAATTGGATATATAGTAGGGATAATATTTTTATTATGCTTTACATTTGTTCTATTTATTATACCAGCAATAATATTAATAATTGATGCTGTATTGTGTGGAAAAATAGCAAAGAAAATAAATGTTTTAACACAAAAAGGTGTTGACCAAAAAGAAGAATGGAAAGGTCTAAAAAAATATATGGAAGACTTTTCAATGCTAGATAAAAAAGAAGTACCAGAATTAGTGATTTGGGAAAAATACCTAGTATTTGCAACAGCATTTGGAATAGCAAATAAAGTTATAAAACAATTAAAAATTGTATATCCAAACTTTGAAGAAATAACAACAGGAATGAATACATACTCATACATGTATATAATGATGAACACAAACTTTAGCACAAGTTTTTCAAATGCAATAGGTACATCAATAAATTCATCAATAGCATCAACATATTCTTCAGGATCTGGTGGAGGCGGTGGCTTCTCAGGTGGAGGAGGATTTGGTCGGAGGCCGGAGGTGGCGGCGGACGGTAGATAATGTCCAAAGATTGACTATCAATAATAAATAGTATAAAATAACAATGAAAGAAAAATATAAGACGAAGGAAGGAACAATATGTCAAAACCAATAGTAGCAATAATAGGAAAACCAAATGTAGGAAAATCAACATTTTTCAATTATTTGGCAGGAAGTAGAATATCAATAGTACAAGACACACCAGGAGTTACAAGAGATAGAATATATGCAGAAACAAACTGGCGTGGAAGAAAATTTACACTAGTAGACACTGGTGGTATAGAGCCAGATTCAGATGATATAATTTTATCTCAAATGAGAGAACAAGCAAATTTAGCAATATCTATGGCAGATGTAATCATCTTTTTAACAGATATAAGACAAGGAGTTACAGCAGCAGATAGAGAAATTGCATTAATGTTAAAAAAATCAGGAAAACCAATAGTATTAGTTTGCAATAAAGCAGACAACTATGAAAGAGACAGTCAAGAAGCTTATGAATTTTACAATCTAGGAATTGGAGAACCATATCCAATATCTGCAACAAATGCGTTAGGAATAGGAGATGTTCTAGATGAGGTATATGAACACTTTCCAGAAAAAGATAGTTCAGAAGATGAAGACGATATCATAAAAGTAGCAGTAATAGGAAAACCAAATGTAGGAAAATCATCACTAATAAATAAAATATTAGGAGAAAAAAGGACAATAGTAAGCAATATAGCAGGAACAACAAGAGATGCAATTGATACACCATTTGAAAATGAGCATGGCAAATATGTTTTAATAGATACAGCAGGAGTAAGAAAACACAGTAAAGTAAATGAAACAATTGAAAAATACAGTGTTCAAAGAACATTATTAGCAATTGAAAGAGCAGATGTGTGTTTAATGATGATAGATGCAAATGATGGTGTAACAGACCAAGATGCAAAAATAGCAGGAGAAGCACATGAA
>CAOKJC010000133.1 GCA_948468685.1 uncultured Clostridium sp. | reverse complement strand
TATAGTTACTTGTGGTGGATTAATAGTCGAGCGACTGATTAATATATGTGGTATCGAGCTTATTTATATAGCAATGTATATTAGGTTTTAATATTAGATATATTGGTTTTAGTGGAGATTATTATCGGCTTTATATATTAATGGCAGGTTGTTTTTAATAACCTGCCATTAAATTTTTATTTTATTACATTTAAAATTTCCTTTTAATAATATAAATGTGACAAAACGGTACGCCCATTTTGTCACACTTTTTATATATCTAAGTTCTTTACATATTTTGCATTTTGTTGAATAAATTCTCTTCTTGGTTCTACTTCATCTCCCATTAATAATGAAAATGTTTCGTCTGCTTGTATTGCATCATCCATTGTTACTTTTACTAATATTCTTGTTTCTGGGTTCATTGTTGTTTCCCATAATTGTTCTGGGTTCATTTCTCCTAATCCTTTATATCTTTGTAGCCCTAATTGATCTCTTGTAATTCCTTTTGCTTCTAGATCTTTATATGCTTTATCTAAATCTTCATCTGTATAACAATATATGTCTTCCATTCCTTTTTTTGATAATTTGTATAGTGGTGGTTGTGCTAAATATACATTTCCATTTTCTATTAGAGGTCTCATATATCTAAAGAAGAATGTTAATAATAATGTTCTGATGTGTGCACCATCTACGTCGGCATCTGCCATTATTATTACTTTTCCATATCTTATTTTTGTTATATCAAAGTCTGGTCCTATACCTGCTCCTACTGCTAATATTACTGGATTCAATTTGTCATTTCCATATATTTTATCTGCTCTTGATTTCTCTACATTTAACATTTTTCCCCAAAGTGGTAATATTGCTTGGAATTTTCTGTCTCTTCCTTGTTTTGCACTTCCTCCTGCTGAGTCTCCCTCAACTATATATACTTCACATTCGTCTGGATTCTTACTACTACAATCAGCTAGTTTTCCTGGTAATGTTGATGTTTCCATTGAGTTCTTCTTTCTTACTAATTCTCTAGCTTTTCTTGCGGCTTCTCTTGCTCTTGATGCACTTACACATTTTTCTAATATTGCTTTTGCAATATTTGGATTTTCTTCTAAAAATGTAGCTAATGCTTCATTTACCATACTTTGTACTATTCCTGCAACTTCACTATTCCCTAATTTTGTTTTTGTTTGTCCTTCAAATTGTGGTTCTTTTACTTTTACTGATACTACTGCTGTTATTCCTTCTCTTATGTCTTCTCCTTGTAAGTTTGTATCTTTTTCTTTTAATATATTATGACTTCTTGCATAGTCATTAAATACTTTTGTTAATGCTCTTTTGAATCCTTCTAAGTGTGTTCCACCTTCTACTGTATTTATATTGTTAACAAATGTATAAATATTTTCATTATATGCTGTTGTGTATTGTATTGCTATTTCTACTGGTACATCTTCTGATTTTTCTATATATATTGGTGTTGGATGTATTTTTTCTTTACTCTTATTTAGAAATTCTACAAATGATATTAATCCACCTTCATAACAAAATTCTGCTTTTTTAATGTTTTCTTCATCTCTTTTGTCTTCAATTGTTATTTTTAAACCTTTTGTTAGGAAAGCAATTTCCCTAAGTCTTTTTTCTAAAACTTCATATTCATAGTCTAAACTTTCAAATATTGTATCATCAGCTAAAAATCTTACTAGTGTTCCTGTTTTCTTTGATTCCCCAATCTTTTCTAGTGGTTTTATTGTTTTTCCTTTTTCAAAACTCATTTGGTATAAGCCACCATCTCTTTCGATAGTTACTTCTACCCATGAAGATAATGCATTTACAACTGATGCGCCAACTCCATGAAGTCCTCCTGAAACTTTATATCCACTATCTCCTCCAAATTTTCCTCCTGCATGTAAAACTGTATATACTGTTTCCGCAGTAGATATTCCTGTTTTTGGATGCATTTCAACTGGTATTCCTCTACCATTATCTTGAACTGATATTATATTTCCTGGTTCTATTGCAACGTTTATTTCTGTACAATATCCAGCTAATGCTTCATCAACACCATTGTCTACAATTTCATATACCATATGATGAAGTCCTCTTACTGATGTACTTCCTATATACATACCTGGTCTTTTTCTTACGGCTTCTAATCCTTCTAATACTTGAATTTGTTCAGCACCATATTTATGCTCATACTTTTCCATTTGTCTTCCTCCTATTTCTATTTTATAACTTGTCCGTTAGACACATTATATTCCAAATAATTTAAATTTTCAATATCTAATTTTTCAGTTCCCGTTATTATTACTTGTGTATCCCTAATATTTTCTAAAAAATTTCTTCTTCTTGTTTTATCTAATTCTGACATAAAGTCGTCTAATAATAAAATTGGATATTCTCCTATTTCATCATATATCACTTGAAGTTCTGCTAGTTTTAAAGAAAGCATTGCTGTTCTATTCTGTCCTTGTGAACCATAGATATTTATTTCTTTCTTATTTATATATATCATAAAATCATCTCTATGTATACCCTTTGTTGTAAATCCTTTTATAATATCTAATTTTCTTCTTTGTTTTAATAGTTCTAAATATTCATTCTTATTTTTACATTCTGATATATACTCTAATTGGATTTCTTCTTTTTCATTAGTTATATTTTTATGAATTGTTTCCATTTTTTTAATTATTTTATTTATAAACTCTTCTCTATATTCATATATTTTAATTGCATATTCTGCTAATTTTTCATCCCATATTTCTAATAGTTTTTCATCTTTATTCTCTTCTTTTATTTGTCTCAAATATTTATTTCTTTGTTCTATTGTTTTTAAATATGAATTTAAAATATGCATATAATTAGGTCTTAATTGACTTATCATTATATCTAAAAATCTTCTTCTATTTTGAGGTCCGCCCTTTTAAAATATTTATATCATCTGGAGTAAAAATTACAATATTTAAATTTCCTAATAATTCACTTAATTTTTTTATTTTTATTCCATTTAAATATATCTCTTTTTTGTTTCCTAATTCTATTTTTATTTTTCCATCTCTATCTGATTTTTTAAATTCTATTTCTATAATAGATTTTTCTTCATTTAATTTTATCATTTCAGAATCTTTTTTTGCTCTAAAAGATTTTCCTAGACTGCATAAAAAAATTGCTTCTATTATATTAGTTTTTCCTTGTGCATTTTCTCCATAAAAAATATTTATATTTTTTTCTAAATTGATTTCTTCTTCATTATAATTTCTAAAATTTTTTATTTTTATATTTTTTATCCACATTTTTCTCTCCATTTTTAATTAATTATTTATTTTTTTTATTTTATTTTCCTTATTATATTTGTTTTTATAATTAATTATCCA
>CAOKJC010000132.1 GCA_948468685.1 uncultured Clostridium sp. | reverse complement strand
CTTAGAGCTAAAATCAGAAAACGAAAGACTAAGAGAAGACTTAAAAGGCTTGCCAACAGGAACTTTTTCAGGCGAAGTTATAGACTTAAATGATAGTACAGATATGAGGCTGCAGAGGTTGGATGTTTTAGGAAATAGTAGGCAAGAGACAAGAGAAGGATATAACTTATTAAATTTTATAAAAAATGCTTTTAAAACACAAACTATAAATGGCTTAACTATTAGAAACAATGAAGATGGGAGTTTTACATTAAATGGAACCACAACAGATATTGTCTCAGTATGCTTGAGTGAAAGAATGAAAAATTTAGAAGCAGGAATATATAATGTATCTAAAAATTCTTCAGGTAGTGTATCAGCTTCATATAGAAATATATTATATGGAAATAATGCTGGAAAAGCAATAGAATTATGTAATTTTGACAGTAATGAAGAACAATTAATAACTCTAACAAAGGATTATGAGCAGTATTATTTTTGGTTATACATAGTAACTGGAATAACATTCAATAATTATACTATAAAGCCAATGTTAACAAAAGGAACAGAGAAGAAGCCATACGAACAATATGGAACAATGCCAAGCCCAGAATATCCAAGCGAAGTTGAAAGTTGTGGAGATAATGTGAATATATTTGAAGCAACAGTTGAATCATTTACAGCTAATAGACAATATTTAGAATATAATGAAAAAGAGAATGAATATCATATTTTATCTAGTCAGACTTGGTATAGAAAAGAAATTAATAACTTAGAAGCGGGAGAAATATATACATTAAGTTTTGATGTAAGAACTTTAACAAGTGCCAATTTATTAGGATTAATTAGAATAGATAAAGATTCTATTTCAGGTACTCCGATAGCCACAGCTTCAGAAGCAGACACAATAGATATGAATTATAAAAGATGTAAAATATCATTTGTTGCAAATGAAAGTATTGTAGTTAATTTAAGAAACACTAATGAAATAGAGGCTTATATAAAAGATATAAAACTCACAAAAGGTACAAGCGATACATATAGTCCATTTGAACAAGGTAACATTAATCTTGAGATATGTAATAAGAATTTATTTGATAAAAATAAGGCAAATATTAATTATAATTTAGATGGTAACAAAGGAACATTGGTTGCAGATAACAATCAATGTGTAAGTGATTATATAGTTATTGAGGAAAATAAAACATATAGTATACAAGGATATGCAGGAACATTATATTATAGAATAATAGTATTCTATAATAGTGATAAAACTTTAAATAAAATATCTACAAATACAACATCATCAAAAGGAAGTACATTTACAGTACAAGCTAATGCAAAATATGTAAGATTTAACTTTCAAAAAACACAGTTAGATGTCATTCAACTAGAAGAGGGAGAGGAAACAGAATATACGCTACACCAATCTCAAACTTACACAATACCAACACAAAAACCATTTAGAAAAATAGATATATATAAAGATACATTTATAAAGAAAAATGGAAAATGGTATGAGAGGCATTTTATAAATAGAAAAATATTCGATGGAACAGAAACATATTTACATGCACTAGACAATTCAGATGAAAACTACATACAAGTAAATGCAAATACTAATATTACAAATATTAATACAAGCTTGTTAGGAAAACTTTTTAAGTGTAATTATTTCGGATATTTTGCAAATGCAATAGGACCAAATAAAACTATGTCAGGAATGAGAATATTTAGTAGTAACAGTCCAAATTTTGTATTTTCTGTACCAACATCAGTAGCAAATGACATACCAACATTTAAATCATGGCTATCAGAACAATATAATACAGGCACACCAGTCTACATTGATTATGTTCTAGCAGAGCCAGAAGAAATTGAATGTACAGCAGAACAATGCGAAATATTAGACAAAATAGAAAACGAAGCAAAAACATATAAAGGAGTAACACATATATATAGTACAGACAATGTAAGTCCTATTTTAGAAGGAACATACAACAAAGATATTGAAACAATGATAAATAATATTAGTAAAGGAGTAGTAGCAAATGTATAAAATAATAAGAAATGTAATAGAAAGCAAAGAATATAAGTTAGAAGATATACTTTATAAAATAGATAAAATGTATATACAAGATAGAATAACAGAAAAAGAAAAGACAGAATTAGACAGTTTAGCAAGAGATAATGCACAAGCAGAGAATAGTTATAGTATACAAAAACAATTAAACAATATATTTGAAAGACTAGAAGTATTAGAAACTAAAGATAAACCAACAGAACCAACAGAACCAACAGAAGAATATCCAGAATATAAACAACCAGCAGGAGCTCATGACTCTTATAAAACGGGAGATAAAATAACATATAAAAATAAAAAATATATTTGTAAAACAGATAACTGTGTATGGTCTCCAGAAATTTATCCTCAAGGTTGGGAAGAAGTTGTGGAAGAGGAGGCTGAATAATGAGCGAAACAATTATAACAGCATTGATAACAGGTGGACTAGCTCTTGTAGGAGTAATATTTACAAATTATTCAAGTAATAGAAAAATAGAGCAACAATTAGATAAAAAGCAAGCAGTGACAGACACAAAAATTGATGAATTAACAAGAGAAGTAAGAGAACATAACAATTTTGCTAGAAGAATGCCTGTTGTAGAAGAACAAATAAAAGTAATAAATCATAGAATAGATGATTTAGAAAAGAGAGGTAATTAGTATGAAAGAAAAATTAAGCAAATTAATAGATTTAAAAACAATAGTTACACTATTATTAACTTTAGTATTTTGTATCTTAGTAATTTTTAAGATAGAAATACCAGAATTTTTTATAGAAATATATAGATTGCTGATAGTGTTCTATTTTGGAACACAATGTCAAAAGTTATCAGACAAAATAAATAAGGAGGAATAAAGAAATGAACTATCAAGAATTTATAAATACATATAATGGAAAAGGTTTTGATTATGATGGAGTATCAGGAATACAATGTGTAGATTTAGCAAAAATGTATCTTGACAAAGTTTTTAACATAAAGGCTGGGGCCTGGGGAAATGCGAAAGACTATTATGAGAATTTTAATAATTTGCCTTTAAAGAATAGCTTTACAAGAATAGCAAATACACCTTCATTTGTACCACAAAAAGGTGACGTTGTAATATGGGGAAGAGGCTTAGGAAATATTTATGGACATATAGCTATTGCAACAGGTGAAGGAAATACACATCAATTTTATTCGTATGATTTGAATTGGGGACAAAAAGTAGTACATAAAGTATTACATAATTATAAAGGATTTTTAGGAGTTTTAAGACCAAATGACCAAAATAAAATAGAAGGAAACAAATATACACCTGGAACTTATAAAACAACTGCTTCTTTACTTAATGTTAGAACTGGTGCAGGGACAAACTATCCTAATAAATCATATAATCAATTAACAGCAAATGCGCAAGCACAAAATGGAAAATTAGGTAATAGCAAAGCAAATGGTTTATTAAAAGGTTGTACTTGTACAGTTTCAGAAGTAGAAGGAAATTGGGGCAAAATACCATCAGGTTGGATTTGCTTAGATTATTGTATAAGAGTATAAATTAGAGAGGTAAGTTGATTAATTTCAATTTACCTCTTTCGCTTTTTATAATAAAATAAAAAACTAGAT
>CAOKJC010000131.1 GCA_948468685.1 uncultured Clostridium sp. | reverse complement strand
AGTATTTACCAGTAAAATAATAAAGAAAGAAAATTTACTCTTTTTTTCTGAAAAAATTGTAATATAATTGATAAAAATTTATTTTTATGCTAATATAGAGAAAAATATAGGAGAAAATTATGAAAATAGGAATAACATTTAGTATATTAGCATTTGTAGCATTAATAGTAAGTATTTGTATAAAAGAACGAAAAAAGTCTTTGGTGGTTCAATCATTAAATTGCTTATTCGAAGCAGTTTATGATTTTATAATATTAGCTTATACAGGTGCAATTTTAAGTATAATTAATTTTATAAGGACTTTTTTATTTATAAATAAAGAAAAATTTAGCAAAACACTGTATTTAATAATACTATTTTTGTTTGAAAGTATTATTATAGTTAATTGTATTTTAACGTGGGGAGGACTAATTTCACTATTGCCAACAATAGGTTCGCTTATTAGAACTTATTGTCTATGGCAATCAAATATGAAACTGGTTAGAATATCTGGAATTACAACAGGAATATTATATGGATCATATTACATTTATTATAATAGTTGGTTTATGGTATTAGGAGATTTAATATTATTGATTACAGGAATATATGCAGTATGGAAAAATGATATAAAACATAATTCAAAGTTAAATAAATAGGAGAATAATTTATGAACAGATTTATTAATTATGCACATAGAGGTGCATAAGCTGATGCACCTGAAAATACAAAGATGAAAAAATTGTACTTTTTGAAGAGTTTGCAAAGAAATTTTTATCTAAAGACTTAACATTTGCAATAGAGCTAAAGACTATAGGAATAGAAAAACAAACATTAGAAATAATTGATAAATATAGTAAATGTAAAGAAGATATTTATATTACATCTTTTATATTTGAAGCATTAGAAAATGTTAGAAAATTTGATAAAGATATAAAAATATCTTGGCTTATTGATGAAGAAATTAGTCAAAATAATATTGATAAATTATTATCAATAAAAGGATGTCAACTTTGCCCAAAAGCTGATAAAGTATCAAATAGTAGTATAGAGCTTGCCAATAGCAACAAGTTAGGTGTTAGATTATGGGGAATTCGTGATGAAGAAATAATGCAAAAAGTATATAGGTTAAATATAGAGGGAATGACAGTTAATTTCCCAGATAAATTAAAAGTATTAATAGAAGGAGAATAAGGCATGAAATTTTATGTTGTTAGACATGGTCAAACTGATTGGAATGCTAAAGGTAGAATTCAAGGAAAAACAGATATTGAATTAAATGAAATTGGAATAGAACAGGCAAAAAAATTAAAAGAATTAATAAAAGATTATAATATTGATTTAATCATAAGTTCACCATTAAAAAGAGCAAGAAAAACAGCTGAAGTTATTAATGAAGCAGTAAAGTGTAACATTATATTTGAAGAATCATTAAAAGAACGCGGATATGGAATTTTTGAAGGTATGATAAGAAAAGAAATAAATGATGAATTAATAAATTCAGATATACTAAATAATTATCAAATAAATAAGGAATATAAAGAAATTGAAACAATACAAAGTTTATGTAATAGAGTATGGAAATTACTTGATAAATTAAAACAAGAATATAAAGATAACAATATTCTTTTAGTAACTCATGGTGGAACAATAAGAGCAATTAACGGATACTTTAATGGGACTAATGAAAAAGGAATAGTAGACAATCCAGGACTAAAGAATTGCGAGATAAAGCTTTATGAGTGTTAGAGAAAATAAATATAACAGCAGTAAATAAAATTAAAGGAAAATTAGCTAAGTAAAGATCTAATATGTGAAAACATATATTAGGTCTTTTTTTCTTATAAAAGTAAAAACTTTTCAAAAATAGCTTCGCTTTTGGTATAAAAACAGGGCTTATATATAGAAATACTAAACAGCACATTGACAAATACACTTGTTTTAAGTGTCATAACAAGCCATTTTCTTTAATATTCTGTATTAAAAGGATTTAATGAAAAAATGAAAAGGAGCTGATGTCAATGTGAATAAAGATAAAAAAGATAACCCAAAAGATAAATTAGAATTTAATACATATTGCATTTTTACAGAAGAAAAGCAGGGAGTTAAAGAAACAATAGGATTAATTTTTAAAGATTATATAGAAAATTTAAAAATAAAAGTTAAGTAATTATAATAAAGTATTTGCAAAATTATTTTGAGCACGTTACAATTGTTGTAGTAGATGATTACGGATAGGAGGTTAAATGCTAAACTTGAAATACCAAAACTTCAAAGTACGGAATTTATATAAGACTATCTAGAGAAGATGGCGACAAGCAGGAAAGCGAAAGTATCGGTAATCAAAGAAATATTTTGCAAAGATATGTAAAGGAGAATGATTTAGAGCTAATCAAAGAATATGTTGATGATGGTATCTCTGGAACTACATTTGATAGACCTGGATTCAATAAAATGCTACAAGATATTGAGAACAGAACTATTAATATGGTTATAACAAAAGATCTATCAAGACTTGGAAGGGACTATATTAAAACAGGGCATTACATAGAAAATTACTTTCCACAAAACAATATTAGGTATGTTGCAATAACAGATGGTATAGATACCTATATTGATAGCACAAATAACGATATAACACCTTTTAAAGCAATTATGAATGATTATTATGCTAAAGACATTTCAAAGAAAATTAGAAGTGTTTATAAGGAAAAACAAAGACAAGGCGAATATCTATGTAGCACTCCAGCATATCGGATATAAAAGGAATCCTAGCATTAAAAATAAGCTAATTATTGATGAACAAGTAAAGAACATTGTAGAAAAAATATTTGATATGTATGCAAATGGACATGGTAGTGTAGAAATAGTAAATTACTTAAATTCCAACAAATACTTATCCCCTACTGGTTATAGAAAAACTGGTTTGGTACAGGATGAAAACAAAATAAACTATAATTGGAATGAAGTAACACTATGCAATATGCTAAAAAATGAAGTTTATATCGGAAATACAGTCCAAAATAAGAAATCAGTTGTATCATATAAAGTACATAAAATAAGAACAGTTGAAAAAGAAAATCAAATAAGAGTAAACAATACACACGAAGCCATTATTGATAAAGACATATTTGAAAAGGTACAATGTATTCTTGAAAAGAGAGGAACAAATACAAAACTTAAATATGATTACTTATTAAGGGGATTACTTTACTGTTATCATTGCAAAAGAAAACTGCAAATTGTGCTTAAGAAAAATTCAAGAAGAAATGCACAATCACATCCATATATAATATGTGCAGACTATAAAAAAAGAGGTTGTTATCCATTAAGTATCAATTATGAAAAGTTTGAAAAGCATATTATTTATGTTGTTAAAAAGATATGCAAAATATATGCTGATAAAGAAATTTTTTATTCTATTTATGAAAAATATCAAAACAAAATACTTGATATAAGAGAAGGATATAAGAGAAAAATAGAACAAATTGATAAAACTATATTAGATATAAATAACAACTTAGATAAGATGTATATGGATAAATTGCAAGGCATCATTCTTGAAGAAGATTACATTAGGGTATCGCAAAAACTTATATTTGATAGAACGAATTTAACAAAACAAAAAGAAGAATTAGAGCAAAGACTAATTGGATCAGAAGAAAAAATAAGCAGTAAAAACAAAACAACAGAAGAAAAACAATTAGATGA
>CAOKJC010000130.1 GCA_948468685.1 uncultured Clostridium sp. | reverse complement strand
TGTAAATAAAAAAATTCTCAAAAAAAGTGTCCAAAAACTTGACATAGATCCAATTATGCTTTGAATGGTTTGAAGAAGCGTTCGAAATAGTAAAAGAAGAAACATATAATAATACAAGAATGTGTTCAAGAGGATTGCTTCCAGAAGGATATTTCAGACAAACAGTAGCAAGCTTTAATCCATGGAGCAATCAACATTTTATAGTTAAGAAGTTAACACAAAGATTAACACCAAACGAAGAAATATTATCAAAAGAAGGCAAACAAGAGTTAATAATTGAAGAAGAACAGGAATTTGAATATCTAGGAAAACAAGTAAAGGAAAAAACAAGCCAATTATTAATGATAACTAATTATAAACTAAATGAGTTTTTAGATATAAAAGATTATGCAATATATGAAAAAATGCGTAAAGATGATTACGAAAGATATAAAACAGCAGGATTAGGAATGCCTGGTATTGCATTAGGATTAATATTTAAAAATTGGCGTATTGAAGATATAGAACAATATAAAAATACATTTGAATTAATAAGAAGAGGTTTGGACTTTGGGTATAGTTCAGACCCTTCTTGTTTTTTACAATTTAATGTTAATACTAAGCATAAGAAAATATATGTATTTGATGAATTTAGTGCTTGTGAGCTAGATAATGAACAACTAGCAAATGCAATAAGACCAAGAATGCCGTTATATGCACTAGTGAAATGTGATAGTGCAGAACCAAAATCAATAGCAGAATTAAATAAATACAAAATAAATGCAATTCCAGCAACGAAAGGACCAGATAGTATTTTACACGGAATTAAGTGGTTACAAGGATATGAAATAATAGTAGACCCTAAATGCAAAGGGTTAATTGAAGAATTAGGATTATATAGATGGAAAGTTGATAAATATGGAAATCCATTAGAAATACCAGAAGATAAAAATAATCATAGAATAGATAGTCTTCGTTATGGTAGCGATGATTTATATTTAGCAAGTTAGGAGGAAAAATGACACAAACAGAAGTAATTAAGAGTTCATTACCAAATATGAATAGTGAAATAATAAAACAGTTTTTAAAAGATGATGCAATAAGCCCGCTAAAAAGACAAATGGAAATTGGAGAGAGATATTTTAACGGGAAGCACGATATTTGTTATAAAAAGTTAAATGAATATACAATAAAAGATTTTACAACAGAAAATGGAACAAAAAAATATACAGAAAAAACTATAGAAGTTCCTAATAGGTCATTAGTAAAAGTAGCACATAGGTATCATTGGAAATTAGTAAAACAAAAGCGTGATTTTGTAGCAGGAAAGCCAATAACAATTACATACGAACCAATAATTGATAAAGAATTAAATAGAGAACAAAAAAGAGCGATACAAAAAATAAATAAAAAAATTGTTGATAAATTTTGGGATATACTTGGACCTAAATTTGCTAATTTTCTACGACAGACAATAGTAGATATGTCAAATAAAGTTTATGCGGTGTGGTTTCCATATTATGATGAACAAGGAAATTTTAAATATACAAGAATAGAACCGAAAGAAATAATCACCATATATGATACGAAAACACAAAAAATATTAACAGATGTGTTACATATATATAAAATTATAGATAATAAAAAAAAGAAAATATATGTGGAATGGGCAACAGCAGAAAATACAAAATATTTTATTGAAGATAAAAATGAAATAACACAAACGGAAGAATATTTATTAGATGTATCAAGAGTAAATCCTGAACCACATTGGATTACACAAACAATGTTTAATGGTCAATTAGTAAAAACAGAAGAACATAGCTGGGGAAAAGTTCCTTATATTATTATAAAAAATAATGAAGAAATGCAAACAGACCTGGAACCTATTAAAAACTTAATAGATGCATATGATTTAATAAATTCTAACTTTATCAATACAATAGAAGATTTAAAAGAGTTTATTTATAAGGTAAATGGGTATGGGGCTGAAGATTTAACAGAACTAGTTGAAAGAATAAAAATAATGGGTGTTATTCGTAACAATGATGCAACAGGAAGTATTGGAGTTGAAACGATACCATTCCCATATGAAGCTAGACAAATTATTCTTAAGCTATTAGAAGAAAAAATATATGAATTTGGTAGAGGTGTAAATACAAATAGAACAGAGTTAATAGGACAAGCACCAAGTGGAATTAGTTTAGAATTTTTATACACAGACTTAGACAGTAAAGCGGATGATTGTATAAACACATTAGAAGAAGCTTTATATGAGCTATTTTGGTTTATTGCAGAACATTTAAAGAGAATCGGAGAAATACCACAAGACTTAAATATATTTGATTTTAAATTTACATTTAATAAATCAAGAATATTTAATACTACAGAGCAAATACAAACATTAAATAATGATAGTACTATAAGTACAAGAACAAAGTTAGAAAATCATCCTTATATAGATGATGTGGAACAAGAATTGCAAAGGCTAAAGGAAGAAAAAGAAGAAAATATGAGAATGCAAAGTCAAATATTTAATGCTTCAGGTGGATTTGATGACGAACACAATAAAGATATTAACACCAATTAGGAGGTGTTATTTTTATGGCAAGAAAACCAATAAATTACTGGGAAAAGCGTTCGACTGAATTGATGAAAAGATTAGAAAAAGGAACTGAAAACACGATAAATTCATTAATACAAGCTTACGAGCAAGCAACAAAAAATATAAATAAAGAAATTACAAGAATATTTAACAATTATGCCAAAGGTAGTGAATTAGATAAAAAGACACTAACACAATTACTAAATAAAAAAGAAAGTAAGCAATATTATAAGAACTTATTGGAAGTGATAAACAATAATATAACAGATGAAAAAATAAAGAAGAAATTGCTTACTAAATACAATGCTCCAGCGTATTCTTATAGGATTAGTCGTTATCAAGCATTGCAAAACAATATAGATGTAGAACTAAAGAAATTAGCTAATATAGAACAACAAATTACAGAAATAAGATATATAGACACAATAAAAGAAGGATATTATCATAATATATATGATATTCAAAAAGGAACAGGATTAGGCTTTAGTTTTGATCAAATAGACAATAGAACAATAAATCTAATGTTGAATGAAAATTGGACTAACAATGCAAATTTTTCTAAAAGAATATGGAACAATAGTGAAAGATTAGGGAATTATTTAGAAACACAATTGACAGCTGATACAATGTCAGGAAAATCTATTCAGAAAATAAGCAAAGAGTTATTTGAATATATGAATGTAGGTTTGTATAATGCAACAAGACTTGTAAGAACAGAAGTATGTCATTTTGCAAATGAAAGTGAGATGTTGTCATATGAAGAATGTGAAATAAATAAATATAGATTTGTTGCAACATTAGACCAAGTTACTTGTGAAGAATGTGCTAGATTAGATAATAAAGTATTTTACGTAAAAGACAGAAAACCACGGAAAGAATTGTGCTCCTATTCACCCACGGAGATAGATGTACAACAGTAGCAGAATTTGATGATGATGTAATAGAGGGATTACAAAGACGAGCAAGAGATGAAAATGGTAAAGCTATATTAATTTCACAAAATATGACTTATAAAGATTGGTCTATGCAATATGCTCCAGAACAGTATAAGAAATACTATATAAATAGTAATTGTGCGCCCAGCAAAGGGTAAGTAATCTAACGGGTGGAAATCCCG
>CAOKJC010000129.1 GCA_948468685.1 uncultured Clostridium sp. | reverse complement strand
TCTTTTCTTCCTTCTTTTCTTCCTTCTTTTCTTCCTTCTTTTCTTCCTTCTTTTCGACCTTTTTCTAAGCCTTCTTCCCTCCCTTCTTTTATTGCCTGTTTTTTTGCATAATTTATCTCACTTACTCTATCTGACTCCCACAAGTCTCTCATATCTTCTAAATATCTTGCCTTTTCACTTTCTGTAAAATATTTTATTTCTACTTCTGCTTCCTTTATAATTTCATTTTTCTCCTTTGCCATTTCTATTTTCCCCCTATCTTCATCATCAATAACTGCTAGCCATTGATTTAATTTATTATCCATATCTGGATTTGACTTTCTAAACTTTGGTAATTGTATATAGTATTCTTTACTTATACTGTTTACTTGATATTCTCTATACTTATTTAATACCTTTACTGTATCTAATATGTAATCATTAAATCCAAACAAATTATAATTTAATATATATATTGATACTACTTCTTGTGCTTTTTCATAATCTTCCCCTCTTGAAAAATGTCTTGATATTGTTTTTGCTTCATAAATATCATTTCTTTGCTCTATATTATTTAAGTCTCTCATTTGCATCTCTACATTAACTATCATTCCATCATTTAGAATTGCTTGTATATCTAACCTTCCACCTTTTTCATTTGTGCTTAATTGTTCTAAATTGACCTCTTCCATTATTTGTATGCTTGTTATTTCTATTTTTAATATTGAATTTAAGAAATCAATTAAAAACTTTTCATTCTTTTTTCTACTAAAAAATGCTTTAAATATTATATCATTTTTTAAATTTAATTTTTTTTCTTTTGTTGTGTTCTCTACTTTATTTGTCAATAATTTGTCCTCCTTAATTATAGCAACTACTAAAATAATTTTCAAGTATTTTCTATAACTTTTCAATAAATATTTTCTATTTAGTTAACATACATATATTTTTCTTTTGTTCTCTAAATAAATTTTAACCTCCTTTTCTTTATTTTTTGATTTTTTTCGGATTATTTCGATTTAAATTTTGATTTTTAAAAATTTTTTTGAATTTAAATTCTTCTATAATATTAATTTGATATTAAAAAAACTATTAAATCAGCTAAATAGAATATACTATTTATACCATATCTAATAGTTTTTGTAAACATAATTTTTATATTTTCATTTACTTTTCACCGCAAAATTCGACAAAGCTGTTTTTACTTATTTTCAAAAAACAGCTTTATCCTCTTTTATTTAACACTTGAAACCATTGCATCTTTTAATTTTTCAAGTTTTATATTAGCATCATTTTCAGAAGTACCTCTAACCCCCATATATAACTTAATTTTAGGTTCAGTTCCAGAAGGTCTAACAGCACACCAACTATTATCTTCCAAATCATAGCATAATACATTAGATTTAGGAAGACCTGTAATAGCTTCTTCACCAGTTACCATATTTTTAACATAATCTCTATCAATATCCATAAAACCTAAAACTTTATAATTACCAATTCTTTCAACAGGTGTATTTCTCATATTAGTCATCATTTCTTTTATTTTTTCAGCACCTTTAGAACCTTCTAATACAATTGAAACTTGATCTTCTTTATAATATCCATATTTTTCATAAATACTATTCATTTGGTCCCATAAAGTTTGATTTTTAGATTTATAATAACAAGCAGCCTCACACAAAGCCATTACTGCTGAAATTCCATCTTTATCTCTTGCATAATCACCAATTAAACATCCATAACTTTCTTCAAAGCCAAATACATATTTATAACCATTTTCTTGTTCTTCTTCTTTTTTCACAACAGCACCTATATTTTTAAATCCTGTTAAAACTTCATACAATTTTAAATTATATTCTTTAGCTATAGCACGTGTTAATTTTGAAGAAACAACCGTTGTTATCATCATACCTTTTTCAGGTAAAATTCCTTTATTATACATTTGAGAAATTCTATATTCGGCAATTAATAATGCTGACATATTTCCTGTATAATTGATATATTCATCTGTTTTATTATCTTTTGCAAAAATACCTAATCTATCAGCATCAGGGTCTGTTGCTAAAACAACATCTGCATCAACTTTTTTAGCTAATTCTAATGCTAATTCAAAAGATCTTTTATCTTCTGGGTTTGGATAATCAACAGTTGGAAAGTTTCCATCAGGATATTTTTGCTCAGGAACTACATACACATTTTCTATTCCTATCTCTTTTAATAATCTTTCTACAATAGTATTTCCTGTTCCATGTAATGGTGTATAAACAACTTTCAAATTTTTCCCTTGTTCTCTAACTATTTCAGGATTTAATATTAAAGATTTCAAAGTATTTATATACTTATCATCTATTTCTGTACCCACAACATTAAATAAACCTTTTTCAATTGCCTCTTCTTTTGAAATTTCCTTAATTTCGCTATATTCCTTGACATCTCTTACTTTAGAAATTATATCTTTATCTCTTGGATCAATTATTTGTGAACCATCATCCCAATAAACCTTATATCCATTATATTTTGGAGGATTATGACTTGCCGTAATCATAATTCCAGCAGTACATTTTAACTCTCTAACAGCAAAAGATAACTCTGGAACAGGTCTTAAATTTTCAAATAAATATGTTTTTATTCCATTAGCATTCAAAATCAAAGCTGTTTGCAGACTAAATTCCTTAGACATTATTCTTGAATCATAACTAATTGCAACCCCTTTATTTTGTGTACCTTGTTCTAAAATATAATTTGCTAAACCTTGTGTAGCCCTACCAACAGTATATTTATTCATTCTATTAGTACCAGCACCAATAATACCACGAAGACCAGCTGTACCAAATTCTAACTCTTTATAAAATCTATCTTCAATTTCTTTTTCATCATCTTTAATTTCTAATAATTCTTTTTTTGTTTCTTCATCAAAATCTGGACTTTCACACCATCTCTTGTACTCTTCTAAATAATTAATCATAGAATTTTCTCCTCCCTTTTGTGTCATTAGGGACGTCCTTTTTTGACACAAAAATAGACCAAAAGGAACACCCTATTACAATAATATATCTATCATATGCATATGTTATCACTAATTTTTAAAAAAATAAAGAATTTTTTTACAAAAATATTTTTTATTTTTTACAAATATATATAAAATTCAACAAAGTAATTGACATTTATTTTTGATAAATATAAAATACAAATTGATATTGACAATTTTATATTAAATGTATAAATTTGTAAAAATGGTAAAAATTAAACTAAAGAAGGAGAATTGTTATGAAAAAGATGTTTAAGAGAAAAGATACTGGGATAACATTAGTAGCATTAGTGATTACAATAATCATATTATTAATATTAGCAGGAATATCAATAAGTTCATTAACAGGAAGTGGGTTATTTGGAAAAGCCTAATATGCAAAAGAAAGAACAAGAGGAGCGACAGTAAAAGAAAAAGTAGAAATGGTAGTATCAGAAAATGAGATGGCAAAATATACAAATGGAGAATCAAAAGGAAAAGAGCAAGTAATACAAGAATTGTATAAAGGAAATCAGTTGACAGATGAAGAAGTAGAATACTTAAAAGAAAATGATATTATAGTAATAGGAGATATCGAAACAGATTTTAGCGTATTAGAAGGGATAAGTTTAGATACATTAGTAGCAATGTATGATAGAGCAGTAGCAGATGGATGTATAAATGCAGATGGTACATGTACTAGAGAAGACCACTTGCATATAGGAGATTACGTAGATTATAAAAATCCAACAAGTGGAAGATATACAG
>CAOKJC010000128.1 GCA_948468685.1 uncultured Clostridium sp. | reverse complement strand
TGTACTTCTCCTTTAGTATATTCATTATACACTATTTTTATAACATTGTCAAATATAAAATTCAAAATTTTGTTCATATTATAGTTCTTTTGACATTTCTTCTAAAGTTACTTCTCTATTTGTTTTCTTGTTATATATTTTTATTTCAAAATCACAAATTTTTGCATAATTAACAATTGTTTGAAAGTCTGGTTGGCTATTCTCTCTTTCATAACTTGATATAGTGTTATCTGCAATAGATAATTTTTCTCCAATTTCTTTTTGTGTATAATTTGTGTTTATATTTCTCATATTTTTTAATATGTTACCTATTGAAACTTTTTTCATCTCTATTCCTCCTTTTCTATTATTTCAAAAAAGGAGTTATTTTTCATAAAATTGCAAGAAACTTGCAATTTTATTTTATTGTGCTATAATCTTCTTGTAAGTAATAATAGAAGAATAAAAAAAGAAAGATTAAATACTCGCACTATTTATCTTCCTTTTCTATGGTTATTTTTAAGCTATGTGTATTTGCAATTTGAATTAATGTTTTCATATCATAATTTCTTGTTCCTAGTTCAAATGCTTGTATACCTTTTTCACTACGATGTATAGTCTTCCCAAATTCTTTTTGAGTTAGTTCTGTCCATTCTCTTATTATACGAATTATCTCATTTGGGCTATACTCATTTGCTATAATTTTCATTGTATCACCCTCATTCATAGTATGAGTAATTATATAGCAAATATTATTTTTTAGCTTAAAACACCTACAATTCGTATGTGATACCTATTGTAATTCTTCTATTCAAAATATAAATTGGAGGAGGTTTTTACATGTCTAAGGTTAAAGAAGTATTTTTAATAATTATTTTTGCTATTATCAATATTTTTCTTGCTTTTACTATAACTAATCTATTGGGAATATCTAATACTATTGTTTTTAAATCATTTTCTGCTATGTATGGAGATATTACTTGGGAAGTTATTATATTTTTTATATTCTCTATTGTAGAAGCTATTATTTATGAGTGTTTTAAGAAAAGAAATTAGATATTACTTATTTTCTCTCATCTAATTAAAGAGTTCATAACGAACTCTCTTAGTTAGATTTTTTAATATTCTTTTAAATCATATTTTATTAATCTATCTCCATCATAGTTGAACTTTATTGTAAAAAATTTATTATTATTTTGAATTTCATCTACAAATATTTTATCGCCCTCCCATGTGTTTAATTCTGTAACTTTATCTTTTTCAATCCATTGTAGATCTCCCTCATTGCATTCTATTAGTTTTCCTGTATAATCATTTGATGTAAATACATACATATATTCTGTTTCCCATTTTTTAGATACATAAGTGACTATGCATCTTAATTTATAGGTATTAAGAGTAAGTCCTGTTTCTTCTTTTACTTCTCTTATAATACATTCTTCTGGAAAAATATTTTTGTAGGCATCTCTCCAAACAGAATTTATAAGTTCAATGTATTGTTTTGCATCATCATTTCTTACTTTTCTAATTAAAATTAAATCATTTGATGTAGTTTGAATTTTTATTCCCATAAAATTTCGTCTCCTTTCACAATAAAAAGCCTCACAAAAGAATCTTTTAAGACTCCTTTGCAAGACTTGTTAATCTCATCTTTCAAGTGTAAGTAACTATTCTTTTTTTAGTTACTCTTTATCGCTTAGTTCTTTATAAACCTAGATAAACTCTTAAATTATAGTTTTTATTTTAACACATCATTTTATTTTTGTCAAATCAGTTTTTTTGAATTGTTGATTATTTTTTTGTATGCTTCTTTCATAATCTGATAATGCTTTTTTTGTTGTAATTGTTAGTTTATCTGGCAAATTGTTTAAATCAAACCATTTCATATCTGAAGCTTTATCTTGTTCCATTATTTTAGGAGTTCCACTTTCTATTTTGCACAAGTAACTCATTGCTACCCAATGTGCATTTTCATCTTGAATAATATGATCACAAATTCCCATTAATTTTATTACTTTTACATCTAAATCTGTTTCTTCTTTAGTTTCTCTAATAACTGCATGTTCCAATGTTTCAAACATTTCTAGTCTACCACCTGGTATACACCAATGGTCTTTTTCAGCTGGTACTGCTCTTTTTTGTAATAATAATTCGTTATTATCATTTACAATAAATGCTCCTACTCCTACTCCTATATAATCTTTTCCTATTTTCATTTTTTATTAATCCTTTCATTTTCTGGTTTTGTTATATTTTTTTATAATTCATCCTTTTTGTCTAAAATTCCATATACCATTGCTATGTCAGTTGGAACTATATACTTTGCTCCTATTTCTTCTGCAACAACTAATGCAAAAGCACTCATTGCTCTTGTTGCATACCACCAATCTGGATCATTTACCATATTTCTTATTTCATCTAAAGAAATAGCTCTATAATATCTTTCTGTTTCGCTTTTTCTTGTTTCTATATCCATCATAATCGGAGATGCCTCATCCTTATATAAAGTATTTGTTTCATATTTTATTCCAGAGTGTCTTGCAAATTTTTCGTGTCCTCCACCTGCTAAAATTAATATATCTGCTTTTTCTTTTGGTAGATTTAGTCTTGCTTTTATAAAATTCTTTACTGTTTCAAGATCAGTTGTTGCAAAGTTTTCTGCTAAATCTGGAAATTCTTGCATTACATCTATAACACCAACTTTTGAATTTATACTTTCTTTTATTCCTTTATCATAAATTGCAATTTCAGTAGAACCTCCTCCACCTATGAATACACATACTTTATCTTTCACATATCTTGTTGTTCCAAAAACTGTTAGTTCATTTTCTTTTTCTTGAGAAATAATATTAAATTCGTATCCTGTTTCTTTTTTGAATCTATTTAAGAATTTTTTTCTTTCTGTATCATTTAATGTTCTAAAAATGCTTGTACCACAAACATATATATCTTGTGAAATATTTTTCAAATCATTTATACTAGAAATTAATTCTACAACATCACTTTCTCTTAATTTTTTATCTTCATTGTAATGTTTTTTGAATTGTATTGTCTTTCCCTCTAATTTTTCTATTATCTTACCATCAAACATATCAACTTTAGTACAAGTTGAGCCAACTTCTACAATTATTTTATTCATATAATTTTTTCTCCTCACAAATGTTACTATTCTTTCTTTAAATTTAATAAATCATTATCTTTTATATAATTTGCTATTTCTTCAAATACTTTCTCTGTATATATTGGTCTATCATTTTCAATAAATAAATCTGCAACTGTTTTTTCTCCATTATTTAATAATTTTTGAACTCTGGAGTCTTTAAGAAGATGTGCATTTTCTTTTCTATTTATATCAATAGACTTTTCTTCGCAATATAATTTACATTGTATATCTGCCTCTAGTTTATCACACATCTTTGCAAATATAGACTCTTTTGTTTTCATGTTTTCAAATTCTTCTATTAATTCTATATATTGTACTTTTTTATCTAAAGTGCTTAACACTTCTTCTACTGCTTGTTTTCCTATCTTTCTTTTTTCTTCTTTTGTAACTTTATCAAATGGTGTTAAATCTCCTATTTTAATTTCTTCTATTTCATGTAGTACGAGCATTATTATTACTTTATATAAATCAATATCTAATTCAAATTGAGAATCTATTGATATTGCTAAAATACATGTACCATAAATATGTTCTGCAACACTTTCTATTCTTTGCCTATCTATATTCCATACTTTCCATCCACTTCTAATTTTGTCCTTAAGTTCTGTTGCTAGTAAATAGAATTGAAGTAAGTTTTTTATTTTATTCTCCATTGTTTATTCCATCCTATTTT
>CAOKJC010000127.1 GCA_948468685.1 uncultured Clostridium sp. | reverse complement strand
TTTGGCAGACGAAGATTTTGAAAAAATCTTTGGATGACGATGAACGGAGCGAAGCGTAGAGAAAGGATAAAAAAATGTTAAATAAAGAAGAAATAAAAAAAATAATACCACAAAGAGAACCATTTTTAATGATAGATGAAGTGGAAGAATATATAGAAGGAGAAAGTGCAATAGCATATAAAAATGTAGATGAAAATGAATGGTATTTCAAAGGTCATTTTCCAGGAAATCCAATAATGCCAGGAGTTCTAATAGCTGAAAGTTTAGCACAAACAGGAGCAATTGCAATTCTTTCAATGGAAGAGAACAAAGGAAAAAATGCATTATTTGGTGGGATAGACAAGATGAGATTTAAAAAAATGGTAGTTCCAGGAGATAGACTAAAATTAGAAGTTAAAATTATAAAAAGAAAAGGACCAATAGGAGTTGGAGAGGCAATAGCAACAGTTGATGGAAAGTTGGCCGCTAAGGGGGAGCTTACTTTTGCACTAGTATAGAAGTTAGAGTAATGGATGTTAGAAAAAGCGAGATTAGAAAAAAAGGTTAAATATAAATTAAGTTCCAATTTCTAACTTCTAAACTCAAACATCTAATAAAAAGAGGTGAAATAAAATGAATAAAATATTAATTGCAAATCGTGGAGAAATAGCAGTCAGAATAATAAGAGCCTGCAAAGAAATGAATATAAAAACAGTAGCAGTATACTCAGAAACAGATAAAGATGCATTACATACACGTTTAGCTGATGAAGCAATTTGTATTGGACCAGCTTTAGCTACAAAAAGCTATTTAAATATTAAAAATATTATTGAAGCAGCATGTATTACAAAAGCCGACAGTATTCATCCAGGATTTGGATTTTTATCAGAAAATTCTGAATTTGCAAAAATATGTGAAGAGTCAAACATAAAATTTATAGGACCAAAATCAGAAATAATAGATTTATTAGGAAATAAATCTAATGCAAAAGAAATGATGAAAGAAGCAGGAGTACCAGTAATACCAGGTTCAAATGGAAGTGTAAAAGGCTTAAAAGATGCAATACAAATAGCAGAAGAAATTGGATATCCAGTAATCTTAAAAGCAGCAGCAGGAGGTGGAGGTAAAGGAATTAGAGTTGTTTATAATTCAGATGAAATTGAAAAAGCATATAACATAGTAAAACAAGAAGCTAAAAATTCCTTTAATGATGACGAAATTTATATGGAAAAATTCATCCAAAATCCAAGACATGTAGAAATTCAAATTCTAGCAGATGAACATGGAAATGTTGTGCACTTAGGAGAAAGAGACTGCACAATTCAAAGAAATCATCAAAAAATAATAGAAGAAACACCATCAACAGCAATAGATGAAAAAATAAGAAATAAAATGGGAGCAGCAGCTGTAAAAGCAGCAAAGATAGCTGGATATACAAGCTGTGGGACAGTAGAATTTTTAGTAGATAAAGATAAAAACTTTTATTTTATGGAAATGAATACAAGAATTCAAGTTGAACATCCAATTACAGAAATGAGAACAGGTATAGATATAGTAAAAGAGCAGATAAAAATTGCAGCAGGAGAGATATTAAAATATAAACAAAAAGACATTGAATTTAAAGGATATTCAATAGAATGTAGAATTAATGCAGAAAATCCAAGTAAAAATTTTATGCCATGTCCACGGAAAAATAGAAGGACTACATTTTCCAGGAGGTAATGGAGTAAGAATTGATACAGCAATTTATGATGGATATACAATTCCTGCAAATTATGATTCTATGATAGCTAAAATTATTACTTTTGGAATTAATAGAAATGAAGCAATTAGCAAAATGAAAAGAGCTTTAGAAGAATTGGTAATTGAAGGAGTAAATACAAATCAAGATTTCTTACTTGAAATAATAAGAAATCCAGATTTTATTAGAGGTAAGTTTGATACTTCTTTTATTGAAAAAGTGTTATCTAAAAAATAGTAATTAAAATAATGATTTCCATTGTTAATATATAAATATTTTCTAGTTAAAACATATCTGGGGTCTACCATTTGGTCTTAACTTTCAAATATTTATATATTAACAATAGAAAAATATTTTAATTCTTTAAAGAAGAAAGAGGAAAAAATGATTGTTGATAAAATAAAGAAAAGAGAGATTCCACAAAATAATAAAATATCTAAAATAGATATACCAGTTGGAAAATGGATTAAATGTGACAAATGTAAAGAAATCTTATATAAAGATAAAGTAAGAGAGAATTTAAACATATGCCCTAACTGTGGAAATTATTTTAGAATGCATATAAATAGAAGATTGGAATTAATAATAGATGAAGGTACATATAAAAAATTTGGTATTGATATTGAAACAACAAATCCTTTAGGATTAGAAGATTATCCTAAAAAGCTAAAAACACTTAGAGAAAAAACAAAACTTGAAGAAGCAGTAGCTTGTGGAACAGGAAAAATAAATGGAGAAGATGTTGTTATATGTATAATGGATAGCGGTTTCTTAATGGGAAGTATGGGAGTTGTTGTAGGAGAAAAAATAACATATGCAATAGAACAAGCAATAGAACAAAAATTACCACTTATAATATTTGCAGTATCAGGTGGAGCGAGAATGCAAGAAGGTATAATATCATTAATGCAAATGGCAAAAACAACAGCAGCACTAACAAAATTAGATGAAGCAGGATTATTATACATATCAGTCCTAACAGACCCTACATATGGAGGAGTTACAGCATCATTTGCAAGCCTTGGAGACATCATTTTAGCAGAGCCAAAAGCAATGATAGGGTTTGCAGGACAAAGAGTTATAGAACAAACAATAGGAGAATCATTACCAGAAGGATTTCAAACAGCTGAATTTTTATTAGAACATGGATTTATAGATAAAATAGTAGAAAGAAAAGATCTAAAAGACACAATTTATGATTTGATTTTATTACATAAATAATAAAAATACTGAGGGTTAGACACCCTCAGCAGTTGTAAAAGTTAATACAGAATAAGTATGTTTTCCAGTTCCGCGGTATTCATAATCAGTTTGAGAATGGAAACTGACTATTTTGTAACCTAAGTCAGATAAAACAGCTTCAACAGTTTTCTTTTTGTAACGTTTGGTAAGTCCTAACTTACAATTTACAATACTTTCTTTTCCAAAGAAGTACTGATAATGTATAAGTTCGGTAATAAATTCTTTTTTTGCAGATTGCCGAGCTTTGATGTAAGAAAGACATAACTGTTTAGCTTTTACAAGATTAAAATCTTTACTAGTTGAATTACTCATAATTGTTGTCCTCCGTATTTAAGATTTTAAAACCAAAATTAACATAATTATTATAATATATTTTTTAAATAAAGTCAAAGAAAATATAAAAATATATCCAAAAGAGATGTGTCACTTTTGGACAAATGGAGAGAGGAAAAATGAAAAAAATAAGAACTGCATGGGAAAAAGTTGAAATAGCAAGAAATCCAAGAAGAAAAACATCACTTGACTATATAAACAAAATATTTGACTATTTTATAGAACTATATGGAGACAGAGCATATAAAGACGATAAAGCAATTGTATGTGGACTAGGAAAAATAGGAAATCAAAATTATACAATAATAGCAGAACAAAAAGGAAGAACAACAAAAGAAAATATAGAAAGAAACTTTGGAATGCCAAATCCAGAAAGTTATAGAAAAGCAATAAGATTTATGAAACAAGCCGAAAAATTCAATAGACCTATAATCACATTTATAGATACAAAAGGAGCATATCCAGGAATTGGAGCAGAAGAAAGAGGACAAGGAGAAGCAATTGCAAAATCAATGTTTGAAATGG
>CAOKJC010000126.1 GCA_948468685.1 uncultured Clostridium sp. | reverse complement strand
TAACTCTTTTCTTAGCAGCTTCAGTTCCTATAGCAACACTTAAGTGAGTTTTTCCCACTCCTGGAGAACCTACAAATACAATATTTTTCTTTTCCTCTATAAATCGTAAAGTAGATAAATCTATAATTTCTTTTTTATTTATTGAAGGCTGAAAATCAAAGTCAAATTCATCTAATGTTCTATTAAATGGAAAATGTGCTACCTTTATATTAAATAATGAAGCTCTATCAGCTTTAAAATCAATTTCTTTGTCAGTTAATTCATATAGTGCATCTATAAAAGGAATATCATTTTTATTTATCTCATCAATATATTGTGGAAGATAATCTCGCATTTTATCTAATTTTAATCTTTCTAAATTATTTAATAATTTGTTGTATTTCATTTACAATTCCTCCTAATCTATCTAAATTTTTTAAATTTTCTAAAGCTTTATCTTCAACATCCTCGAGTTTAACATTTGGTCCAAATGATTGTGCTAAAGCCCTTGTATAATGTTCTTTTTTGTAATTTATATTTTTGTCATATATATTCAAATCAAACGTATCTATTAAGTCATCTTTGTAATATATATACAATGTATTATTTTGTTCTTCTACATCAACATAACAATTTATGTATTGTGGCTCAACTGAAAAAGCCTTCCCTTTAAATCTTATTAAGCTTTCTGATGTTACTTTTTGTTTTTTCTTATTATTTAAATATTCATCCATAATACATTGTTTAGGTAATGGCTTTAATGATGTTTTTTCTTTATTAAATAAAATTATTGGTTCTATATTTAAATCTGCATGTTTTTCATTATTTACTTCTTGTGTTAATTGTATATTTATGATATTTATTAATTCTTTTTCATATTCAAATTCGCCATTATATGGTATTAACCACGTAGCAAACCTATTTGGAGATTCTACTTTTCCGTTTAGTTTCAGGGCTCCTTGTCTTACATGTTTTTATTGTTGTTCCCATATCCTTAACAAATTGCCTAAACTCTGCATTTATTTTCTTTGTAGTTTTTCCATCTTTTGTTATTAAATCTACTACTGATTTCATATTATCTGTTAACAATTCTTCTGGTACACCACCAATATATTTAAATACATGTATTAAACACCTTTCTACATCTGCCCTTGTTTTATTTCTACTATATACAAACACATGTAATCTTGACCAACTTAATGTTGCGCTAAATATATTAAAATTAAATAATTCTCCGTGTTTGCTTATCAGTTGTACATCTTCTTTCCAGTCAAATTGTAATTGCTGACCTACTTTTGTTTCATATCTTGGATGAACTTGTTTATTTTTAGGCTCTTTTAATTTATTTTTTCTCACATATGCTTTAAAATTTGAATATGTTCCTATTTCTTCATATTTATTTTTAAAGTATTTGTATGTACCTTTTATTGTGGCTCCTGTTAAGTTAATTTTCAGCATAATTTCATCTAAATATTTATCTAATACAGATTTCTTGTTTTTGTTTTTTGGTTTTCCTGTATATCCAAGATGATATTTTTTTATTGTTCTTCTATCTAATCCATATTTCCTGGATAATTCGCTATAATTTGGTTTTATTCCTAATGTATCCATAATTCTTAAATCTCCTATCACTTTTTCCATAATCTACCTTCTTTCAAATTTATTTAAACTTCAAAATTATATCAATTTAAATCAAATTTGAAAGATTACTTTATTTAATTTTCAATGTACAACTTACATTAACTATATATTTGGTTACATATATCATTTAATAAATCTAACTTTATTGAATGATATATTGACTTTAAACAAACTAGTCTTTCCTTGTATTTTGAACTGTCTGATAGGTATTTATCACAGTTTCCTTTATGTGTTTCTAAATACAATTTTATTCTTTCATGTTCTTCTGATTTAGGCTTGAATTCTTGTAATATTAATTCTATTATATTTATTTCCATTATCTACCTCACTCCTTTCAATTTTAAAGTGGTAAAATATGTGTTCTTTAGACAAAATCTTTTTGTACATTTTTGTACATTTTTATTTTGCCCTTTTTGTACATTCATATTTTACCACTAATAGATATAACTAAAGAAGATGAAATGGAAATGCAATAAGATTAGGAAGTGAAAGTATGAAAAAGAAAGAATATAAAGATGTAACATATGGCATGCAATATAAAGAATTTTCAAAAATTCTAAGTAGAAAAATGATGCTTGTAAAAAATTGCAAAGGTTATGAAAAATTTAAAGCTGATATAAAAATACTAAGAGAAAGTAGAGAAAATTGTGGCAAAGTATCATTACTAGCAAATTATTGGATGCGATCCATATGTAATATGTCTAAACAAGATTTGATTAAATTAGTAGATAATTATAAAGAAGGTTACTATAACCCATATCAGTTTGAATTAGAGCAAAATCAATTAAATTTATCTAAAGAAGAGGAGGAAGAAGAAAATGAAATATAATGCTTTAGTAGTATGTCAAAATTCAAGCGATAGAAAACCAAAGCCATTTATTGTTTCGGTTTATAGTTATTTCGATAAAGATGTTGTAATTTCTGACTTAGAAAGATTTAAAAAAATATATAAAAATACAGATATAAAGATTCTTTCGAGTTGGATAGAAAAAATAGAAATAGAATTTCCCACCACATGGATAGATTCAAAAGGAACAGGAAAATTAACAGATTACAAAGAATTTAAAATATATGTAAGAACAAATAAGCAACAAAAAGTAGGTGATTATATTTTTGTAGGAAAGTATAAAAATGCAGAAGATACAAAAGAAATATATGATTATTATAAAAATAAAGATTTTGTTGATGATGTAAAAATAGAAACAATAGATTATAAGGAACTTTTTTATAAAAAAATTTGTGAAAACTATATAAAAACAATGGATACACAAGTTTTGCTACAAAATCCTAAAAATAATAATTCAATTATTCATGCTTGTATTGCAGATGAAGCTATCGACTTAAAAGAAAAAGGAAAAATTAATGTACAAAATTATAAGGAATATTTAAAAGACAAAGATTTTATTTCTAAATATGATACATACGAACAATTTTATGAATCATTTGTAAAAGATTTTATAATAGCAGATATAAGAGATTTAGGATTATTTAATGGAGAAAAGAATAAGTGGGATTTTTATATATCTTATAATGATATGATATTATTAGGAATGGAAAATGAGATAAAGAAAAGTATGGAAAATGAATTTGCAGAAGAATACGAAAAAGGAACTGACTTAGAGGAAGAACAGTAAACATAAAACAACAGATAAAAAGAGATTTCCATACAACCAAAATTAGTAAAAAACAAATTTTATTTGTAAAAAGACTACACAAATTTAAAATAATATGATACAATAAAAAATGAAATTTATAAAAAGCAAATTGAAATATATGAAACGAATGTTTATAAAAAAATAAAAGAAAACTTGACATAATATTTTTTGGAGCAATTTTGGAGCAATTTTGGTGCAATCGTTTCAACACAGAACCACCAAAACCCACTAAAATCAACAAAGTTCAACAAAACAAAAAAATGAGTAAATTAAGTGGTTAGAGGCTCGAAAGCCTTGAAAATAGAGAGAAAAATTAAAAAGGAGGAAGAAGAAATGTCGGGACATAGCAAATGGCATAATATTCAAGCAAAAAAGGGAAAGGCAGATGCTGCAAGAGGAAAAATATTTACTAAATTAGGAAGAGAATTATTAATAGCTGTAAAGCAAGGAGGTCCAGATCCAGCAGGAAATTCCAAATTAAAAGATGTTATAGCTAAATGTAAAGCAGCAAATATGCCAAATGATACAATAAATAATGCAATAAAGAGAGCAGCAGGAGAAGGTAGCAATGAGAATTATGAGGAAATTACATATGAAGGATATGGACCAAATGGAGTAGCGATTATAGTAAATGCCACTACAGATAATAGAAATAGGACAGCTGCAGACATAAGACATGCATTTGATAAATCAGGAGGTTCATTGGGAACTAGTGGTTGTGTATCATATATGTTTAATAGAAAAGGGATAATCATTATAGAACAATCAAGTACGAATATGAGTGAAGATGAATTAATGATGCTTGCTCTAGAATGTGGAGCAGATGACTTTG
>CAOKJC010000125.1 GCA_948468685.1 uncultured Clostridium sp. | reverse complement strand
GAGCATAGGTTTTGTATTGCCACAAAACCGACAGCTTACGCTGAAAGGGGAAAAATCTTCCCCTATAACCCCTACCTTATGAAACGAAAAAAATAGAAAAATAGATTTAAAATTAGATAAGAAATTAAAAATTTTTAAGAAAGATTTTATAAAAAATAGAACGAAAATTTATGAAAAAGGAAGTGAAAAATTATGAGAAATAGAACAATAGGAATTAATGTTAGAGTGAGTGAAAATGAGAAGAAAAAATTACAAAGAAATGCTAAAAAGAGTAACTTAAATTTATCATCTTATTTAAGAAAATCTGGATTACAAAAAGAAATTTATTCAATACCAGATGAAGAACTTCGTAAAGTTTACAATGGAATTGTTGAACTAAAAAATGAATTTCCTTATATGAGTGATGAAGAAATAAAAGATAAAATAACAAAAATGCAAAGTGATTTTTTAGATATTTACAATTATAAAAAACGGAGATGATATAGATGGCAACAACAAAAATATGGGCAATTAAAGATAGTATCTCTCGAGTAATAAGCTATGCAAAGAATCCAGAGAAAACAACATTTGCAGATTTAAAACAAGTATTAAAATATGCAGAAAATGATGAGAAGACTATTGATAAAAATGAAAAAACTATGTATGTAACAGGAGTAAATTGTAATAGCAACACAGCTTATGAGGAAATGACAATAGTACAAAATAGATTCGATAAATGCACAGGAAACGTTGCTTATCACGCATATCAAAGTTTTAAAACAGGAGAAGTATCACCAGAATTAGCACATAAAATTGGAATAAAACTTGCTGAAAAAATGTGGCGTGAATATCAAGTAGTAGTTGCAACACACTTTAATACTGGCACATATCATAATCATTTTGTAGTCAATTCCGTTAATATGTTTACAGGCAAAAAGTTTAACTGTAATAAAGGAGCATATTATCATTTCAGAGAGTTATCAGACAAATTATGCAAAGAATATAGATTAACAGTTATTGAAAAGCCAGCAGGAAAAACACCAAGAAGTATATATTTTGCAGAAAAACGAGGAGAGCCAACAAAGTATAATGTAATAAGACAAGCTATTGATGAAGCAATAGAAATGTGTATAAACTATGAACAATTTAAAAAGATAATGCTTAAAAAAGGTTATATAATCAATGATGATTATAACAGAAAATATCCAACAATTCGTTCAATAAACGATAAAAAAGCAGTAAGGATGTATCATTTAGGCAAACAATATTTGCCAAAGAGTATAGCAAACAAAATTGAACACAATCCATATTATTATCAAAATAGATATATGGAATTTATACACCCTAAAAAGAAAAAACAAAAATACAAAGTTTATAAATATAAAGGAAAATTTAAAGATATTAGTAAAATGAGTGGAATAGATATACTATTTTTATTACTATTTCATTTATTAGGATTACTACCAAAAAGAGAAAACTATCAGCCATTATCTCCAGAAATGAAACAAGAAGTAAGAAAAATGGAACGATATTCTAATGAAATTAGACTTATAGTAACAGCAAAACTAAAAACAACAGAAGATGTAAAAAGTTATATTTCACAAACTGAAAAAAATATTGAGAGTGTTACTAATTTAAGACAAAAATACAGAAATAAGCTAAGAAATTGCAAAGATGATAACTTAATGGAAGAATATAAAGAAAAGCGAAATGAATGCACTACAATGCTAAATAAGTATAGAAAAAATCTAAAAACAGCAAATTATATTTTAGAAGATGTACCAAATGTTAAAGAAGTTATAAAAATTGAAATGCAAATGAAAAATGGACAAGAAGATATTACGAAAGCAAAGAAAAAAGATAGATATTTAGGAAGATAAAATTATAAAAGGTTGTTGCACACAAAAGTAACAGCCTTTTTATAATTTTTAAAATGAATATATTGGAAACAATTGTATTTATATTAATTTTATGGTATAAATAAGTAAAATATGAATTTTGCAGCATGATGTTGCAAAATTCAAGATGGAGGAAAATTGTGGAGAATTTAAAAAATATTATCAACGATGATGAGTATTTTAAATTTTTAAATGAAATAAAAAATGACATAATTACAACGAGAAGAAAAGTATTAACACAAGCTAATAATGAAGTTATACTAATGTATCATCGAATTGGAAAAGGATTAATAAAAAATACAAAGTATGGAAATAGTTTCATAGATACTTTAGCAAAAGATTTAAAACTAGAATTTCCAGATATGCAAGGTTTATCTGCAAGGAATTTAAGATATATGAAAAAATTTGCAAAAGAATTTGAGTATGATTCAATTTTGCAACATGATGTTGCAAAATTGCCATGGACTACTATAACTACAATTATGGATAAAATAAAAGATGAACAAGAAAGATTATGGTATGCAGAAAAAACATTAGAAAATCTATGGTCAAGAACGATATTAGAACATCAAATAGGAACTGATTTATATAGCAGACAAGCATTACTAGATAATAAAATAAGCAATTATAAAGAAACATTACCAATAGAGCTAGGAAAAAGAGCATTAGAAATGTTAAAAGATCCATATGTCTTTGACATTGGAGGGTATGGAAAAGATGTACTAGAAAAAGATGTAGAAGACGCATTAGTTTCTAATATTACTAATTTACTTTTAGAATTTGGAAATGGTTTTGCTTTTGTAGGAAGACAGTATCATTTAGAAATAGAAGGAGAAGATTATTATATAGACTTACTATTCTATAATTTAAACTTGAAATGCTATGTTGTTGTAGAATTAAAAACTGTTAAGTTTATACCAGAATTTGCAGGCAAATTAAATTTCTATTTAAATGCAGTAGATATGTTATTGAAAAAAGAAGATGACAATCCAACAATAGGGATTTTATTGTGTAGAGATGAACATAAGTTAACTGCTGAACTAGCTTTGAAAGATATAAATAAGCCAATAGGAGTAGCAGAATATAAATATTTACAAGAGATTCCAGAGTATTTAGCAAATAACTTGCCAAGCATAGAAACACTAGAGAAAAGATTAAATAATAGAAATAATGATAGTATTAAGGAATGATATAATGTATGAAAATTAGTGAGTTTAATAGAATAATTATAAGTGGAAATATATTTAATAATACGCAACTGGAATTTTTTCCTAATAATAAAAAGACACTTAGAATATGTAATATTTATGGAAAAAACGGAACAGGAAAGTCTACAATATCCAAAGGAATTAAGTCAAATTATGAAAATATAGTTGTCAGATTTAAAGATGTTCAAAATAATGAATTATTGCGTGAAGATACTGATAAAATATACTTATATAATGAAGATTTTATTGATGCAAATGTAAAAACATCAGAATCAGGAATGAAAACAATAATAATGTTAGGAGAACAAAAAAATTTAGATGATCAGATAGAATTATTAAATGACAAGAGGAAACTACTAGACAAAGAACAACAAAGATTAAATATTGAAAAAGAGAAATTTGAGAATCAAAATGATGTATGTAGTCCAAAACATTTTAAAGCAACCATTGAAAGTACTTTAAAAAGTAATTGGGCTTCTAGAGATAAAGATATAAAGGGGAATATTAGAAATTCTACAGTTCAATATGATTCTATAATAAACAGTATAACAAACAATAAAGATGAAGAGAAAACAAAAGAAGAATTACAAAAAGAATATAAGGAATTACTAAATATATATACAAAGACAAATAATAATACCACGAAAATTACCAAATCAATTGATACAATAGATAAATTTACTAAGAATAATGAAAAGTTAAAAGAATTATTAGAAAAAAAGATTGAAATTGCTCAATTTACAGAAAGAGAAAAATTAATATTATCAAAAATAGAAAATGGAGAACAAAAATTTTATGAAACTGTTAGAACAGAATTTTCTAACAAGAATATACAAGTTTGCCCATATTGTTTTCAAGATATTACAGCAATAAAAGATGATATTGTTGAAAGTATAAATAAAATTTTAAATAAAGATGTCGAAGAACATAAACAAGAATTAGAAGAACTAAAAGCTAAATACATTGTTATAGAAGAATTAGAAGAAGATTTTAATGCATTGGATGAAAAATTAGTATTAGAAGCCAATAATATAATTGCAAAGATTAACGAACAAATAAATATATATATTATCCCTAAAATAGACGAAAAAATAGATAATATTTATACTCCTATAAAAGAAATTTCTACTAATATAGTAGAATTAGAAAATTCATTAAATGAGATTATGAAAAAATTAGAAGATAAAAGAATAAAATTTAACAAATCCATTGATGATAAAACAGAAAATAAGAAACAATTAGATAACTTAAATTTGAAGATTTCTTGGTATGAAATACTAGATGATTATAAATCTTTAGAAATTCAAGAAAATTTATATAAGAAATTAC
>CAOKJC010000124.1 GCA_948468685.1 uncultured Clostridium sp. | reverse complement strand
TTTTCAAATTGATTATAAATTCTCATTTTGCTTTCTTGAACATTTCCTCCACCTTGTAGGGCATAATCAATTATTTCCTGAGTAAAAGAAAAAGTAGGAGCATTTTTAGCTTCTACTTGTAAAATCTGCATTTGGTCTGAATAACTTAGTACTGGTTTATGCAAATCATTAAATTCATTTACTAAAATAAGTCCTTCTATATATTCTGCAACTATTTCCCATTTGTAATAAACTTCTGCTGTTCTATTCAAATAGTTATCTTTCCATAAATGTAATACATTTTCATAGGTCTTATATCCTAATCTTACATCATCAATTACAATTTCAGTATATGCATCATTAAATACTTGTTTTATATATTCTACTCTCTCATTTATATCTAAATGTGTTTTATAAAATTCTTTAATTTCATTTTTTGTTACACTTAGATTTTGAATATTACTTAATAATGTACTTGTATATTTGTCTTGCAGAAAATCTTTATCAGTTTCCATTTCTTCTTTCGTTAATATTCTTCTTTTAGAGATATTTTCTTCTAAATGTAAATTAGTTCGCTTACTACTATCTCCTCTGCTGTCATCCTGTAATTGTTTAGAAGCCCCACCCATTTCATCTGGTCTTTGGCTTTTAGTTCCTCTGTTACTCCATCCTGGTTCTTCATTTGCTCTACTAGGTTCTCTACTCTCTGTCTTGCTTGTTCCTGTATTTGTGTTAGATGTTCTGTCAATTTTTGGTTCATTACTAAAATTGTCAATTCGTGGTTCTTGTGATTCTTTAGATAATTGTATCTCATTAGAGAATATTTCCCTGCTGGTATTTTCTCTTTCTTCATCACTAGATTTGGCATATAATACTCGCCCTGTTTCGTGTATCCTATTTTCTCTACCATCTTCAATTCCTCCTTTGATTTTTTCATTATCTTTAGAATATATTTCTTTATCAATATTTTCAATTGTGCGATTTTTTAATTTTTCACTTTTTTGCAAACTTGCAACTGTTCTTGCAATTTCTCTTAATCCCATTTCAGCTATATCACTTACACTTGCACCTAATGTTGTTAAAACTTCTTGATTATTAAAATACTTAATAAATGTAAATTCTTGTGTTTGTATTTCTTCTCTTGCATTTATTCCACATCTTGTCATCATCATATAACTTACACTTGCCCAAGTAGTTGTCATGAATATAGATTTTATTTCTTCATCTGACATATTTTCAAACATTGAATTAGCTTTATGATTTATTATTGAAGTTAAATAATCCTCCATATTATCTACTACCATGTTATAACTTGCATTAATTATTGCTTGTGCTAGTGATTCTTTTGAATCTATATCTCCAAAATTTGCTTCTAAACTTTCAATTATATCTTGTTCATATTCTTCTTTTATTGACCATAATTTGTATTCAGTATTATTGTAATTATGAGTATCTGATAAGTCAAATACTAATTTGAATGGATATTGACTATATGGATTTTTATCAAAAATATATATTGGCTTTGTTCCACTATTTACCCACCTTTTTAGCTTTTTATTCCATTCTTCCATTGTTGCACATGCTTTTGCATCTGGTCTTTGAGCATATATTAGAATTTGATCATCAAAATCATATTTAAAATTCCATGAACTACTATCTAAAAATCTTTGCCAATTTTCTTCACTTTGTGATATTTCATTTATTACTTCCTTATAGAGTTGTCTTGTTTCTTTAATCTTTCCCAAACTATTCCTCCTCTATATTTATTGTCTTTTCATTTTCTTTGTATAATCTTCTTCTACTTGTAATATATTATCAAATGCAGAAAGTAATAATACTATTAATTCTGCTGCTTCCTTTTGAAACAAACCAATATCTATTATTGATATTTCTCCCTCTTCATCTTTTTGTGGTATAGAATATCTTAATAATAAATCCTTTAAATTACTAGCTCTTTGTTTCCATTCTTCTGTTACAATATTTTCTTCTTGAAATGTTAATATAGACATTAATTTATTAAAGTTTCCTTTATTTACAATAAATTTTACTGATGGTTTTTTATAATGTTCTATCACTTTTTTCACTCTCCTCTTCTATTTCTTTTCCAGCTAAAAATTCTACTATTTTCTTTTTAATTACTGCATTTCTAAAATCCATAATAAAACTCTTTTCTACTGGTGTTAATTCTTTATCAATTTTATCTAGGTTATCCCATTTTAAATTTCTAAACTGTTTAGTTGTTGTTATATCCTTTTTAAATAATTTCTCCAATGTTTTTAATGTTTGATTTAGTGTATATTTTGGCATTGTTCCTCCTTAAAACAATTAAGGGCAACTAATTATTTTTAGCTACCCTTTTATATATTTTTATTTATGATTTGATTTTTTCTTTTTTAGTCCGTAAACTCCAATTCCTGTTAAAGCTATTGCTGAAATTGCAAGTATTGAAATCCATATTGTCATATTACTGTTATCTCCTGTTTTTGGTGTATCTACTGGTGTATTGTAAAATTCAAAAGTATATACTGAATCTTCTCTCTCTACTTTTGTATCATCAATAAATACTCCTTTGTCATTCATTTCAACTTTTATAACTTTATCAGATATTACATAGCCTTTTGGAGCAATTAATTCTTTAATATAGTAAGTTCCATATCTTAAATCTTCAAATAAAACTGTTCCATCTTCTTTGTTTGATTTAACTTCTTTTATAAGTTTTGTGCATTCTGCATCTTCATATATTCCAAAAGTAAATTTATCTTTTATTACTTCTTTTGTGTTACTATCAATTTTTACTAATTTAATATCTTGAAGAATTGGCATGTCTTTCATTTCAACTTTTTGTGTTTCTTTATCTTCTGTTACTGTAAATTCTATTTCTTCTGTAATTTCATAGCCATAAGGTGCTGTAATTTCGACTAATTTATAAGTTTTATTTTCTTCTAGTCCTATAACTTTGTGTGGTTCTTTTGTTGATATCCACTCATCAATTACATTTCCATCTTCATCTACTACTTTTAATTTTGCTCCCTCTAGTTCTTCGCCTGTTGTAAGGTCAGTCTTTACTACTTCCACAACTTTATCTATCATTTTAATTTGCTGTGTTTCTTTATCTTCTGTTACTGTAAATTCTATTTTGTTTGAAATTACAAATCCATCTGGTGCATAATCTTCATATAATGTGTAACTTTCTCCCTCTGTTAGTCCTTTTATTGTATGAATTTCTTTTGTAGATGTCCAACTATCTACAATATTTCCATCTTTATCTACTACTTTTAGTTCTGCTCCCTCAACTTCATTTCCTCCAATATCTTCTTTTGACATTGTTACTTGTTTATCTATCATTATAACTTTTTGAATTTCTGCTGTATTTTCTACTGTAAATTTTATTGAAGTTGCTTTTACATAGTCCTCTGGTGCTATTTCCTCTGTTAGAGTATAAGTTTTCCCTACTTTTAATCCCTCAATTTTGTGAGTTTTTTCAGTAGATACCCAACTATCTATAACTTCATTATTCTCGTCTGTAACAGTTAGCTTTGCACCAACTAATTCTTTTTCTCCAGTTATATCTTCTTTTGATATTTCAACTATTGTTGTTTTATTTTCAATATTAGATTCTACTATATATTCTTTTGTTACTGTATCTTTTTGTTCAAATATTACTTTGTATTCTGTTTCATCTAATACTGCTCCATCTATTGTTGTTAATTCTTTTAAATGATATTTTCCCATAGGTAGATTATCAATTATTAAAGTTCCATCTTCTTTTAAATTATATTTTCCTACTACTTTTCCTTTTTCATATATAGTAGATCCATCTGCATAGTCAATTATCTTTTCATCTGTAACTAGTTCAAATGATATTTTTGTAAAGTCAATTTTCTTTATCATTGTTTTGTCCACATCTTCTCTTAAAGTAACTTTTTTATTTAATTTTAATGTTCCTGTTGGTTGTTCATTTTTAGCTGTTACAGTAATCCATGCATCAAAATCTTTATCATAATTTAGTGTAGAGTTTCTGTTATCTACTTTAAAAGTTAATTCTTCATCTAATTGTATAAATCCAGTTGGGATTTTTATTTCAGTTAATTTATATCTTCCTGCTTCCAATTTTGTTTCTGTTCTTGCAATTCCCTCATTATTTGTAGTCCATGATTTAAAATATCTATTTCCAACTTTACATTGTACTTGTTCCCATTTGTTTGTATCTTCATTTAATCTATATAATTCAAATGTTGCATTAGAATAAGTTACAAATTTTCCTGTATCTTTATCTTGTTTTTGTAGTTTTATATATGCTTCAAATGGTAGATCATTGGCTACAAGTTCTTTTACTGGTGTTTTACTATCTCTATCTATTGTTACATAGAATTGTTCTACTGTTTCTATTTCTGGAGATGGTGTATAAGTTTCATTTACTGTATATTCTCCATAAGCTAA
>CAOKJC010000123.1 GCA_948468685.1 uncultured Clostridium sp. | reverse complement strand
TATGCCCTTTTTCCATTATTTTGGTTTTATTTTGTTAAATTTTTCTTTCAAACTATTATCCATTCTTATTTTTATCTTCCCATGCAAAACCATTTATAGTATATTTTTTCTCATCTTCTGGTCCTTGTGGTTCTTCGTTTTTTAATAAACCTATATTAATATACTCTATATTTGCATTTCTTAATGTCATTACATCTGTTGCAGCATAATTATTTTGTATACCATCTACTGTTAATTGTCTTTTTATTGCATTTGAATTTTTATCTTCTGAAACATCATTTTTCTTGTAACTTGTTAAAGAATAATTATTTGTGTCATATTCAAATATTAATATGTATTTTCCAGTTTTTATATTTTCAAATATATAATTTCCATTATCATCTGTAACTGTAGTTATTTTATTTCCGTTATCATCTACAACACTTGTATTAGTTTCAGAATTAACTAATTTTACTGTAATATTTGATAGTTTTATTTCTTCTTCATCATATTGTAATTCTTGTCCCTCTTTCTCACTACTTTGTGTTACTTGTACTCCAAATGTATGAATTTCTTCTTTACTTAAATTTGAATTATATGTATCTGTGCTATCTCCTTTCACTGTACCATATGTTTCTATTTCAAAATCAATTTTACTTTCATCTATTCTAGAAACTTGTACTTTTATCCATGCTACTTTTTCTTCTTTAGCTTCTAGTTTCGGGATATCTATTCTTAATCCTGTTGTTGTTTCTGTCGTGGAATATCCATATTCATGGTTAAGTTGATGCTCTGCACTTACAAATTTAACTTCATCTGGCCATTTTATATCTGCTATTACATTTGTGATAGCTTCTCCTGTGGTATTTTTTTACAGCAAAATGATATATCCATATGTTTCCTGAACCATCTGATTCAGAAGCTGTCACTTTTAACTCTAATTTAGCTTTTTTTACTATGTTATTTATTTGATATTCATCAATTTTTTCTTCTCCTACAAATATAGAAATATCACTTCCTATATTTTTTTGTGTCTCTCCTTCACCTAATAAATTTGCTCTTATCCAATATTCTAAATTTATCTCTTCATTAGCATTTAAACTGATATTTTGATTATATTCTGTTACTGTATTATCTTCTTCTATATGATAAAAATCTTCTGTTTCAAAAGAATATTCTCCAAAATAGCATCTTACAAATGTTGTACCTTCAGGTACTTTTCCAATTACATTTATATTTTCTTTTCTATAATTAGACTCATTTTTAACTTTAATATTATATCTTATATATTCATGTTCATAAACAATTTGTCCATCTCCTAAAGTTTTTTCTCCTAATGTTGCATTTATTTCTGTTACTATTCCTTCTGCTATATTTTCTGCACTATTCGTTCCACCTTCTACTCCTACTCCTACTTCTTCTCCTATTTCTGTTTCAGTTTCATTTAATGCTTGAAAGTTTATTGATATAATATTTACATTATATTGTTTACGTACTTTTTCTTCATTTGTATTATTATTTATAACATTTAACTCTACTTTACCTTCCACATCATAAATAGACTTTTCTACTATAATTGTTGCTGGTATTAAAAGTTCTGTTCCCTCTATCATAGAATTATTATAATAATCATTTTGTTTTCCTGATAATTTAGCTCTAATAATTTTTGAACCATTATCTTCTAAAACTTCTACGTTTTCTATTTTCAAACCATCATTTGCATATAATAAAGAAGATTCTTGTAAAATAACTTTTTCAACTTCATTTGGTAATATTATCTCTATTACTGGATTTTCAAATAATTTGCATCTAATATTGTTTGTTATTAATTTTACTGTAAATTCAATTTCATTTTGTACATTATTTGTCCATTCTGTTCTATTCATTGTCAAATCAATATTTGTCTCAGATTCTTTAATTTGAATTATATGAATATTATTAAAATTATATATTTTTCTTTGTTCTATTGTTACTTCTCGTTCTTCATCTTCTTTTATTTTTTCATCTTCTACATCCTTTTCATTTTCTATATTTATTTCTTTCTCTGTATCTACTATATTCTCTGTTTCTTCATTAGATATTTCTTTTGTATTCTTTACATTATTTATACATTCAATATTAGTATCTATTTGAATTCTATTTATTTCATCATTAGTTACTGTTTCTTTAATTTCTCTTGTATTTTGTAAAAAGATTGTTCCAACTTTTAATGGCTCACTTGTTTTAATTTTTATTTTATTTACTTCTTGTTTATAAACAATTTCATACATATTGTTATCTTCAACTTCTGTATCCTTATTTATTTCTCCAAGTACTTCTCCATTTTCATCTAAAATTTGTAAATAACCTTCTTCACCTAATATATCAAGTACATCTTTTTTATTAATTTTAGTTGATTTATAAATCAATATCTAAAGTTTCTTCAATATTATCTTTATTATCTATAAAACTGTTTTTGGTATCTATTATAATTTCATCTGATATTTCTTTTTTACTTATATTAATCTCTAAATTTTCAATATATTCAGTTTTGTAATTTGTCTCATTTTGTTTATTAGAATTTATATAACCATTATATATATCAGAAGTCATTACATTTGTAGAAATTAGTCCTGAAATATTTTCTGACACAACATAAGTTTCATCAACATCCATTCTTTTTTCTGTTTCGTCATAATCAGCAATACTTGTTTGAATATCTCCTACTATCTGTAACTCTCTTTCTATATTCTCATTGTTATAACAATTTGAGCTATAATGACAGATAATTGTATATTCGTCTCTAGCGCCTTCTATATTTTGGTTATAAATATTTCCATCATCATCTTGTTTATTAGCTACAACAATTCTTAATTCCCCGTTTTCTTTATCATATTTAAATTCAAAATCTTTTGCAATATCACTTCCATTTGTCGCTTTAGTTGAATTTCCAATAATCTCGACATTTTCTGGATATTCATCCTCTATTTTAGGTACTCTTAAAAGAATTCCTGTTGAACTTAAAGGTCTATATTCTTCACCATCAACATATTCAATTCCAGTCTTTAAATTAAATTGTACTAATGTTCCAATATCATTTTCTAAACTGTAATTCACATATTTCTATAAATTAATTTCATACAATGGATGAATTTTAGACTCATCCATAATCCTATCTATTGTATCAATAGCAGTAGATAAAACTACTAAAAAAGAACTATTAATAAACATCATCATTAATACAAAAATTGCAATTGTCTTTTTCAACATTTCTTTCATCTTAGTACCTCCTATTATTCGACAATATATCTAATATAAATTTTACATAAATATATTTTATATTTCAATATATCAATTTTTATATTACATTTTTTATATTTTAATGTACTAGGGAAGCTCATTTAAGCATTTTTTTATATTTTAGATTAAATTTATATTAAATTTATATTACAATTCAAAATCTACCTTTAATTTTAAAATATTACCTATTGACAACAAGTGTTATAATATATATGAACCTCTTATAGATATTAATTATCTTTAAAATAAAAAAGAAGGAATGTGATTAAAATGCAAAGAATATTGAGTTATATGAGAAAAGCAATAGAAGATTATAATATGATAGAAGAAAATGATAAAATAGCAATCTGCCTTTCAGGAGGAAAAGATTCAATAACAATGCTACACGCATTTAAAAATTTACAAATATTTTATCCTAAAAAATTTGAAATAATAGCAATAAGTGTTAATCCTGGATTTGAATACTTTGACACAACATTCTTACAAAATATATGTGACAATTTAGAAATTTCTTTATTTATTGAAGATAGTCATGCTAAAGAAATTGTTTTTGATATTAGGAAAGAGAAAAATCCATGTTCTTTATGTGCAAATTTAAGAAGAGGAGTTATAAATTCAATTGCTATAAGAGAAGGATGTAACAAAATTGCATTAGGACATAATCAAGATGATGTATTGGAGACATTTTTGCTTAATTTGCTATATGCTGGAAATATTGGAACATTCTCTCCTGTAAGTTATATGGATAGATCTAAAATTACTTTAATACGTCCTTTAATATATACACCTGAAAAAGATACCAAAAGATTTATAAAGAAAAATAACTTATCAGTTATGAAAAAAGTTTGTCCTATGGATGGAACTTCAAAAAGAGAATCTATGAAGCAAATGATTTTTACTCTTCAAAAAGATATACCTATGATTAGAGCTAACCTTTTTGGAGCAATTCAAAGAAATTTAAAAGATTGGAACCTAAAAAAATAATGTACATTTTTATTGTATATTATTTTTTTTTGAATAACATGTATATCTATTCTAATTTTTTAATTTCATCTTTTGTTAAACCTGTTATTTCTTCAATATCTTCAATACTCATTCTTTTTGCTAAAAGCTTTTTAGCTGTTTCTCTTTTTTCCTCTTTTCTTCCTTCTTTTCTTCCTTCTTTTCTTCCTTCTTTTCTTCCTTCTTTTC
>CAOKJC010000122.1 GCA_948468685.1 uncultured Clostridium sp. | reverse complement strand
TTAAAACAACAGGAACAGATATTGAAAAAATATTACCACCAATGAGAAGATTTGGTGGAGGTAATAGAACAGAAAGAAAAGAATCAATAATTGATAAAATAAAGAAATTCTTTGAAAAATACTTTGGAATTTGGAACTCAGATAATAATAGTGAAGATACTCTAGTATATGATAGTATAGAAGATGATACTGAAAGTTTAGCAATGGTAGCTGAAGAAGGAGAAGAATATAAGCATGAATAAAGAAGAATTATTGCCGTTTGTAAAATTTATAACAGAAATGGATAAGAAAATGGTGGATGAGGATAAACAACATAATTTATCTAAAGAACAAAAAGAGATACTAAAACAATTTTTAGATCAATGTTATGAAAATTTTAAAAATAGTAATTAAAGGAAGAATTTAAGATTTAAATAAGCAGACTCAAATGAGTCTGCTTTACCTTTATTATTTTTTCTTATGTGTATGTTTTGGCTGCCTTTGAGATAAAGCAGAACCAGCTACAGATTTTGTAGTTTTAGAAGTTCTACCATCTTTCAAAAGTTTTGATGCTTTTGAAGCAACACTTGAACTTGTCTTTTTACAAGCCATAAGAATAATCTCCTTTCTCATTCAAAGAAGTCAAAATGTATTGACTTCTAACAATAGAAAGTGTTATAATGCTTCTAATAATACTTTTGAGAGAAGTTATTTATTGAGAAGCATTTCATGTTGTTTATAACACTTGGAATGCTTTTTATTGTTAATGAGATTATACTACTCGAAAAATATAAAGTCAATATATTTTTTTAAAAATGTCCCAAAATTATTGACATTTGTCCCCGAAAAAAATATAATATAGTAGGGTGATAAAATGAAAAAGAAAAATGTATTAAATTTAATTAAATATTATTCAGAAAAAAATGATGAAGCATTCAGAAATGAAGCGTATGATATAGCTAGAGAATTTGATGAAACTGGAGATTTTCAATTATCCGAATATATAATGGCACTATTGTCTAATGTTAATACTTTCGTACCACAAGGTAAAAATTACGATTTATCTTTTTTTATAAAAGTAGAACCAAATCAATCATCTCTACCACTACCAGAAAAGATAAAAGAAGATATTATAGGTATTATTAATGCTGTAGGACATAACGCAGGAGTAAATAAATTTTTATTTGAAGGAGCTCCTGGTACAGGTAAAACCGAAACAGTAAAACAATTAGCACGTATATTAGAAAGAGAATTATTTTCAGTAGAATTTGATACTGTAATAGATAGTAAATTAGGTCAAACATCTAAGAACATCGCAGAGTTATTTAAAGAAATACAAAATTTATCGCATCCAGAAAAAATAATTATTTTATTTGATGAAATAGATTCTATTGCGCTAGATAGAATTAATAAAAATGATTTGAGAGAAATGGGAAGAGCAACTTCTGCAATATTGAAAGGATTAGATACATTAAATGAAAATATTGTGTTTATAGCTACAACAAATTTATATGAATCATTTGATAAAGCATTAGTTAGAAGATTTGATTCAGTAATTAACTTTAATAGATATGAAAAAGAAGATTTAATAGAAATATCAGAATATTTATTAAATGAAGCATTAGATAAATTTAAATTTGCAGGACGAAATGTTAAATTATTTAGAAAAATAATGAATATGATGGAAGACATACCTTACCCAGGAGAATTAAAGAATATTATAAGAAGCTCAATAGCATTTAGTAATCCTAATGATGAATATGATTATTTAAAGAGATTGTTTGCATTAGTAAATAAAAATAGTAATGATAATCTAAAAGAATTACAAGATATAGGATTAACTGTTAGAGAAATTGAAATATTAACAGGAATTTCAAAAAGTCAAGTTTCAAGGGAAATAAAGGGTGAGTAAGATGAATGAATTATTACAATTAAAAGGAAAATTTTTTCAAAAGTCAAATAATTCTAAGCCAGGACCATCAAATCTTCCTAAAGGAGAATATGTTAAAATTGATCACTTAAGAAACTTAGAAAGACAGTTATTAGATTTGCAAAGCTTTTGGAATAATGAAAAATATCTAAATGGAGCATTGATAAGTGTATTTTACAAAGATGTTGTAGCCAAAAGTAGAAGAGTTAAAGGATTTCTTTCAAAAGGAGCTCAAACATCTAATAGTTCAATAGTCGGTGCAAAATTTACAGATGGAAAGAAAAGGAAACATATTATAACACATTATATAACAAAAGAAATATTATCAGAAACGATTAATAGGATAAAGGAATCAATAAAAATTGTATCAGAAAAATTCGGAGACGAAATTAATTATTATAATATAGAGCAAATAAATAAGAAAAATATTAATATAGACAAATATGATATTGGTAGAATTAATTTTGTTAATATTGTAGTTGATTCATTTTATGTTGAAAAATTTTCAATTTTAGAAGAGAAAGATGATATAATTCAAAATTCACTTATTACAATATATAAAACAGATATTGATACCAAAGAATTGTTAGAAAAAATAGGAATAAATATATTTTCATCAAGAATATTAGATGAGACAACTGTATTTTTAACTCCAGATCAATTAAAAATATTAAAAAATAATGCACCATATTTAATAGCAATGAAAGTAAGTGACTTAGCTAATTATAATTATGAAGACTTTTTTGAAATAGAAAATTTGGAACCAATTTCAATACCAGAACCAATTAATGAACCTATAATAGGAGTAATAGATACATTATTTGATAAAAGAGTTTATTTTTCAGATTGGGTAGAGTTTATTGATAAAACAGATCCTAATATACCTATAGAAAATAGGGACTATGAACATGGAACAGAAGTAACATCAATTATAGTAGATGGACCACAAATTAATCCAGAAATGGATGATGGATGTGGGAGATTTAGAGTTAAACATTTTGGAGTAGCTAGAGCAACTCAAATGAGTTCATTTTCAATTTTAAAAGCGATAGAAGAAATTGTTTCAAAAAATAAAGATATACACGTGTGGAATTTGTCTTTAGGCTCTTCATTAGAAGTAAATCCTAACTTTATATCTCCAGAAGCTGCTTACTTGGATAAAATACAATATGAAAATAATGTAATATTTGTTATTGCAGGAACAAATAAAACAAGAGAAGATATAGAGAGAATAGGTGCACCAGCAGATTCAATAAATTCTTTAGTTGTTAATTCTGTTAATATGAGAGGAGAGCCAGCTACATATGCAAGAAAAGGTATAGTTTTATCTTTTTTTAACAAACCTGATATTAGCTACTATGGTGGAGATGAAGACAAGTATATGAGAGTATGTGGACCGACTGGTGAAGGTAGAGTTACAGGAACATCATTTGCAGCACCTTGGATTGCCAGAAAGATGGCATATTTGATTGAGATATTAGGATTTTCTAGAGAAGTTGCAAAAGCATTACTTATAGACTCTGCAACTGGATGGAATGAACAAAATTCAAATGAATTATCATGTCTGATTGGTTATGGAATTATACCTAAAAGAATTGAAGATATATTAAAGACATCTAATGACGAAATAAAATTTATTTTATCTGGCGAATCGGAAAAATATGATACATATAATTACAATATTCCTGTACCAATATATGGAGATAAACATCCATTTATTGCTAAAGCTACAATGTGCTATTTTCCTAATTGTTCTAGAAATCAGGGAGTAGATTATACTAACACAGAATTAGACATATATTTTGGGAGAATAGGAGAAAAAGGAATACAGTCTATAAATGAAAATACACAATCAATAGATGGAGAACATTACTTGAGAGAAGAAAATGCGAGAAAATATTATAGAAAATGGGATAATGTAAAACACATTAGACAAGTGTATAAAGAGGGAATAAGACCAAAAAAAGCTTATGGAAACGGTATATGGGGAATTAGTATAAAAACTAAAGAAAGATTAGAAAAAAGAGATGGAGAAGGCATTAAATTTGGAGTTGTTGTAACTCTTAAAGAAATAAATGGAGTAAATAGAATAGATGAATTTATCAATCTGTGTTCACTGAGAGGATGGTTAGTGAATAAGGTAAATGTAGAAAATCAAATCGATATATATAATAAAGCAGAAGAAGATATTGAATTTGAATAATATTAAAGATAGTTAAGAATATAGCTATTATTAAATGTAATTGGATAGTACAAAATTTTGCTAATAAATACAAAATAATTACAATACTAAAGTGCAATTTTTACATCTTAAAGTGCAAAAATTGCACTTTAAATATTGATGTTATATCTAATAACTGATATAATATATATGTAGGAGGTATTTCTAATGGATAAGAAAAAAGATTGGAATTTAGAATTATCAGAATATATTAAACAAGGTGAACCAAATCAAGTAGAAAAGACTAAAACATGGGAAACAGCTATTGGTTTGCAGGATGTAGATGGATTAAAACCTTCAAAATACTTAATTAAGACTGCTAAAGAACATATTGAAGGAACAATAGATATTGAAGAAGTAAAAACAAGAA
>CAOKJC010000121.1 GCA_948468685.1 uncultured Clostridium sp. | reverse complement strand
TTAGAAATGAATTTGCAAATAGGTCATGTGAAGTAAGACCACTATATTTTAAACAAATAGATGCACTAAAAGAAACATTACCAATAAATAATAACATTTTAAAAGATAATTGTAGAAATATAACAAGTTCTGGTCTAGCAATGATGTTTCCAATAGCAAGAACAAAATGTAGTTCAAGTGAAGGAATTTATTTAGGTAGAGATTTATTTACAGGGTTACCATATAATTTAGAAACATTTTCAAGTGAGTTATCAAATGCTAATATAGGTATTTTTGGAATACCTGGTGCTGGAAAGTCTGTTACACTAAAAACAATAATTGGAAGAACAGCACTTTTAAATAGAAGGTCGGCAATATTAGATATTGAAGGAGAATATGTAGCTCTTACTGAAAAATTAGGTGGTAGAGTAATAAAAGTAAGACAAGGAATTCCAGTTGGAATTAATTTATTTGATATAGATGTTGATGAAGATGAAGGATTTATTGATATTGATAATAAAGTAACAGAAATTAGAGCAATACTAAATGGAATAATTAATAACTATGAAAGTAGACCATTAAAATCATATGAAATATCTGATATAGAAAAAGCAGTTAGAGAAGTATATAGAGAAAAAGGAATTACAAAAGACAGAAATTCATTATATGAAAAAAAAGGAGGTAAACAAGAAGGAAAAATAACATTTGGAAATATAAAAAAGAAAATGCCTACACTTACTGATTTTTATAATGTGATGAAAAATAAAATAGATAATAAAGAATTATCCATAATATTAAACAATTTATTATCTGGAAATACTTTGGGAATATTTGATTGTCAAAGCACATTAAAAATAAATGATCAAATTATTTGTTTTGATATTTCAGAAATAAAAGATGATATTATGAAATTTTATGTGTGCTTAGTAATCACTACATGGATAACAAACAAATATATGGCTACAAAAGAAAGAAATGAAAGATATGTAGCTATAGATGAAACTTGGAATTTATTTAAAAATAAAGAAACATCAGATTTTTTAGAGAATCTAGCTAGAAGAGCAAGAAAGAAAAGAGTCGCAATGATACTTGCAACTCAATATTTAACTGAAATGAGACAGAGTAATCAAGCTGAGGCAACAGTAAACTCTTGTGATACTATAATTATTTTAAAACAATCAATTGGAAGTATTGATGATATAATGAAATTTTTTAAATTACCAAAAGGTGTAAGAGAAATATTAATAAAAGCTAGACCAGGAGAATGTATATTAGTTAGAGGTGGCATAGTAAGAGCTTTAAAAATTGATATGACAAAATTTGAAAGTGAATTTATAAAGACATAAGTAAGGAGGTGTAAAACTTGAAAATGAAAAAATTTATTATAAGTATATTTATAATTATACTTATTTTTTTTAGCTTTGAAACAAATGTTAATGCAAGTATTTTTACAGCTGAAGATGATTTTAAAGGAAAAAATGATATTGAGAAAACTATAGATAAAGATGAAGGGGGATTATTTGAAAAGATAATTGCTAAGATAATACGGTGGTCTTGCTGAAACAGTATTTGATTTGACTACAAAAGAAGAATTTGGTGTTGGATTTAAAAATTATGATGAATTAGTTTTTGGAAATAATCAAACAGATTTATCTCCTTTTACACAAGAAACATGGAATTTAGTGATGAAATGGTATAGAGTAATTTCAACTATAATTGGTGGACCAATTTTATTAGCAATAGTTATATTAAGTTGGAAAATGATTATCGCAGGAATTAGTCCAGAAAAGAGAAATGAAGTAAAAGATAATATAATGAGATTATTTTTTGGAGCCGCATCAATAGTATTTGCACCAATTTTTGTGAAATTCATGTTACTTTTAAATAATTCATTAGTAAGATTATTAGTTTCAAATACACATGGAAGTTTAGATGATTTATTAGGAAATTCAATCTTGACTAATATAAATACTGGAAATGCAATAGCAACAGCAGTTGTAATTGCAATGTTTGCTTATTTATTTGTAAAAATAAATTACTAATTGTTGTTCTGATTATAACATAAAGGACAGATAATTTTCAACTTGATTATCTGTCCTTTTTATTGTAAGTAATAGTTATTCAAACTTTTCTCTATTTATTGCTATTTTTAAATCATTATAGTCGGCAAATTTCATTTCATATAAGTTTTTCCAATTTATTTTAAATCTTATCTTCTTTTCTATTTCACTTAAAATATTTACATCTTTTATTGTCGCAAATGCTTCCCTGCTAGTAACAATTCTAATTAGCTGGTCTTTTAGACTTTAACATGTTCTGGTTTAATACCATCATTATTTTTATAGTCCCAATACTTTTCTTCTTTCCATTTTCCGATTAAACTTTGTTCTCTTAAATTTTCTAGTGTCTCAAGCTTTATATTATTAAAATCAAATTTTTCTAATTTCTCAATATTTTTATTATACTTAATATTAATAAAGTCAATAATTGCATTTATAGCTTCATCAATATTATTATAGTATTTGGAAAAATCTTCTTAAAAATAGTGAATTAAAAATATTCTTTCTAATTCACTATTTTACTTACTTATTTATTTCAATTAATTTAAACTGTTAACAAGATCAACCATATTTTGTGTAATTCTTACACATGCTGATAAGTTATCAATTGATGTATAATATCCTTTGCATAATCCTGTCACATATGATGTATCACCTGACAAGAAAACAGGTCCACCACTTATTCCGACCATAAAAAGTTGTTCCAATATCATAACTACCTGAAGTTACATTTGAGATTTTACCTCCAGTATACCATTGTTCTGTTCCAGAGAATGAAGCAGTTGCTGGATATCCATATGCATTCGCATTCTGATTGTTTAAACCTGAATCTGAAGAATAAGAGCGTAATCCACACCATCCACTATTAGAACCAATATTATCTCCTAGCACACAAATACACCAATCATTCTGAGGACTATGATCAGAAGCCCAAGCTGATGAATAGTAAATTTGACTCCATCCTGTGCTACCGAAAATAGCACCGTTATTATATCCAGGCATTATTGACCAATTTGAGTATACATTTGCATTACCATCCATAACACAATGAGCAGCAGTTATCGCTAAATTTTTCCCTATAATTGTTCCAGATGCATGTCCACCATCACAGGTAATTTTTGATATTGTACTATATGGGAATTTAGAAGTGTCACTTACATGTAAATAAGTTGACATTGCAAAAGTACTATACGGACTTAAAATATTAAAATTTTTATTAGGATTGTATGATGATGTTGTATAAGCATTAGCTCCTTTTTCTTTTGAAGTTTTTGAAGCTAATAACTGTTTTATTTCATCCATATCTACTTCTGTTGTTGTATTTGTTTCTTTATCATATTTCATTATTTTTTCTTCTACTGTACTCTTAATAGCTTTTGTTTCTGTAACTACTTCATAATCAGATATACTAGATGCTTGAACTTGATGAGAATTAAAAAGAATAAAAATAGACATTAAAAAAATAAAGCTTAAAATAAAATTAAATTTTCTTTTCATTTTTTATACCTCCATATTTTATTTTTTATAAAAGAATTTAGTGTATTTTTATAAAAAATTCTTTACCCTCCTTACATTAAATTAATAATAATTTTACAAAAACAATAGGAAAATACTTGCTATTTAAATTTTGTATAGGTTAGACAAAGTTATTTATTACTATTTCCTTAAAATAAATTTAAGTATATAATTTTTTATAAATTACTTTACACTACCTTTTATACAATTTCATTTTATATTATGCTTTTACTTTCGTCAATTTTTTTTATATAAAGTGTGTTTTCTTATACAAAAAGTTTATTACTTTTGTTTTATATTAGTTATTCTATTTCAAACTCATCTGAATAAATATATGTCCCCCCAATATATTTTACTATTCTATAAATCCCTTCATCTAATTTTCCATAATAGTATTCTATATTTAATTCTTTTGTGATTTGACTATTTCCATTTATTGTCAAGGCTATACTATCCCATATAGTATGTGGAAGATATTCTAAATATTTCCAATTATTATCTATCTGTTGTTGTATTTTAAATTCTTCACTACAAGATATTTGATTTTCATTATTATTTGTTATTACTATTGAAACTCTTTTAGAAGTTATTGTATTTTTATTAACCTCTATTCCAATTTTGTTGCTGTCAATAGAATAATTATCTATTAAAATTTCATTTTGAGAAGCAAACTCATTTATTTTATCATTTAGTTTGCTATTTTCATTTGTAATTTCTAATGCTTGATTCATATTTTCTCTTTCTATGTTTCTCATATTAAAATATAATATTATCGTAATAGCAAAACTAATCACCAATACAATAATTATTAATAAAACTACTTTAGTAAATTGATTCATAAAACACCTTCCTAGTTAACTTTCTCTTATTAATTACCTGAATTTATTTATTAATTATAAACATATTAAAAAAAAATTGTCAAGAAATTTTCAGAGTTCCTTAATACAAAATAAATTCCATATAGGTTATTGGATCTATGTCAAGTTTTTGGACACTTTTTTTGAGAATTTTTTTATTTAC
>CAOKJC010000120.1 GCA_948468685.1 uncultured Clostridium sp. | reverse complement strand
AAATTATAACTCAAATCTCATTTTTCTAAGGAACTTTTTTTACAGCCCCTTTTCAAGTTTATTCACTTCTTAAAGCCACAACTGGATCTTTTTTACTTGCAATTTTTGCTGGAATTAAACCTGCAATAATTGTCAAGAACATACTTATAATAACTAATACAATACCCGCTTTAAAAGGTACAGCTGTAACAACTCTTACACCAGTAATAGCATAAATAGCACTATTAATAGGTAATGTTAATAAAATTGTAATTCCTATTCCTATAAGTCCTGAAATTAAACCAACAATTAAAGTCTCTGCATTAAATACTCTTGATATATCTCTTTTAGATGCTCCAATTGCTCTTAAAATACCAATTTCCTTTGTTCTTTCAAGAACTGAAATATATGTTATAATTCCAATCATTATAGATGATACTATTAAAGATATTGCAACAAATGCAATTAATACATAGCTTATTATATCTATAATTTGACTTACAGATTTCATCATTGTTCCAACCAAATCTGTATAGTTTATAGTATTTTCTTCTTTTCCATTATCTTTTTGCATTTGATTATAATCTTCAATTGCAGTTGCTATTTTCTCTTTTGATTCAAAATCTTTTGGATATATACTAATTGAAGTTGGTGTTTCAATATCTATTGCTCCTAAAGTTCTTAGATTTTTTTCATAGCTTGCATCTTTATTTGATGTATATGCTTCCATCATTCTTGCAATTTCTTCACTACTCAATCTACTCATTGCCATTCTTTGCTCTGTTGTTAGATTTTCCATTGAAAAACTTTCATCCTCTATTGGGAATTTTAATCCAGAAAACACATTAATTTCTTTGTTATCTTTTTGTTCTTTAACAATTTGGGCTTCATTTGATTTATTAATAACATACTCTTTTAAATATTTCGTATATCCTACACCACTAGTTACAGATGTTGCAACACTTTGCTCATTTTGTTTTATTATTCCAACAATTTTAATACTTTCTGCATTTTCTATTTTTTCTTTCATATAATTTTCATTTTCTTCTTGATTAACCCATAATCCATTTTCTTTTGAATAATAATCTGAATTTAATAATAATTTAAATTCTAATCCTAATAGTTCATCATAACTATATACTGTATTTTCTTGTTTTTCTTCTATTTTTTCACCATTTTCTACTGCTTTCCATTTTTCTTTTAGTTCTTTTTGATCTTTTAATCCTAATGAATATAAAGTATAATCATCTATTCTTCCATCTTCTTTCAAAATTAAAACTACTTCATTATACTCTTTTGGCCAATTTCCTTTTACTAAGTCAAATTGAGATTCTAACAATTGTTGATTATCTAGCATTTCAATGAATATATCTGTATTAGTCATCATCATAGAACTACCAAACATAGATGATACTGAAGAATTATTTGAAGCCTCTATCATCTCTCCCATCCCTAGTGCATTCATAACAGTACTTGGATTTACTCTAACAATTCCATCATCAGTATTTTTCTTATATAAATTGATATTTAAATTATATCCATAACTTATACTATTACTATTATTAAAAATTTCATTATTACCAGCATCTATATACTTTTTCAATTCTGCTAAATTATTATTTTCTTTTTTATTAGAAAGTGTTGTAATCATTTCATCCATAATATCTGCTGAATATACTTTTCCATCTTCCTTATTTTCGCTATCTTCTGATGTTCCCATCATTGCTTCCATCATACTAGCCATATCAATTGTGGATTCTTCTATTGTTATTGGATATGAAGATAATGTGTCTTCTTCTACTTTATCTATATAATTTTGTACACCTGTTGATATTGCTAAGATTAATGCAATTCCTATTATTCCTATACTTCCAGCAAAAGATGTTAATATTGTTCTTCCTTTTTTAGTCATTAAGTTATTTAAACTTAATCTTAATGCTGTAAAGAATTTCATAGATGTTCTTCTTTTTTTGTTGTTGTCTATTTTTGTTTGTTGATTTTTATCATGCTCTATTGGATTTGAATCGTCTGTAATTTTTCCATCTAATATTTTTATAATTCTGCTAGAATATTTTTCTGCAAGTTCTGGGTTATGTGTAACCATTATAATTAATTTGTTTTTTGATATTTTTTTCAATATCTCCATTACTTGTACACTTGTCTTTGTATCTAATGCTCCTGTTGGTTCATCCGCTAAAATTATGTCAGGATTATTTACTAATGCTCTTGCTATTGCAACTCTTTGCATTTGCCCACCAGATAATTCATTTGGCTTTTTATGTATTTGGTCTTTTAAGCCAACTTCTTCTAATGCTTTTATTGCTCTTTGCTTTCTCTCTTTTTTAGAAACTCCTGATATTGTTAATGCAAGTTCTACATTTGAAAGTACTGTTTGATGTGCTATTAAATTATAACTTTGGAATACAAATCCTATTGAATAATTTCTATATGCATCCCAATCTCTATCTTTAAAGTCTTTTGTTGATTTTCCATTTATTATTAAATCTCCTTTTGTATACCTATCTAATCCTCCTATAATGTTTAATAGTGTGGTTTTTCCGCACCCACTTTGACCTAAAATAGATACAAACTCTGATTCTCTAAATTCAATATCTATTCCTTTTAATGCTTCTACTTTTTAGTCCCCACTTTTATATATTTTTGTGATATTTTTTAGTTTTAACATAAAAACTCCCCTCTTTATTATATTACGCTTAATATTACTGTTAGTCTTAAAAAATTTATTTTCATATTATATTATACTTTTGTGTTCAAATTGTGAATTTTTTTAAAGAGTAGCATTTTTTATTTAATACTACTCTTTTTTTTAGAAAACTTTAGGTGGGGTGGTACTTTAAATAAATTTTTCATACTTTTCAAAATTAGGTTCATATTTCTCAATCATATTTATAAAACTCTTACAATGATTTTTATATTTCAAATGACAATATTGATGCAATACCATATAATCAATAACATCTCTACCATATTTTACAATTTCAGGATTTATAGTTATTTTATTATTTTCACATTTTCCAAATGCATTACTCATTTTCTTTATTTCATAATCTTCTGGTGCAAATCCTAATAATATTCTTGTTTTTTCCATTGCTCTTTCTACTTCTACTTTTGCAATTTGTTCATACATTTTATCTATTGCTATATCTAATATTTTTTCATTGTTTGCTTTTTTATATTTGTTTGGTAGTGATATTTTTATAATTTTATCTTCTACATCTAATTCAGCAAATTTCACATTTTTATATACTATTTTGACTTTGTAGTCTGTTCCTAATACAGGTACTGGGTGTCTTTCAGCAGCTTCTTCTATTGTTATTTTTAAGTTTATTTTCTTTGTCATTATTTTCATTTTATATCACTCCTTGCAAATTTCCGTTTTCCAAAACCCTGTTCGTTTTGTTGTTCTTATTTTATATTCTTTTTTTATAATTGTCAATAGTTTTTTATCAAAAAAATAAAAAAAATGTTCGCATATTATTAAATCCTTTTAAAGTCAAAAAAAGACAGATTTTTAATCTCTGTCTTTTAAAAAATTTATCTCTCAAATAAGAACTGTCCCTAATGGGTCAAAATGTCCCAAACAGAACCGTCCCTAATGGGACATTTTATTTCATAGCCTCTTCTACTGCAACCGCTACTGCAACTGAAGCACCAACCATTGGGTTGTTACCCATACCGATTAATCCCATCATTTCAACATGAGCTGGAACTGATGAAGAACCTGCAAATTGTGCATCTGAGTGCATTCTTCCCATTGTATCTGTCATACCATAAGATGCTGGTCCTGCTGCCATATTATCTGGATGTAATGTTCTTCCTGTTCCTCCACCTGAAGCAACTGAGAAATACTTTCTTCCTGCTTCAATTCTTTCTTTTTTATATGTTCCTGCTACTGGATGTTGGAATCTTGTTGGATTTGTTGAGTTACCTGTTATAGATACATCAACATCTTCCATCCACATGATTGCTACACCTTCTCTAACGTCATTTGCTCCATAGCATCTAACTAAGCTTCTTTCTCCTTCTGAGTATTTTATTTCTTCTACTACATTTACTTTTCCTGTGAAGAAATCAAAGTCTGTTTTTACATATGTAAATCCATTAATTCTTGAAATTACTTGAGCTGCGTCTTTTCCAAGTCCATTTAAAATTACTCTTAATGGCTCTTTTCTAACTTTGTTTGCTGATTTTGCTATACCAATAGCACCTTCTGCTGCTGCAAAGCTTTCGTGTCCTGCTAAAAATGCAAAACATTTTGTTTCTTCTGATAACAACATTGATGCTAAATTTCCATGTCCTAATCCAACTTTTCTGTCATCTGCAACAGAACCTGGAATACAAAATGCTTGTAATCCTTCTCCTATTGCTTTTGCTGCATCTGCTGCTTTTACACAACCTTTTTTGATTGCTATTGCTGCACCTAAAGTATAAGCCCAAGCTGCATTTTCAAAACAAATTGGTTGTATTCCTTTTACTATTTCATATGGATTAAATCCTTTTTCTTTGCATATTTCTAATGCATCTTCAAAATCTTTTATTCCGTATTTTTCCATTACTGGTTTTATTTGGTCTATTCTTCTTTCATAACTTTCAAATGTTACTGCCATTTAAT
>CAOKJC010000119.1 GCA_948468685.1 uncultured Clostridium sp. | reverse complement strand
ACTTGTTTTTCTTTTTCATCTAGTTTTAATAATATATTTAATTCTTCAAGTTTTTTCATTTTTTCTTTTAATAATTCTTCTTGTGGAAATGGTTTTTGAACTTCTATTTTTGCATTTTCAAGTTGCTTTTCAATATTCTCTACTCTCAATTTTTCATCTGGAATTTTATCTTTTATATTGTCTAGTGCATTATTTATTCTTGTAATATTTCCATATACATCACTACCTAAAAAAATACTATAACTATATTTATTTTTCATAGTCATAGTAAATTGTTTTTCAACTGAATTAAAACCAAGTTCCAATTTAAAGCCTCTATATTCTCCAATAATTTCAAGTTCTGGACTTGTTTTTGTTTTACAAACTTCTAAAATAGCTTTTCCTGCTTGTTCTTTGTCTGTATATTCTATATCTTTTATTTTCATTTTAGAAAATCCATCTTCATTTGGTATTGTGTTATCTTCTAACTGCTTAACATCATTTTCTAATGCTTGTATTTTTTCTTGTAATTCCTTAATTTGAGTAGGATACGATCTTGTTATTTTATCTTCTAAATCATAAATCTGGCTTTGATAACTTTGTCTTACTATTTTTAATTTTGCAACTTCTGAATCTAGCTGAGTTTTTTCTAATATGTGCTTATTTCCTGTTGCTAATGCTTTAATTTCTCCATAACTTAATGCTTTTTCATCTATATCATCTGCTGTTCTAACTGGAATCTTTGATGTCATTATTTGTGATATAAAACTTTGTTTTCTTTCTAACATTTGAAATAAATATGCATCAAAAGTTTGCTCTGTTACATAAGTGTATATATAAACTTGTTTGTTTTGATTTCCTTGCCTTACTCCTCTACCATTTCTTTGTGTTAAATCTGCTGGTCTATATGGAGTATCTAAGTGGTGTAAAGCTATTATTTTATCTTGCACATTAGTACCTGCACCCATTTTGCTTGTACTTCCTATTAGAACTCTAATCTCGCCCTTTCTTACTTTAGCAAATAATTCTTTCTTTTTAGTTTCATTATCTGCCTCATGTATAAAAGCTATTTCTTCTCTTGGAATGCCTTTTAATACTAATTTTCTTCTTAAATCATTGTAAACATCAGTAAATATATAATTTCCATCTTCATCATATTTTTCTTCAAACTGTTTTGGTGTTGATAAATCACAAAATACTAATTGTGTTAATTTTTCTGCTTTATTCTCTTCCCAAATTTCATAAATATTATTGGCACAAGTTCCAACTTTCCCATTTTCATTATCTTCTAGCATTTCGTTCATAAGTCTTTGGTCTAATGCAAGTTTTCTTCCCTCATTAGTAATTTTTAGCATATTATCTTCACTTGGATCTACATTTCCATTTCTAATGGCTTCTGCTCTTTCTCCTAATTCTGCTACCATATCTTTTTGCATTTGACTAGGTTTTACTATTACATCACGTCTTACTACCTCTGGTGTTGGAAGATTTAAAGTATCTGCTGTTTGAATATCTGCTACTTCTTTAAATAAACTCATTAATTCTGGCAAATTATGAAATTTTGAAAATCTCGTTTTACTTCTATATCCTGTTCCCTCTGGAGAAAGTTCCATTGCTGTTACTGTTTCTCCAAAAATACTCGCCCAATTATCAAAATTTTCAAGTCCCATTTTCTCTAAATCATCATATTGTAAATATCTTTGCATAGTATAAAGTTCTACCATACTATTACTTACTGGTGTTCCTGTAGCAAAAACTGTACCTCTACCACCTGTAATCTCATCAAGGTAGCGACACTTCATATATAAATCACTACTCTTTTGAGCATCTGTTTGAGATATTCCACCGACATTGTGCATTTTAGTATATAAAAATAAGTTTTTATAGTTATGTGCTTCATCTACAAACATTTTGTCTACACCTAATTGTTCAAAATTTATAACATCATCTTTTCTTGTTTGTGAATTTAATTTTTCTAATTTACTTTCAAGTGATTTTCTTGTTCTCTCCATTTGTTTTATAGTAAAATTTTCTGCTTTATCTCTTTTAGCTTCATCTATTGCATTTAAAATATCATCAATTTGATTTACTATTAATTCTTGCTGTCTATCTATTGACATTGGTATTCTTTCAAATTGTGAATGACCTATTATTACTGCATCAAAATCGCCTGTTGCTATTCTACTACAAAATTTCTTTCTATTAGCTGTTGCAAAATCTTTCTTTGTTGCTACTAGAATATTTGCACTTGGATATAGTTGTAGGAACTCTGCTGCAAATTGTTCTATGATATGATTTGGAACAACAAAAATGGACTTGTTACAAAGTCCAAGTCTTTTACTTTCCATAGCACCGAGCTACCATTTCAAATGTTTTTCCTGCTCCTACTTCATGTGCTAAAAGTGTATTTCTTCCATACAAAATATGAGCAATAGCATTTTGTTGATGTTTTCTTAATTTTATTTCTGGATTCATACCTGAAAAATTCAAATGACTTCCATCATATTCACGAGGTCTAATACTATTGAATCTATCATTATATAATCTTACTAATTGCTCTCTTCTTTCTTGATCATTAAAAATCCAATCTTCAAATGCTTGCTTTATTTGGTCTTGCTTTGCTTGTGCAATAGCTGTTTCTTTTGCATTAAATACTCTTACTTTGTTTCCATCTGCATTAGTTTCTGTATCAAATATTTTTACATCTTTTAAATTTAATGTTTTTTCTATTATCTCATAAGCATTTATTCTATTTGTTCCATAAGCCTTATATGCTTTTACATTTGAATAATCATAATTTTTATTTGTTATATACCATTCTGAAGTATTTTTATAAAACTTTACTTTTATATTCCATTGAGAAGTATTTGGTGTGTCTAACAATTCATATATAAACTTTTCAATTATTTCTGTTGGTATCCATGTTGCTCCTAATTTTATTCCAATTTCACTAGCTGTTAAATCTTTAGGAATTACTTGTTTTAGTGCATCTACATTGATTTTAAGTTCTGGTTGTGTTTCTACTAAAGCTTCTGCTAATTTTAATTTTTCTCTTACATTTCCAGATAAATATTCATCAGCTGTTACATATTTATTATCTTCCATTGGTACTTTATATATAACATTTTCAAGTTCTTTTATTAATTCTTCTTGAGTTTTATTTGTAAGTTTTGACATATATTCTAAATCTACAGATGCTTTTTCTGAAAGTGATACGATTAATGCTTCATTTGCTGTATCAACACTTGTTATTTCTTTATATGCTTTAATTGTTCTTTTATTAAACATATCTGCTTTTCTTACAAATCTACCCTCACTATCCATTACTTCTAATGAACACAGTAAATAATAACTACTGTCTGCTTCAAAAGCTAAACGATTTCCTCTACTGTTTATAATTCCATACTTTTTTACAAAACTATCATAAATTCTATTTAATTTAGCTTGAGATACTTTAATATTTTCTTCTGGATAATCTTCTGTTTGCAAGTTTATTAACTCTCTTACACAATCACGAAGTTCAATCATCCCTTTAATTCTGCTTATAGTAGTTATAGGCAAGTCTTGTTCTGCCATTATACTATTTTCTCTAAAATATACTTCCCCATCAACAATACAATAAGAAAAATTTTTAACACTAGGATCTGCTGGGATTGTCGTTTCTTCTCTTTCTTCAATATCTCCTATCTCATAATCAGTTATTTCTCCATTTATTTTTTCTACTGCTTCATTTAATAATGTTTTAAGTTCTATCCCCTCATAAGGTTTACATGCTGAGTCCATACCAAAACGAGTTGACTCCATAACCATTTCACCTAATATCATATCTGGATTATCCACAAAATACTTATTCATTGTAATTCCGTTTTCATCAGTATCTAAATAAACCCAATCTGGCATAATATCTGTCATATTTTCTCTTTTTTTCAAGAAGATAATGTCTGATGTTACTTCTGTTCCTGCATTTTTTGAAAAAGTATTATTAGGAAGTCTAATAGCACCTAAAAGTTCTGCCCTTTGAGCAATATATTTTCTTACTTCTGAATTTTGCTTGTCCAATGTTCCTTTTGAGGTAATAAAAGCAATTACTCCACCTGATCTTACTTTATCTAAAGTTTTTCCAAAAAAATAATCATGAATTAAAAATTTATTTTTGTCATATTTTCTATCATTTACTTTAAAATCTCCAAAAGGTACATTTCCGAATCGCAACATCAAAAAAGCTATCTGGCAATTCTACTTTTTCATAGCCATTAACTGCTATTGTAGATTTTTGATATAATTGTTGTGCTATCCTTCCAGATATAGAATCAAGCTCAACTCCATACATTTTACAATTTTCAAGTTCAGTTGGTAGCATTCCAAAAAAGTTTCCTACTCCACAAGATGGTTCTAATATATTTGCTTCTTTTAGCCCCATATTTTGCAATATTTCATACATTGCATTTATTACAATAGGTGGTGTATAAAAAGCTGTTAGTGTAGAATTTCTAGCATTTTTATATTCCTCTTCATTTAATAAATTTTTTAATGTGTTATACTCATTTGACCAACTACTATTGTTTGCATCAAATGCTTGTTGCAAAACACCCCAACCAATATATTTTGATAATATTTCTTGTTCTTCTTTAGTTGCATATCTATT
>CAOKJC010000118.1 GCA_948468685.1 uncultured Clostridium sp. | reverse complement strand
ATTGATAAAATAAATTTTAGAAGTAGTTATATTGAACAATTAACAAAATTTTTTGCATTAGGAATAGCAGATATTTATGTACCTATTGAAGTGAACGAAGAAGAAAAAGAAATAAGGACAAGTGTTAATATAAATCAGAAACAATTAGACGATTATATTACAACTCTTAACAAAGAATTTGAGATAGAATTTTACGAGTTATTTTCAAAAAATGTGAACGAAAATGAAAAAGAAATTGAAATAAAATTGAACAAAGAAAAACAAAAATTGATTCGATTAGTTGCTGTAAAAGATAACAAAACTTTTTCAAAATCAAAGAAAGAAAATTATAAAATTGGTGCAGTAATTAGTAATCAAAAATGAAAAAATTAGAGGAAAAATTCAAAGTAAATACAATTTTTGTACTCCTATATATTTCCTAACAAGCACTGAATTTTTCCTCCCTAGTCAAAATTCGAAATTTGGGACTAAGTCCCAAGCCCTTTATAAAATAATGAAAGGAATGATAAAATGATATTAAAAAATAATAGTGAAGATGTAAAAGTTTTAGTAAGATATTTTGAAAGTTTAAGTATAGAAAATAGATTAAAATTAAGTATAATTGTTATACAAAGTGATTTGATAAAATTAAAAGTTGATAAAGAAAAGTTAGTTGATATATTAAAAAATTTTTTATGTGTTTTTGATAAAAACTATAATAAGAACACAATGCTCTGTTATAAAGATAATATGGATGTTTTTATATTATCGAAAGTAATGGAAATGAATGAAAAAGAAAAATTAAATTTTGTGTTTGAAATAATATATAGCATTTATTCTAGTATAAGAATTTAACTACAGTATTATTGCAAAATTATGTAAAATATGATAAAATATAAAGTAGATAGCTATAGGCTATGAGGTGTTTTCAATCATAAAAAGTGAAAGGAGAAAGCATATGAAATTTAAATCATATGAAGAACAGATGTGGGAAACCAATCTGAAGGAATTTGAAGAAAGTCTTCGGGAATCATTGAAGCAAGGCAATGGGATTTCTTGGTATCCATACTCTACATGGAGCCCTAATGTGAAAGTAGATGACTTACTTCCTGTACTGAAAAAAGTGGGTTATCAAAATGCTAACTATAAGAAAACGATGAAACCTACTAATAAGTATTGCCGTAAAATTGTGCGGGTCATAAACTCTGACAAGTTTTATGTCATGAAACATCCTAATGGAACCATGTGTTACATGGGCTGGCACGATGTTGGAGGATGTGATAAAAAGCAACTGTGGGTATGTGTTGTTGGAATTAACGAAATTAAGTACATGAGGGCTTAACGATTGAAACAAAATGATGCAGTGCATCTACAAGGAGGCAGACTTAGGTTTGCCTCCTTACCATTTTATTAATATTCATTTTATAGTATACTTTTTTGAAGTTATATGCTATACTAATTACAACAGTTGATGAGTCAATTATTTTTTTGAGCAAAATGTGGGAGGAACACTATGAGAAATAGGCGATTTTTTCGCAAATAACCTTCTAAAACGCTCCAACGACGTTTCTATTCGAACTTTTTATAGAACAGATATGAAAATCAATCAGTAATGAAGTTTTGATTGTAAAAGAATAGTTTGTGTTACACAATCCAAAAAGTATTATGTTGTAATTTAACATAGTACTTTTTGGATTTAATGAATACTTTTCAATATCTGCTTATATAGTAAAACAATGATACCAGCAATATGGTTAGGAAACTTTGCTTTTATACTACTTTACAAAACATTATACATAAATAAAGAATTCTTTTTTAGTAAATATCATAAAAATGTAATTGACTTATTTATGTTATTAATATAAAATATACGAGTAGCAAAAGAAAGACAAAAGCTTGAAAAATAAAAATTTCAAACTTAATATATGTCACATGAAGGGAAGGAAGAAAAATGGAAATAAGATACAATGGAAAAAAGATTAAAGTAGAAAGAGGCTTAACAGTAAGCCAAGCATTTAAAGAAGAAATAGAAAAAAGCAAATATGAAGTAATAGGATGTTTATATAATAATGAATATAGAAATTTAGAAACAGAAATAGAAGAAGGAGCAAAAATAGAATTAATAGATATATCTTCAAAAGAAGGGATGAAAATATATAGAAGAACACTTGTATATATTATGAGCAAAGCATTTGAAAGTTTATATCCAAAAGAAAAAGTAATGGTAGAATATCAACTTGGAAATGCAATGTTCTGTAAATGTGAAACTTTACCTATAACAGAAGAATTTATAAATACTCTAAAAGAAAAAATTCAAGAAATAATAGACAAAGATTTAAAAATAACAAAAGTTGAAATGACAAGAAAAGAAGCTGAAAAATACTATGAAGAAAATGATACTTCAAAAGGAAGATTACAATTCAATTTTGAAGATAATAAAATAATTTATATGTATTACTGCGAAAAATATTATAATTATTGTTATGGAGTATTAGGAAATAGAACAGGAGTAATACAAAAATTTGATGTAGTTAAATATGGAAGCGGATTTTTAATAAGATATCCAGTATCAAAAAATCCAAAAGAAATACCAGAATTTGTAGAAACAAAGAAATTAGCATGGGCTTTAGAAGAATTTGAAAAAATACATTCAGTGTTAGATGTAAATACTGTATATAAATTAAACAAAGCAGTACAAGATGGAAAAATAAATGATATTATATTACTTGCAGAGGCACTACATGAAAAGAAAATTGCAAATATAGCAGACGAAATATCAAAAAGAAAAAATGTAAAAATGATATTAATTGCAGGACCATCATCATCTGGAAAAACAACATTTGCACAAAGATTAGGAATTCAATTAAAATTAAATGGATTAAAACCAGTAACAATCTCAGTAGATAACTATTTTGTAGAAAGACAAGACACACCAAGAGATGAAAATGGAGAGTATGATTTTGAATGTATAGAAGCAATTGATTTAGAATTATTCAATAATCATCTTGTAAAATTATTAAATGGTGAAGAAATAGAAATTCCAGAATTTGATTTTCATGTTGGAACTAAAAAATATAATGGAAAAAAATTAAAATTAGCAGATGATGAAGTTCTAGTAATAGAAGGAATACATTGTTTAAATGACAAATTAACTAGTCAAATAGCTAAAGAGCAAAAATATAAAATTTATATAAGTGCATTAACAGTATTGAATATGGACAGATATAACAGAATATCAACAACAGATACAAGATTAGTAAGAAGAATAGTAAGAGATTATCAATTCAGAGGGTATTCAGCAATTCATACATTAAATACATGGCACAAAGTAAATAAGGGAGAAGAAAAAAACATTTTTCCATTCCAAGAAGAAGCAGATAGAATATTTAATACATCATTAATATACGAGTTAGGAGCATTAAAGAAAATTGCAATGCCATTACTAAAAGAGATTGACAATAGTTATAAAGAATATGCAGAAGCGCAAAGATTAATAAATATATTAAAATACTTTAGAGAAATACCAAGTGAATATGTACCAAACAATTCATTATTAAAAGAATTTTTAGGAGGAGGAACTTTTGATTTACACTAATGTCCCATTGGGGACGTTTCTTTTTGGGACATTTTGTCCCAATGGGGACATATCTTATAACGAATAAATGAAAGGGGAAAAATGCTAAGTAATAGTAAATTTACAGAAATAGATGAAGAATTCATATGTGAAAATTGTGGTAAAACAGTTCGACAATTAGGATATTCATGTAGAAACCATTGCCCATACTGTTTACATTCAAAACATGTTGATAAAAATCCAGGAGATAGGGCTGAAACATGTCATGGGGATTTAGAACCAGTGAGTATGGAGATTGATGGAAAAAAGGGTTATGTTATTGTTTTTAAATGTAAAAAGTGTGGAGCTATTAGAAGAAATAAAGCTGCAAAAGATGATAATATGGACTTACTTATAGATTTAAGTAGTAAACAAATTTAAAGAATTATGTTTGCTTCACATTGGCTTTATGATATAATAGTAATAGTTGAATATTATATAGTAATCATCATAATAGGAGGTTCAGTATGGAAATACGGATTAAAACGTATAGTGTTGATTGGGTCTATAAAAGAGAACTAAAGAAATGGGGATTTAAAATCAGACGTGATTGGAAATGGGGAGTGTATGTATTAACAATACCATTCAACATTACGTTGAAAAGATGTTTTTGGGGATATTTTATAGTTACTAAGACAGGAAGAAATTTAGGAACTATTACTGGTGAACCATTTGAGAAGGATGGTGCATTACTGACATTTGTACCTTAATTGGTATAGAAATAATAAAAGGCTGCTTCAAGAATTGTATTGAAGTAGCCTTATTACTATAATTCACGATTCAAATTTCCATTAGTATATTCTTTACCTTCTAATCTATTACCTTCAGAAGCTTGACTAACAATATAATTAATTTTATCAATAGTTTCATCTAAAATATCAACTCGAACACAATTAACATCAAAATCTTTAGGAGAAATAGAAGTGATTTTACTATTATAGATAGAAGAAACAGTTTGAATATTATCAAATAAAACTCTAAAATTCATGTTAAGTCTATCTTTTAAATAATATTTGTTATCTGAATTACATTTTGCAGTACAAGTTGGGTAGCATCTATTCGTTTTTCCAGATAAACAATAATTAATATTCATTAAAGGTGTATTACCGTAAATAATTAGTTCTTTAGACAAACAAGAATTATTACAAAGATTTGTTATAATTTCTCTATCTGATTCAGGAGAAATAGTAAATCTATTAACATTTAAGTTTTTCAATTCATTAATA
>CAOKJC010000117.1 GCA_948468685.1 uncultured Clostridium sp. | reverse complement strand
GGACCAGCAATAATAGGAAAAAATGCAGAAATAAGGCATTGTGCATTTATAAGAGGAAAAGCAATAGTAGGAGAAGGATGTGTGGTAGGGAATTCAACAGAATTAAAAAATGTAATATTATTTAACAAAGTTCAAGTTCCACATTATAACTATGTAGGAGACTCAATTTTAGGATATAAATCACATATGGGAGCAGGTTCAATAACTTCGAATGTAAAATCAGATAAAAAATTAGTTGTTATAAAAAATGAAACAGAAAGTATAGAAACAGGATTAAAAAAAGTCGGAGCAATGATAGGAGATGGAGTAGAAGTTGGATGTGGATGTGTTCTAAATCCAGGAACAGTAATTGGGAAAAATTCAAATATATATCCATTATCATCAGTAAGAGGAGTTGTTGCAACAAATAGCATATATAAAAATCAAAATGAAATTGTAGAAAAAAGTTAAAGTAATATTATACTAATACAATAAAATTTTTAATATAATAATAGAGAATAAGATGTCGAAGGAAAAAGAAAAAAATCTAAGAATATACAATGATATAAAAAATTGGAAAAATATGTAATAAATTGCGATGAAAAGTTCTTGCAAATGTCCAAGATTAGTAGTAACATATAAAACATGTTGCAATGAAATTTAGTGAAAAGGGGGATTTTTTTGAGAACATTTTTTGGAGGCACATTTATAGAAAAAGAGGAACTTGAAGAAGCAGGAATAGACCATCCAATAAAATTAGAATATTATAAACAAATAAATGAAGATGATATCAATATTGATGGTAAAACGAAATATGGAATCAGCATAGTTAAAACAGAATATATACCAGGAGACCTGAAAATTGAAACAAAAGATATCAAATATGTAACAAACGATGAGATAGAAGAAGATAGAATTTTAAATATATTTAAAGAGAAAAGAGTAACTCTAATAAATTCTGAAGAAGTAATTTCAGATTTGTTTAAAAGTAAATTTTAAAATAGAGAGAATACGAATTCTCTTTATTTTTTTATATATTAGGAAAGTCATACTGACTTTCTAATATATAAAATACATTGCACACAAATTTACGGAAAGCCAAAGAAAAAAGTTAAAATTATGCTAATGTTAAGACTTTCCGATTTGTTCTATATTAATGTAGATGCAGATTGTAACAAAATTATATCAGTTTTAAATAAAAATATTAATAATTAAAAATATTGTAAATATACATAATGTATGATATACTTATTACATGTAAAAATTGTAACAAGTAAACCTATAATTCATAATTGAAGAAGGGAGAATAATATGTTCGAAGGAAAAGAAAATGCAATTACTATGCAACATTTGTTGAATGGAGAAAAATGTAAAGTAACAGGATATGGTCAATCTATGACTCCTAGAATAAAATCTGGACAGTCTGTTATAGTTGTTCCAATAACAGAAGAGGTAATATTAAAGAAAAATGATATTGTATTTTGCAAAGTAAATGGGCATTTTTATCTTCATAAGATTTCAGCAATTAGAAAAAATTCGAGCTATCAAATTTCTAATAATCACAATCATGTTAATGGTTGGATTTCCAAGAATAATATTTATGGAAAGGTTACAGATATTTTATAACTGATAAACTCTAATGCAAGTTTGAAATAAAGGAATAATAGAATAAAGATTTTAGATTTAAGTCTAAAGCACCCGATCCGAAAGAATTGGGTGCTTTAAAAGGCGTATTTTATAAAATTATAAATATTTTTTATATTTTCCATACTCAGTATCTAAAACACAATTAAATTCATCATCAGCAACTATTTCGACACATATGAAATAGCATCCATCCTCATAGTAGCACATTTATTAACTTTGTCCAGAATATTTACATTATGTTTATCCATAAAAAATTCCTATTCTTGGTAAAATACCAATTATTAAATAAAATTTCATATTATTAGTATTGCAAAAAAAAAATAAATATTAATTTATTAAAAATATTATAAAAAACTTGCAAAATACAAAAAAGTAGTCTAGAATACTAAGAGAAAATAAACTAAAAGAAAAATAAAAATCAAATTTTATAAAAAGACAAAGGAGGTCTTATGGCTGATAAATTAATAATAGTAGAATCACCAGCAAAGGCAAATACAATAAAGAAATTCTTAGGAGGAAATACAAAAGTTGTAGCCTCAATGGGACATATAAGAGACTTACCAAAATCAAAATTAGGTGTAGACGTAGAACATGATTTTGAACCTGAATATATAAACATCAGAGGAAAAGGAGACTTAATAAAATCATTAAAATCAGATGCGAAAAAAGCAAAAACAGTATATTTAGCAACTGACCCTGATCGTGAGGGTGAAGCAATAGCATGGCACCTAGCAAAGATTTTAGAAGAAAATAAAGAAAAAATAACAAGAGTAACATTTAATGAAATAACAAACACAGCAGTACAAAAAGCAATAAAAGAACCAAGAAAAATAGACTTAAATACAGTAGATGCACAACAAGCAAGAAGAGTATTAGATAGAATAGTTGGATATAAAATCAGTCCATTATTATGGAAAAAAGTAAAAAGAGGGCTATCAGCAGGAAGAGTTCAATCAGTAGCCGTTAAACTAATAGTAGATAGAGAAAATGAAATAGAAAACTTTATTCCACAAGAATATTGGAATATATATGCAAACTTAAAAGATGAGAAATCTAAAAAAGAATTTGAAGCAAGATTTTTCGGAAAAGATGGAAAGAAACAAGAAATCAATTCAAAAGAGCAAGTAGATGAAATACTAAAAAATATTGAAAAAGCAAAGTATGTTGTTTCAGAAATCAAAAAAGGTGAGAAAAAAAGAAATCCAGCACCTCCATTTACAACAAGTACAATGCAACAAGAAGCATCAAGAAAGCTAGGATTTACATTAAAGAAAACAATGTCTATTGCACAAAGTCTGTATGAAGGTGTAAAAATATCAGATAAAGGAACAGTTGGTTTAATAACATACATGAGAACAGACTCAACAAGAATCTCAGAAGAAGCAAGAGCAGCAGCAAAGACACATATAGTATCAACATATGGAGAAGAATATTATGAAAATAGATACTACAAAACAAATAAAGAAGCACAAGATGCGCATGAAGGTATAAGACCAACATATTCAGATATCGAACCAGATGATATAAAAGAAGACTTATCAAAAGATCAATATAAACTATATAAATTAATTTATAATAGATTTATGGCAAGCCAAATGAAACCAGCAATATATGATACAATGGCAGTTAATATAAAAGCGAATGAATATGATTTTAAAGCAAATGGACAAAATTTGAAGTTTAAAGGATTTATGATTTTATATGTAGAAGGGACAGACGAAAAAGAAGAACAAGAAGAAGGAATGTTACCTGAATTACAAGAAAATCAAGAAGTTAAACTAATAAAAATGAACCCAAAACAAAGCTTTACAGAACCACCAGCAAGGTATACAGAAGCAAGTTTAGTAAAAGCTTTAGAAGAAAAAGGAATAGGAAGACCAAGTACATACTCACCAACAATTACGACAATATTAGAAAGAAGATACATAGAAAAAGAACAAAAGCAATTAGTACCAACAGAATTAGGAAAAATAGTAAATAAATTGCTTACAGAGAACTTTACAGATGTAATAAATGTAGAATTTACAGCTAAAATTGAAAATGACTTTGATGAAATAGCAGAAGGAAAAGAAGAATGGAAAAAAATGATTAGAGAATTTTATGGACCATTCGAAAAAGAACTAGAAAAAGTTGAAAAAGAATTAGAGCATGTTGAGCTAGTAGATGAAGTATCTGATGTGCAATGTGAAAAATGTGGAAGAATGATGGTATATAAATTTGGAAGATATGGTAAATTTTTGGCATGTCCAGGATATCCAGAGTGTAAAAACACAAAGGCAATAGTTGAAACAATAGATGTACCATGTCCAAAATGTGGTGCAGTAGTTCAAGTTAGAAAAACAAAAAGAAAAAGAAATTATTATATTTGTGAAAATAACCCAGCATCTTGTGATTATATATCTTGGAATAAACCAAAGCCAGGAGAAAAATGGAATCCAGAGGAAGCTGAAGAAGTAAAAAGGGAAACAAGCAAAACAGTAAAAAAGACAACTAAAAAGAAAACAGCTAATAAAAAAACTAGTAAAAAATCAGCAAATACAAAGAAGACTGAAGAATAAAAAAGAAATATTGCATAAAAATAAAAAATGTGTTAATATATAGGTATCAAGAAAATGGAGGTAAACAAAATGGAAGAGAGCAAATGCCCTATCCAAAATGATGCAGTAGATGAAGTATCCAAAAAATTAATAGACAAGGAAATATTGGTACCAGCAGGTCAAGAAGACATATTTCAAGGAAATAAGAAAGCAAGGAAAAAATTGCCTACAGAAGGTATGTACTCTGAAAAAACTAAAATTTATAGTCCAATGAGTAGAGGATTCTAAAAAATGTTAATTAAAAGAAAGAAGAATTAGATAGATATCTAGTTCTTTTTTCTTTTAAATAAAGTACAAATATGAAAACAATAAAAAAGTATTGACAATATTTATAATTTTTGGTATCATATTAATTGCTTTTGAATATAATTAATTAAAGCATATGCGGGAATAGCTCAGTTGATAGAGCGCTGCCTTGCCAAGGCAGAGGTCGCGGGTTTGAGCCCCGTTTCCCGCTCCAAAAAATATGTACTATTTTCAAAAACAGAGCATATAATTAAATATAAATTAAATAAATATGGCGCCTTAGCCAAGCGGTAAGGCACGAGTCTGCAAAACTCTGATGATCGGTCCGACTCCGATAGGCGCCTCCAAGAAATTAGCATTTTAAGCAAATGATACAGAGTATCACAAAGTAT
>CAOKJC010000116.1 GCA_948468685.1 uncultured Clostridium sp. | reverse complement strand
AATTTAAAAGGTCAAGAGATTATAATCATGCCACTGTTGTTCTTGTATAGGAAAAATCAAATTTTTCTTATACAACAAATCGTTAACTTCCAAAAATTTCTAATGAATTTTTTGTGAAAAGTATTGCAAAAAATGCCGATTATTGTTATGATTTAAGGGAATAAAAGTTAAATAAGTAATATAATAAAACGGAGTGAAATAAATGATAGAATTTAGAAATGTATCAAAAACATATGATACAGGAACAAAAGCAGTAAAAAATGCAAATTTCATAATAGATAAAGGAGAATTTGCATTTTTAGTTGGAACATCAGGAAGTGGAAAATCAACACTAATAAAATTAATATTAAAAGAAGAAGAACCAACATCTGGAAACATAATAATAAATGGAAAGGATACAACATTTTTAAAGCAAAATAGAGTACCATATTTAAGAAGAAGTATGGGAGTAGTATTCCAAGACTTTAGATTATTACCAGACAAAACAGTTTATGATAATGTAGCATATGCAATGTATATAGTAAGAGCAACACCAAGACACATAAGAAGACAAGTACCAATGGTATTATCATTAGTAGGACTAAGTGGAAAAGCAAAAATGTATCCAAATGAATTATCAGGAGGGGAGCAACAAAGAGTTGCATTAGCAAGAGCATTAGTAAATAATCCATCAATGTTAATAGCCGATGAGCCAACAGGAAACTTAGACCCAGAGACAGCATGGGAAATAATGAATCTATTAAATGAAATAAATATGAGAGGGACAACAGTTGTAGTAGCAACACATGCAAAAGATATCGTTGATAAAATGAAAAAGAGAGTAATACATATTGAAAAAGGCGATATTGTAAGAGATGATAAAAAAGGTGGTTATGATAGTGAAATATAATATATTAGGATATTTAATAGGTGAAGGATTTGGAAACGTATTTAAAAACAAAAAATCTACAGGTGCATCATTAATGATAATGTGTGCGACTATGATAATATTTGGAGTATTTTTAATGCTTAGCCAAAACATAAATCATTTCGTAGATGATATAAAATCAGAACAAGGTTTCCAAGTTTTTATAGAAACAGATGCAACTGAAGATGAAATAAAAGAAATTGGAGATAAAATAAGAGACTTAGATGGAATTAATACAGTAGAATTTAGAAACAAAGAAGATGCATATAATTTTATGAATGAAAAATTTGGGGAAAGTGCATATCTATTAGAAGAATTAGGCTCTGAATATTATCCAACGTCTTATATAGTAACATTAACAGACTTAAAACTAAGTAAACAAGTTCAAAATGAAATATTGAAATTAGATAATATAACAAAAATAACAAGTAGTGACGAAACAGTAACAATATTATTAAATGTAGCAAATGGAATAAGAATGATTACAGGAATAATATTAGTGTTATTAGTTGTAATATCAGTATTTATTATATCGAATACAATAAAATTGACAGTACATGCAAGAAGAAAAGAAATATCAATTATGAAATATGTAGGAGCAACAAATAGTTTTATAAGATGGCCATTTATAGTAGAAGGTATGATAATAGGAATAGTAGCAAGTGCAATATCAATAGTTATAGTTGGAGGAGCATATAGTATTTTAGCAGAACAAGCTGTAAATTCACAAATTATGATTAAAGTAGGAATGAGTTTATTAAGTTTTAAAGATATGATTTCATCAATAATATTTGTATATATGTTACTAGGATTAGGAATAGGAGCAACACGGAAGTGCAATTTCTATGAGAAAATATCTTAATGTTTAAAGGAGAAAAAACATGCGTAAAAGTTTATGTATTGTTTTAATCTTACTAGTTTGCTTTGTTACAACATTTGTATATGCAGACAATGAAGAAGAAAATAATTCAACAGATTTACAAACACAAAGAAATGAATTACAAAATCAACTAAATGAAGCAAATAATGAATTAGATGGAGTACAAAGTGATTTGTCAGAAAATTTGCAACAGGTAGAGAAATTGGACAAAAAAATAGAAATCGCAACAGTAGAACTTAAAGAATATGAAAGTAAGATTACAAATTTAAAAGAATCTATAAATGAAATAGAAACAGAATTGAATACAGTATCAGACAAATATGAAAAACAAAAAGAACTATTAAAAAAGAGATTAGTAGCAACTTATATGGCAGGAGAGACCCAATATTTGGATATATTGTTAAAATCAAGAAGTTTGGATGATTTTCTATCTAGCTATTATGTAATATCACAGTTAGCTGAATTAGATAATAATTTAATTACAGAATTAGAAGAAAAGAAAAATAAAATAGATTTGTCAAGACAAAAATTAGAAAGAGAAAAGAAAGAATTAGCAACAATAGCAGAAAATCAAACAAGAACATCTAGAACATTACAAAACACGAAAAAATTGAGAGAAAGCTTTATAGAGAAACTTTCAGAAGAAGAACAACAATTGCAAAATAAAATAGATGAAATAAATGCACAATATGAAGAAATAAACAAACAAATTTTAGTAGTTGCCATGGAAGGAATTGATACACAATATATAGGTGGAGAACTAGCATGGCCAGTTCCAGGATATACTAGAATTACATCTGAATATGGAATGAGAGTACATCCAATAACACATCAATACAAATTACATACAGGAGTTGATATTGGAGCACCAGAAGGAGTAAATTTTATATCAGCAAATGATGGAATTGTTATAAGAGCAGAGTATAATGTGGCTTATGGAAATATGGTTATAATAGATCATGGTGGAGGAATATCAACATTGTATGCACATGGCTCCGAAATATTAGTACAAGTTGGACAAACAGTGGAAAGAGGAGAAGCAGTATTAAAGGTTGGTTCAACAGGATATTCAACAGGTCCACATGCACATTTTGAAGTTAGAATAAATGGAGTAGTAGTAAATCCGCTACCATATATAACAAATAGATTAGTACCAGGAGAAGAAAATGAAAATTAGAAATTAGAGGTTAGATGTTCGAAGTTAGAATTCAATATCAAGCTTTCAGCATCTAACATCATATATACAATTTTTAATTTCCATAATTTGGAGGTAATAGATGAAAAATACATTTAAGAGAATTATTGTAATAATGTTAATAATAATATTTTTACTAAATATAAATATGGCATTGGCAGTTACACAACAAGAGATAAATAGTCAAAAAAATGAACAAAATAAAATAAATAATCAAATTAGTGAAGCTGAACAAAGACAGAAAGAACTTGAAGCACAAAAATCTGAAACTATGAGACAAGTAGAAAGTATAAGTTCACAAATAGATTCATATGAATCACAAATAGCACAATTAGATTCTCAAATAAGTGAAGCAAATGCAAAAATAGAAGAATCAGAAAAAAAACTAGCAGAAAATGAAGAAGAATATAAAAGAAAACAAGAAAATTTTAAGAAAAGATTAGTTGCAGTATATGAAGCAGGAGAAACAACATATTTAGATTTCTTATTAAATTCAAGCAGTTTAGTAGATTTTATTTCTAATTATTATTTAGTGTCAGAAGTAGCAGAAATGGATAAAAAATTAATAGAAGCATTAGAAAAGCAAAAGCAAGAAATAGAAAATGCTAAAAAGCAAATAGAAGATAGTAAACAACAGTTAACAACAGCTAAAGCAAGTAAAGAAGGAATGGCAGCTCAATTAAAAACTTCTCAATCTGAAAAGAATAAATATGTTGCACAATTATCTGAACAAGAAAAAGAATTAGAACAAGAAATACAAGAATTAAAAGAAGCAAATGCTAGAATAGCAAATGAAATAAAAATTGCTGAAGAAAAATATAAAAAACAATTAGAAGAGTTACAAAATAGTGCTTCATCAAGTGGAGGAAGTTCAACAGCAGGAGCAGGATATTTTATAAGACCTGTAAATGGAGGAACAATATCAGCTAATGGCTATTATCCTTCAAGTGGAAGATTTCATGGAGCTATTGATTATGCAGTATCATCAGGAACACCTGTATATGCAGCTGCAAATGGAGTTGTAATGTTAACAGCAAATTTAACAACAAGTTATGGTACTCATGTAGTAATAAGACATGCAAATGGATTGCAAACATATTATGGACATGGAACCTATGGTTCAATATGTGTAAATGCTGGACAAACTGTAAAAAAAGGACAACAAATAATGTTAAGTGGAAATACAGGAAATTCACAAGGACCTCATTTGCATTTTGAAGTTAGAAAGGCTCCTTATAGTTATAATGGTTATGCAACTGCATATGGACAAGATTCCAGAGTTAATCCTTCAGCATATATGTAAAAAAATAAATATTTATATATCAACAATTATAATAGATAAGATAGAATTAAATTTTTGTAATTTTTATTATAGAAAGAAATATATATAAATGGGCGGAGTATATCCGCTCAAAATTTATGAAAGGTAGTGGTAAATTATGGAAAAAGAAAAAAGAAATCATATTTATAAGATGTTTATGATTATTGTAATATCAGTTTTTATAACAGTTATTGTTACATCAATATCCTTATATACATATTTTTTAAATAATCCAATTTCAATAGTATCATCTAGTTCAAATGATACTAAAAATATAGCTACTAAATTGGAAGCATATAGAAAAGTGATTGATAAATATTACTTAGGAGAAATTGATGAAGATTCACTAGTTGAAGGAGCAATAGCAGGATATGTAGCAGGTTTAGGAGACCCATATACAGAATATATATCAAAAGAAGATATGAAAGATTATTTGGATGATACTATGGGAAATTTTGTTGGAATAGGTATATATATGATAAAAAATACTGAATATGACAAAATTCAAGTCTTATCAACAATTAAAGGTGGATCAGCAGAAGAAGCAGGAATAAAAGCAGGAGATTTAATATTAACAGTAGATGGAGTAAGTTATTCAGCTGATGATATGACAACAGCTTCAAGTAATATAAAGGGTGAAGAAGGAACAAAAGTAA
>CAOKJC010000115.1 GCA_948468685.1 uncultured Clostridium sp. | reverse complement strand
CGTAATTTCTTTGAAATGTTAGGTTATGCTGGAGTTGATGGATATGTTACTTATGGTAGTAGAGCATCTGCTAATGACTTAGATGCGATTAAGAAAATTACTAAAATGGTAACTGGTACTGAAATGGATTGGAAACAATACAAAATGAGTAGATATGCAACAGTTGAAGAAAATATTAATAATAATAAATATATAGATGTTCAATACATGATAGACAGATTTACTGAAGCATTAATAAATGATGCTAATAATGGAGATAGAAATGCATCTCAAAGAACAAATCTTAGAAAAATATATTATCATTATTTAAAGAGTGCTACAAATGACTTTGTGGCTGACCCACTTGGAACAGATGTTGAAGTAACACATATACAAACAGCAGAAGAATTAGTAGAGAAAATTAATAATAAACCTTATGGCTACTATGTACTAGATAATGACATTGATTTCTCAGAAATGACTACAAATGTAACTCAAACATTTATGGGTAGATTAGATGGTAATGGACATAAAATAATTGGTAATAAAATACCTATATTTAATAAAATTAGATATGGATATGTTGGAAACTTAACATTAGAAAACACAGATATTCCAAGAACTAATACTACTTCAGGAGCTTTAGCTAATAAAATAGAATCTAGTACAGCAGAAAAAATAAATGCTACAGGCTTAAAAATGTTCTTGGGCGCTAGAAATGATTTAGCTTTAATTGGTGGAGCTGTTAGTAATGTAATTACTAGAGAATGTACTGTAGAGCGTTTAGTTACAAAGATTTCAAACAAAACTGAATTTGTAGAAAAATTAAGTGCTGAACCAGGCGGATTATTTGAATTAACAGGTGATATAGACTTTACTGGACATACAGCTACAACAAATACTATTATAGCAGGAACATTTACAGGAAAAATAGATGGAAAAGGATATACAATTTCAAATCTAAATAATAGTGCATTATTTGAACAATTTAATGGAACTGTAGAAAACTTAAATATAGAAAATTGTACAAATATAAAAGCAACGACAGACTTTGTTGGAATATTTGCATTAAAAAGTTCAGGCGCTAAATTTGCTAATATGAAATTTAATGATGTAACAGTACAAGGTAGAAACAATGTTGCAGTAGTAGTTGCAGTAGATAACAGTAATTCAACTTTTGATAAAATTAGTATCAAAAATGCTGATTTAAGTGGAAGTGGAGTATATATTGCAGGGCTTGTTGGTAGAAAATATGGAGGAACAGTAACAAATGTATATGTCGATGGTAATTTATCTGTTACAGCGATAGCAAATGCAGGAATTATAGGTTCAACAGAAACAAATGTTACAGTATCAAATGTAATATCAGATGTAAATATTGAAAGAACATCAGATTCAGAAAAGAAAAACAGAAAACAAAATGCAGGAATTGTTGGATTACCAACTAGTAATACAAGTCGTATAAAAAATTCATTAGCATTTGGAAATATGTCAGCTTATACAGAAGATATGCTTCCTAGCAAATTTATGTATGCAGATGAATCGTTTATTAAAACAATGCTTACAAAATGTTATGAATATTCTGAAGCAACAGGAAAAAGCGATGTTACATCAAATACAAGTGGAAATTTAGATGCTATTTCTAAATCAGACTTAAATAAAGAATTTTATAAAAATTTAGAATTTGATGAAGACATTTGGGATTTAGATAATCTTAATAGTAAAGGATGTCCAAAACTAAAATAAGATGAAATATGATAATGTATATTTATAAAAAAGAATTAAAAAATTTAAATTATCTATAACTCTAAAGTTAATGTAGCTGTAATTATGATAGCTATATAATATACCTAGAAGAAGGTAGTAAAATCTATTATTAGATTTTGCTACCTTCTTTATTAGATAATGAAAGGGGTGTTATTTTAGGTCCCTCTTCCATTATATGAGAAAAATGCTATATTCTATGCAATATTAAGATTCTTCACAATTTTGAAATTAAATTATAATAAAAATTCCAAATATCATCCATAGTTTTAGCATTAGGATACTTCCGACTTACCTTTATATCAGAAATAAAAAGACCATGACACCCTTTTTTTTCACACTCTTCCAAATTAGATTCATTATCATCCAACAAAATAGAAGGATAATAAGAATACATATAATCAGATTTACTTCTGTCATAAGGAACATAAATAACATCACTATAAGCATTTGATGAAATATTTTTTTGAAGCCAAATATTTTTTTCTCGAGTAACACCAATTCTATTAATAACTTTGGACAAAATTACAACATATGCATCTGAATTTATCCGTTCCAACAAATCAGATATACCGTCTCTTACAGGAAGATCAATATAATATTCAGGATTCCACATATTTATCCGAGCATGTTTATCTTTTTCAAATAAATTTAGAACCCCATCCATATCTGTGTAAAAAATAAATGCTTTTTTCATATAAAAACCTCCTTAAATATAATTATATTGTTTGGATTGTACATAAATTATATGTAGTATATCAGAATTTACATAATAGTTCAATATCTTATTTACATTTTTTATGAAAAATTAAGAAGGATTTATGTAAAATCCGTCGAATAATATATATAAGTACGTTTATTTGAAAGAAAAGGAGGAGAAATGGCAAGATATAGTGAAGAAATTATAAACGAAGTAAGACAATCGAACGATATAGTAGATGTAATATCACAATATATGCACTTAAAAAGAAGTGGAAGAAATTTCTTTGGACTATGTCCATTCCATAATGAAAAATCACCTTCTTTTTCCGTTTCACCAGATAAACAAATATTTCATTGTTTTGGATGTGGCGTTGGAGGAAATGTAATAACATTTGTATCAAAAATAGAAGGGTTAAACTTTATAGAAACAGTACAAATGCTAGCAGAAAGAGCAAACATACAACTACCAACACTAGAAAACAATGTAGACTCACAAAAAGAAATATTAAAAGACAAAGTATATAAAGTTAATGAATTTACAGCAGAATTTTATCATCAAAATCTATATAAACCACAAGCAAAAATGGGACAAGAATACGTAAAAAAAAGACAACTAAGTAATGAAACATTAAAATCATATCGAATTGGTTTTTCAGGAAAATTCAATGAACTATATCAAGAACTAAAAAAGCAAGGATTTGGAGAACAAGAAATATTAGAATCTGGATTAGTAAACAAAAATGAAAATGGGCAATATATAGACAGATATAGAAATAGACTAATGTTCCCAATATGTGATGCAAGAGGAAGAGTTATAGCATTTGGACGGAAGAGTATTAGATGACTCAAAGCCTAAATATATAAATTCACCAGAAAATATAGTATATAGCAAAGGAAGACATCTATTTGGATTAAATGTAGCCAAAAAAGGAGACACGAAAAAGTTATTAATAGTAGAAGGATATATGGACGTAATATCATTACATCAAAGAGGGATAACAAATGTAGTTGCACCACTTGGAACAGCATTAACAGAGCAACAAGGATGGTTACTTAGAAAAAACACAGAACAAATAATATTAGGATTTGACTCAGATGATGCAGGACTACAAGCAAAAATAAGGTCATTATCAGTATTAGAAAATATGGGATGTGATATACGTGTTTTACAAATGGAAGGTGCAAAAGACCCAGATGAATACATAATAAAATATGGAAATATGCGTTTTAATAATTTAGTAGATAAAGCACTTTCAGTTATAGAATTTAATGTAAAACTATTGCAAAAAGATTTAAACTTAGAGAATGTAAAAGACAAAATCAAGTTCCTAAACGAAATTGCAAAATTAATATCAAAAGTAGAAAATACAATAGAGAGAGAAGTTTATATAGAAAAAATAGCAAAAGAATATGATATTTCAAAAGAAGCAATTTATGCAGAAGTAAATAAATTAACATATCAAAATGTAAAAAGTGAAAAAATATTAGAAAAAGCAAAGCCAGTAATTACACATAAAAAAGTAGATACAAAAGAAGTATCGCTAGCAATTAAAAAGAGAGAAAATACAATAATATCAATTTTACTTACAGGAGATTTATCAATATTTGAAGTAATAAAACAAAATATAAAAACTGAAGATTTTCAAGACGAAACAAATAAAAAAATAGCAAAAAAACTGTATGAAGAATTTGAAAAAGGAAATAGTAATATAAATGGAATAATAGATTCTTTAGAGCAAGAAGAACAAAATCAAATAACAATGATAATGGCAGACGATTATGAAATTGATAATTTAGAAAAAGCAATAGATGATATAATGCAAATTTATGAAAAAGAAAAATTAAACAATAGAAAATTTGAAATATTAGAGCTATTAGATAAAACAACTGATAGTAATGAAAAAAGCGAATTAGGAAAAGAGTTAAATAGTATTATTATTAAGTTAGCTAAAATTAAGTAGTAGGTGTTGAAAAATAATTACAATTTTAATAAAAAATAGTAAAATGAATAAAGTGGAAGGGATGAAAACGAAAATGGCAAATAAGAAAGATGAAAATATAGAAGAAATAGAAAATGTTAATAATAAAAGCCAGAAGTTAGATAAAGAAGAAAAAGAAAAAATAAGTAATATAGTAGAAGAAGCTAAGAAAAATGGAAATATGACATATGGAGATTTAGCAACAAAATTAAATGATGTAAATCCTGAAAATTTAGATGCAGTATTTGACGAATTCGAAAAAGATGGAATAGATTTATTACCAGATGATTTTGATGAAGAACCAGATATTGAAGATTTAAAAGAAGTTGAAGAATTAAAATTAGACGAAATAACAGACACAGGATTTGAAGGTATTAGTGTAGATGACCCTGTAAGAATGTATTTAAGAGAAATAGGAAAAATACCACTTTTAACATTTGAAGATGAACTAGATTTGGCACAAAGAATATTAGATGGAGATGAAGAAGCAAAACAAAAACTATCAGAATCAAACTTAAGACTTGTTGTAAGTATAGCAAAAAAATATGTAGGAAGAGGAATGTTATTCTTAGACTTAATACAAGAAGGAA
>CAOKJC010000114.1 GCA_948468685.1 uncultured Clostridium sp. | reverse complement strand
GAATTATATAGTTTGATAGATTTTTATATAAATTAAGTACAGATAAATTACAGGATATTGTAATAATCTATGATTTATCTGTTCTCTACTTATTTTTAGATTCAACAAATAACCATTCTTAGAATGGTAGCATAAATCTATATTATTTCAATTTTAAGTACATGTTAGTTCATATATTTTTTTAAATATATCTATTTGAAATTCTTCTTTGTAAATTTTTATTATTTTCTTTCTCGCATGCTTTACTAATTTGCTTGCAAGCATTATCATGTCTTTTATTACTGTTTTTATCCTTTTTCTCTCTATTGCTCTTTTTTTGCTTGTTTCTAATTTACAATTGATTTGTCCTATTAGTCTTAGTATGTTATATACCATCCCTCCTAATCCTAAAACAATTTCATTTGTAGAAAACTTCCCTGATGGTAATCTTTCTATATCCATGTCTGTTTTTATTTCACTATGAAATTGTTCACTAGTAGCATGCAAATGGTATAGTTCTATTATTTCTTCTTCTGTTGGTTCTTGCAGTGAAGTGACATATCTTTTACATTCATATTCTGGTATTAGCAAAACTTGTCCTTCTGCTTTACTCGTTCTTTTTATGGCATCTACTACTATTCTTACAGGTATATTTATACTTGTTCCATCTTCTTTTTTGCATACATAGATTTTTTCATAGCTATATAAATATCTTTCTTTTCCTTCTCTTGTTTCTTTTTTTCTTCCTCCTTTTTGTGCTTTATTGAAGTAAAATTCTGGTTTATCTGCTACTGTCTTTTTTTTCTTCATTAAAAAGTTTACTTCCTTTTGTGTGAAAACTAAAACATTGTCACAGCAATCATGTCCACAGTCGGTTCTTACTAATATCGCTCCTTTAGTCGCCTGTTTTGCTAAATCTATTGTGTCTTTCATAAAAGGTACTGTTTTTGCACATTGACCATTTGCTTTTCCTTCTCTTAATTCACTTCTCATTAGATATCCTTCTATTCCTATATATGCCATGATTGGGGCAAATCCTTCAAATTCTTTGTATGTATAACTAACTCCTTCTTTTTTGCTCCCTGAATTGTCCATTGGTGTTACATCAATATCTAGTGGCACATAATTTTTGTAACATGGTGTTAGTGTTACATTTTTATTTTGTAGTACTTCTAGGTTTGTTTGGTCAATTAATTTCTTCATATCTTTTAGATTATTTTCTATATCTCCAATAGCATTAAATCTTTGCCTTAGTATAGAACATGAAGGACTTTTTTCTATGTCTAGGGCTTGTTTAAAGTATTTATTATTTCTATATTCATCTGCTCTTTCAAATTCTGTTTTTCCTTGTGCTAAAATTCCTATGTATGTCATGAAAATATCTTTATTTGATATTTCCCTTGATTGTACTTTTATATATTTCTTATCATTTATATTTTGTTTGAAGTTTGTTGTTTCAATTATATTGTTTACTAGTACTAAACCTGTATTATTACTTATTATTTCATCTGTTGCTACTATTTCATATTTCATTTTTAATCTCATTCCTTCCTTAAAGGCACAAATTATAATGAATAATTTTCCATATTTTGGATATTATTCAACCTTTTCACCCTTATAGAATATACCAAAAAAAGCATTAAAAATCCATATTTTTAACACTTTTTTTCACCCATTAGGTGAATCTATTTTTCTTTATAATTTATTACTATATCTATACTTTCAACTTCCTTACAGTCAATCAATTCACGGATTCAGGAATTATACCATATTTTACATAAAAAAACAATATTTATGGAAATCTATAAGAAAATATTTTAAATAAGTAAGAGATTAAGCAGTTTTTAGTAATTTATATGTTTTAATTTTGTATCAAAAAATTAAAAAAATCCAGGTTTTTTATTGACTTACAGCCATTAACGTGGTAAAATATAATCTGTTATATAAATTGCCAATATTAGGCAAATTTATAATACTAATATTCTTTTTTGAAACTATCAAATAAAAATCAAAGAAGAATAAACACAAACCAAAAACAGGAGGTGAAATTTAAGTGCCAACAATTAATCAATTAGTAAGAAAAGGAAGAAAAACAGGAGTAACAAAATCAACTGCACCAGCTCTTCAACATGGATATAACTCTAAAAGTAAAAGATTAACAAACAATAGAGCTCCACAAAAAAGAGGTGTATGTACAGTAGTTAAAACAGTTACACCTAAGAAACCAAACTCTGCTTTAAGAAAAGTAGCCAGAGTAAGACTTTCAAATGGTTATGAAGTTACATCTTATATCCCAGGTATAGGACATAACTTACAAGAACACAGTGTTGTATTAATAAGAGGTGGTAGGGTAAAAGACCTTCCAGGTGTTAGATACCATATCATAAGAGGAACTTTAGATACAGCAGGTGTTAAAGATAGAATGCAAGCTCGTTCTAAGTATGGAGCTAAGAGACCTAAAAAATAGTAAAATGCACTAAATCAGGCATCTTGCACATTTTTACCATTTGTTTTAAACTTCGGCATACAAACGTATGGCCTCAGCTTAAATCAAATATTAAAAATGCACAATATACCTAATTTATTCCATTTTACAGTGCCTATAATCAGGATAGTATAAACGCTAGGCTGGTTAGAAGCGGGGGTTAGCGAAATATTAAATTTAAAATAGTGCTTGTAATACTTGCTAAATTGAGGTACTTAAATTTAGAATATATTATAATGCACTGTGCGGATAGGAATACCTATCAGAGTACCTAAGATACTTTATATATAGTATCTAAATAATAATAAGGAGGGAAGAATAGTGCCAAGAAGAGGATTTATAGCAAAAAGAGATGTTTTACCAGATCCAATATATAATAGCAAAGTTGTTACAAAATTAGTTAACAATATAATGCTAGATGGTAAAAAATCAGTTGCCCAAAAAATAGTATATGATGCATTTGACATCGTAAAAGAAAAAGAAGGAAAAAATCCTTTAGAAGTTTTTGAAGCAGCTTTAGAAAATATTATGCCAGTTCTTGAAGTTAAAGCAAGAAGAGTAGGTGGAGCAACATATCAAGTTCCAATCGAAATTAGACCAGAAAGAAGACAAACTTTAGGTTTAAGATGGTTAGTTTCATATGCTAGAAATAGACATGAAAAAACTATGGCTGAAAAATTAGCTGGTGAAATCATGGATGCAGTAGCTGGAAATGGTGGAGCATTCAAGAAGAAAGAAGATACTCATAGAATGGCTGAGGCTAATAAGGCTTTTGCTCATTACAAATGGTAAAATTTCGATTAAAAGCAACAATCTGCACAATTTTGTTGCTAATGTAAACTTCGATGTACCATCGTACACCTTCAGCTTACATTAACTTCCAAAATTGCACAGCTTATCACGTTTAATCAAAATTGTAGAAAATTGATTAGAAATAGAAATCCGAAGGGAGGATATAAATAATGGCAGGAAGAGCATACCCACTAGAAAGAACAAGAAATATAGGAATAATGGCTCATATTGATGCTGGTAAAACAACAACAACAGAGAGAATATTATTCTATACAGGTAAAACACATAAAATAGGAGAAGTTCACGAAGGTGCTGCTACAATGGACTGGATGGCTCAAGAACAAGAAAGAGGTATAACAATTACTTCTGCATGTACAACTTGTTTCTGGGACGATAATAGAATTAATATTATCGATACACCAGGTCACGTTGACTTTACAGTTGAAGTTCAAAGATCTTTAAAAGTTCTTGATGGAGCTGTAACAGTTTTAGCTGCAAAAGGTGGAGTTCAACCACAAACAGAAACAGTTTGGAGACAAGCTGATAAATATAGTGTACCAAGAATGGTATATGTAAATAAAATGGATATTACAGGAGCTAACTTTATGCTTTGTATTGACCAATTAAAAAATAGATTAAAAGCAAATGCAGTTCCAATCCAATTACCAATAGGTGCAGAAGATAATTTCCAAGGTATAGTTGATTTAATAAAAATGAGAGCTTTCATCCATAAAGATGATTTAGGAAAAGAAATTGAAGAAACAGATATACCAGCAGAAATGGCAGCAGAAGCTGAAAAATTTAGAAATGAAATGATAGAAGCAGTTGCTGAGCAAGATGAAGAATTAATGATGAAATATCTAGAAGGTGAAGAATTAACAACAGAAGAAATCAAAAAAGGTTTAAGAGTTGGAACAATTGCTAATAAAATAGTTCCAGTAGTATGTGGTTCTTCATATAAAAATAAAGGTGTGCAAGAACTATTAAATGCAATAGTTGATTATATGCCATCACCATTAGATATAGCTCATATAAAAGGTGAAACAATGGATGGAGAAGAAACAGAAGCTAAAACTTCTGATACAGAACCATTTGCTGCACTTGCATTTAAAATTGCAACAGACCCATTCGTAGGAAAATTATGTTTCTTTAGAGTTTACTCAGGAACATTAGAGTCTGGTTCAACAGTTTTAAACTCAAGTAAAGATAAAAAAGAAAGAATAGGAAGAATTCTTCAAATGCATGCAAATCACAGAGAAGATATTGAAAAAGTATATGCAGGTGATATTGCTGCAGCAGTAGGATTAAAAGATGTTACAACTGGAAATACTCTATGTGATCCAGATCATCCAATAATTCTAGAATCAATGGAATTCCCTGAACCAGTTATTGATATAGCTATTGAGCCAAAAGATAAAGCAGCTCAAGAAAAAATGGGAATAGCTTTAGCGAAACTTGCTGAAGAAGATCCAACATTTAAAGCTTATACAAATCATGAAACTGGACAAACAATAATCGCTGGTATGGGTGAGTTACACTTAGATATCATTGTTGATAGATTAAAAAGAGAATTTAAAGTTGAATGTAATGTAGGTAAACCACAAGTTGCTTACAAAGAAACAATTAGAAATAAAGTAAAAGTTCAAGGTAAATTTATTCGTCAATCTGGTGGTAAAGGACAATACGGTGATGTATGGTTTGAAATGGAACCATTAGAGCCAGGTAAAGGAGTAGAATTCGAAAGCAAAATTGTTGGAGGAGCTGTTCCAAAAGAATATATTAAACCAATTGAACAAGGTATGAGAGAAGCTGCTG
>CAOKJC010000113.1 GCA_948468685.1 uncultured Clostridium sp. | reverse complement strand
CATACTCATATTTAATGTTTTTCCAAATCTACGTGGTCTTGTTATTAATGCTATTCCTGATTGATTATCTATTATATCTTTTATAAATAGTGTTTTGTCTATAAAATAATTATTTCTTAATCTTAACATTTTAAAATCACTTATTCCTATACCTATTCCTTGCATATTTTCGCCTCTCTTTCTCTTCTAGTATATTTTACCCTAAAAATTAAAAAATATCAAGACCATTTTTGTTTTAAAAACAATAAAAGCACACTTTTTTACAGTGTACTTTTTTTACATAATATTTAATATCTAGCATTTTTTTGAAAATTCTACATGTTTTAATCAATTCCTAAATATTCATTATAAGTTACTTCTCTATCTATAACTTTTCCATCTTCTTTAATGTCTATAATTCTATTAGCAACAGTTTCAGTTAATTGATGGTCATGAGAAGTAAATAAAATATTTCCTTTAAAGTTTGTCATTCCATTATTTACAGATGTTATACTTTCCATATCTAAATGGTTTGTTGGTTCATCAAATATTAAAAAGTTAGCACCTGAAAGCATCATTTTTGAAAGAACACATCTTACTTTCTCTCCTCCTGATAGTACATTTACTTGCTTCAATGCCTCATCTCCTGAGAATAACATTCTTCCTAAAAATCCTCTTACATATGTTTCATCTGGGTCTTTTGAATATTTTCTTAACCATTCTGTAATATTTTCATCAGTATCAAATAAATAGTTATTATCTTTAGGGAAATAGGCTTTTGTAATTGTTGTTCCCCATACAAGTTCCCCACTATCTGGTTCCATTTCTCCAGATATTATTTGGAATAATACTGTTTTTGCAATTTCATTATCTGCTAAAAATGCTATTTTATCATCTTGTTTTACTGTAAATGATACATTATCTAATACTTTTACACCTTCATATGTTTTTGATATATTTTTAACTTGTAGTATTTCTTTTCCTGGTTCTCTGTCTGGTTTAAAATCTACATATGGGTATTTTCTATTTGATGGTTTTATTTCATCTAATTCTATTTTTTCTAATGTTTTCTTTCTTGATGTAGCTTGTTTTGATTTTGAAGCATTAGCACTAAATCTAGCTATAAAGTCTTGTAATTCTTTAATTTTTTCTTCTTTTTTCTTATTTTGTTCTCTCATTTGTTTTAATGCTAATTGGCTTGATTCATACCAGAAATCATAGTTTCCTGGATATACTTTTATTTTTCCAAAGTCAACATCTGCTATATGTGTACATACTTTATTTAAGAAATATCTGTCGTGTGATACTACTATTACTGTATTTTCAAAATTAATTAAAAATTCTTGTAACCAGTTTATGCTTTTTAAATCTAAGTCGTTTGTAGGCTCATCTAGTAATAATACATCTGGATTTCCAAATAAAGCTTGTGCTAATAATACTTTTACTTTTTCTCTTGCTTCTATTTCTTTCATAAATTTATAATGATTTTCTGGAACTATTCCTAAGTCATTTAAAAGCATTGCAGCATCTGATTCAGCATTCCATCCATCTAATTCTGCAAATCTTTCTTCTAATTTAGCTGCCTTCATTCCATCTTCTTCTGAGAAGTCTGGTTTTGCATATATTGCTTCTTTTTCTTTCATTATGTCATATAATTCTTTATTCCCCATCATTACTGTGTCTATAACTGTATTTTCTTCAAAGGCAAAGTGGTCTTGCTTTAATATTGATAATCTTTCTCCTTTATCAATTGTTACATCACCTTTGCTTGGTTCTATTTCTCCTGACAATACTTTTAGGAATGTTGATTTTCCTGCTCCGTTTGCTCCTATTATTCCATAGCAATTTCCTTTTCCAAATTTTATATTTACATCTTCAAATAATACTCTTTTTCCAAATCTTACTGTTACTCCATTTGCACTTAACATTTTATTCTCCCTCTTGAGACGTTTGGGACAGTCCAATTTTGTCTCATCTTTTTTGTTATTTTTTGTCGATTTAAAAATAAAATCTTTCGACATTATTCTACATATTTTATGAGACAAAATTGGACTGTCCCAACTGTCTCGTTCTATTATACCTTATTTTTACTTATCTTTCAAGTAAAATGTAAAAACTCCCGTATGAAATTAATCATACGGGATAAACAAATATTTACTTTTCTTCATGCATTTCGTTGTATTTCTTTTCTGTTATGAGATATGGGCTCTCTGTACAGTAGCATATCTGACCATTATCCATTCTCAAACAGTAGATTTCCAAACCATTTTCGGCCTGACCATGGTCTACTTCAGAGGACATAAACCTTACATCAGATATTTTGATTGTACAGGTTGGATCTGAGTAAAACGGTACCTCGTCATATGCTTCTTTGTAATAGTTACCGTCAGTTGGAAATCTCAAATCAAAGTATACATTGTCTTGTATTCCGCCATTTATCTGCTGCTCTAATTCAACAATTCTGTTGTTTGCAGCTTCCAACTGGCTTTCCAATTCAGAGATGCTTTTTGCAGTTTCAGATTCATCAGAAAGATATGTTGTTTCATACATATGGATTATCTTGTTCTGCTTACTAATCTCCCGGCTCTTCTTGGAATTGCCAATAAGCAATGATACAAACCATACAACCAAAACAATAACAGCAATTACCTTTAATGCATCAAAAAATTTCCTCATAGTGAAACCCTCCTAATGTCTAATTATTTGTTTTCTACAGTTACTTATGTTAATTATAACATATTTTGCAATAATAATCAAATTAATCATCAAACAATAATTTTATTCCCCATAGCCCAGAAACTCCAACTAATCCATAAATAATCCTAGATATTACACTCATTGTTCCAAATATTGAGTCCACTAAATTGAAATTAAAAATTCCTATTAATCCCCAATTTATAGCTCCTATTATAATTAGAACTAATGCAATCTTGTCCACTATTTTCATTTATTTTCCCTCCATTTTTATTTTTTGCTATTATTATATGCATTTATTTTTTATTTATGTATTTTGTTGAAAATTTTTAAATTTTATGATAATTATATATTATAGAATTTTTAAAACATTTTGGATTAAAAATATGATTCTTTTATTTTATTAATAAGTATTGGAGGTAATATTATATGAGAAGAAATCAGAGGAAAAGAATAAAAAAAGAAAGCAAAACTACAAAATCAAAAAAGTCATTTTTATTTTTTTTAATTATATTTTTATTAATATTAATAATGTTTATTTTAACTAATTATTATTTAAAAGATAATCCTATAATATTATCTAAAAAAGATTTTTGGTCTGATAAAAAAACAAATAATACTATAGAAACTATAGCTCCTGTTGAAAATAAAATTTCAAGTGAAAATGAAGGAAAAGAAATTCCTATTACTTTTAATATGACTGCAATTGGTGATACTTTGTGCCATAATACTCAATATTGGGATGCTTATAATAGTGACACTAAAGAATATGATTTTTCTTATGTTTATGAAGATATAAAATATTATACTAAAGTAGCTGATATAACTATTGGAAGTTTAGAAACTACTTTTGCAGGTGAGAAGGTTGGATATAGTAATTATCCTAGATTTAATACTCCTGATAGTTTGGCAACAGCTTTAAAGAAAATTGGTGTTGATGTTATCTCTTTAGCTGGAAATCATGCTTTAGATTATGGATATGATGGTCTTTGCAGAACTATTGATGTTTTAGATGAAGCTGATATCTCTCATTTAGGTACATATAAAACAGCTGAAGAACAAGAAAAAATTTTAATCAAAAATGTTAAAGGTGTAAAAATTGCTTTTATAAATTATACTTATGGAACAAATGGAATTCCGCTTCCTTCTGGAAAAGAATTTTGTGTTAATTTAATTGATAAAGATTTAATTAAGAAACAAATTGAACAAGCTAAGGAACAAGAAGTAGATATGATCGTTGCTTGTATGCATTGGGGAGTTGAATATAGAACTACTGCTACTACTGAACAAAAAGAACTTGCAGATTTTCTTTTTGAAAATGGTGTTGATATAATTATTGGAAATCATCCTCATGTTTTAGAACCAATGGAAAAGAAAACAATAACTTTAGAAGATGGGACTATGAAAGATGTTTTCGTTGTTTATGCCTTAGGTAACTTTACTGCTGACCAGACAGATGAAATTACTAGAGATTCCGCTATTTTAAATTTAAATATTACAAAACAATTAGATGGAAGTATTTCAATAAATAAGGTTGAATATGTCCCAATTTATATGTATAAGAACTCAAATGCAAAAACTCATAAATTTAAAATTCTTGATATTCAAAAGAGCATTTCTCAATATGAATATGGTGATACTAGTGAAATTAGTACTTCGTTATATAATAATTTAAAAGTTCAATTAGATAAAATTAAAAGTATTTTGGGTGATGAAATTAAATAACTAATGTGGATTAGGAGTCGAGGGATTTGGAGACCTGGCCCCTAATCCCTTGACTTTTAATTCCCTCAAATATAATCTTTAGTCTAACATATCTTTCTTTTTTAACCACCAAGTAACAAATAAAGTTAATGCTATCATAATTACAATCATTATTACAAATCCAAATTTACTTTCTTGGAAAGGAAGCCCAACATTCATTCCCCAAAAGCTTGATATCATTGTTGGAACTGCAAGTACTATTGTTATTGATGTTAAAAATTTCATTACTCCATTTAGATTATTTGAAATTATTGAAGCATATGCATCCATAGTTCCATTTAAAATATCTCTATATATGTTTGCCATTTCTATTGCTTGTCTATTTTCTGTAATTGCATCTTCTAATATATCTTCATCTTCATCATATAACTTAATTATTTTTCCTCTCATAGTTTTTTCCATTACTAATTCATTTGATTTTAAAGATGTCGTAAAATATACCAAACTCTTTTCTAAACTTAATAATTTTAATAGTTCTTTATTTTTCATCGAATTTTTTAATATGTATTCTGCTATTTCTGTTTCTTTATTTATTTGTTTTAAGTATGTTAAATAATATGATGAATTTAAATATAATATTTGAAATATTAATTTTGATTTTTTATATGTTTGTAAACTTTTTATTTTTCTTTTTTCAAAGTCTTCTATTACTTTATTTTTTCTTAATGATACTGTTA
>CAOKJC010000112.1 GCA_948468685.1 uncultured Clostridium sp. | reverse complement strand
CATATCTTGATACGATACTTTATACCAGTTTTGTGTTATTTCTAATATTTTTACTTCATCGTATTGACTTAGTGTTGTTATTTTTCTACTTTGTTCTGTTGCTTCTGACCAAAGTGCAAGTATATCAGATGTTACATATATTGTATCTCCTTTTTTTACTTTATAATTATTTGTATAATTTGCTCCTCCTATTTCTACTATCTTGTTTGCTGAGGATTTTATTATTGATATTTCTATTTGTTCTTCTGATATTAGATTTCCTTCTTTATTATATGTATATTTTGTTGTTATTTCTTGTTTTCCTTCTCTTCCTTCTTGTACTACATATGATATTCCTTTTGGTAAGTTTTTATTTGTTTTGTATTCTGTTAAATATTCTAATATTTCTTCTCTTTTTTCTATTCTTTCTGCATTTTCATTTTCTATATTTTTATTTATTATTTCATCAATATTTGTTTTATTTGCATTGCTTATTTTTATTTCTTCTGGTTGTGCATCTACTTCTTTTGCATATGTTTTATTTGTTTGAAAATACATATTGTAAAATAATACAAAATAAAGTATTATGAAAAATGTAAATGCTGAAAATATTATACTTTTTAATGTTATTTTTATTTTATTTTCTTTTGTTTTCATTTCATCACCTATTTACATTTTAATATTTTTGTAGTTTTTTGTCAAATGAAAAAAAATAAAAGAATACCATTTTTTTCTGGTATTCCTTTATTTTTAGTTTTTTTCTTAATATTGATTTTTTATTAAGATTTTAGCATTGTTATTGTAATTGTATCTCCTGTTCGTTCTACTTTATATCCTGGCACATTAGTAAAATAGTCATATACGTTATTAAAGGTTCTAACTGAAATTTCTATGCTTTGAACATTTTCCATTGCACTCAATATTTTTTTATTATCTTTTAAGAATACATGACTATCAAAGTAATATGTTCCTTCATTTATATTTGGATTAAAATTAACACCACAATGTACTTTACTTCTTACCTCATCCTCATTTTCTAACCTTCGTATAACAATTCTTTTTATAGTAATTTTCCAAACCAATACTTTTTCTTCTGTTTCCTTTTGCTCTTCATCTGATGCCTCAAATACATTAAGAATCAAATTTATAAATTCTTCAAATTCTTTTTTCTCTCTTTCTTCTTTTTGTTTTCTTTTTTCTTCAGCTTCCCTTAATGATTCTTTCCGATGTTCCAAAACCTCTTGTGCTCTTTTGCTAATTTCTAACATAATGTTCCTCCTTTATAGTTGTCATTTTTTTAATTACTCTTAACTTTTGGTAATTCTTGTTTCTTAAAATACTTATTTTAAAGTTATTATACTTGGCTTTGTTTCTTTTAAGATCATATATCATTTACATAATTTTGTCAATTTTTTCTTAATTTTTTTAGTAATAAAGATATTTATTTTTCTATGTTTTTGATAATTCCATATTCATTTGTTACAGGGTCTTTAAATATCCCTATATTAGGAGTAAAAAAAGTAAATACTATAAAACATATTAATATGATTATTAAAATACTTATCGCTATTATATTATTACACATAAAATTACTAGTTATTAACCTATAAGATAGATATTCTCCTAATATGACTGCAACAAAAAATGATGTTATATCAATAAAAATAATACTTTTTCCTATTATTCCTGTATATGTATAAAAAAATATGATTATAAATGACATAGCTGTAAGTATTCCTAATGTTTTTGAACATAAAAAATTAGGTTCATTTTTTCCTATATAAAAATAGCCAATTATTGTTGTTAATAGCATAGGAAAGAATAATAATTTTAAATGTTCCCATACACTTTCATTAACTGCTGAAAATGATGCTATAAATATATTTCTTCCAAAAAATTTATATGTAAAATGTAAAAGAGTTCCTAATATACATACAAAAATTGTACTGAATATTTGATATTTTTTTATTTTATCCATATAATCCCTCCATTAATTATTTTATGAAACTACTATTTTTTTATTACAATTAAAAAATCATACTACATATACTTGAATTTATTGACTTCTCATTTTAGATTATCTAAAAGTATTGTGTATTGTTACAAAGGTATAATTGGTTACAGATAAAAAAGTTTAAAAAAGTCACTCATAAATAAGAGCGACTTTTCTTTTTTAATTAATTATTACATCCACAATCATTATTATAAGGTTTCATATCATTCATATAAAATTTCTTTTGAGCTAATTTATCTTGAACTCCTCTTAATGCTTCTCCAAATCTTTGGAAGTGAACAACTTCTCTTTCTCTTAAGAAACGAAGTGGATCAACAACATCAGGATTATCTCTACATAAGTTAATTAATTTTTCATATGTTGCTCTTGCTTTTTGCTCTGCTGCATCTTTTAAAGTACAACAATTAAAATTTTCAATGTATTTTTATTTCTTTTTTCCTTAGAGTCTAAGCATTTTTACTTAACAACTATATAATAAATTAAGTTGTCCTATTTTTCTCCCTGTTGCACCTTTTAAAGTACAACAATTAAATTTTCCAATATATTTCTATTTCTTTTTTCTTAGTAACTGGTTTTTTTTGTCCAACTACTATATAATCAATTAAATTTTCTGTCATTTCTCTTGTTAATTCTGTAACATTTATGTATTTTTCTAATAATTCTCTTTTTGATTTTACTATATCTTCTTGATTATCTAATTCGGATATCTTTTTCTTTTTCTCTGTTAATAATTTTTCAATGTTATCTTTATCTTTTCTTATATCTGTACTTAATGTTAAAAATTCATTTTCAGATATGATTTCATTTACTTTATCCATATATAAATTTTTTAATGCTTTTGAATATTTATCTATATTGGTTTGATATTGTAAAATTTCTTTTTCTAACTGTTCTTTCTCATTTTTTGGTTGCTTTAATATAACATTTTCTTCTAATTGTTCTATATTTAAATATTTTTCCACTAATAAATTCAATTCTTTCAAAACAGTTCGTGTTAATACCTTTTCTGATATAAAACTACCAATACAACTTTTCTTATCTACTTGTCTAGTTGGGCATCTTAAATATCTATCTTCACGAGTTTTACTTGTTTTTAATGTATAATTACAATATTTGCATTTACATTTTTGTGCAAATACTCCTATTTTTCCTCCAGAAAATGGTTTATAGTTAGCATTGATTTTTCCTTGTACACTATTCCATAAATCTATATCAATAATAGGTTCATGAGTTCCTTTAACAATAATCCATTGTTCTTTTGGTTTAGGTTTATTCTTTTTACTTTTATATGAAATACTTCCATATCTTCCTTGTACCATGTTTCCAATATACATTTCATTTTGTAACATACTTGATATTGCAGAATATTTCCACAATTGTCCTAATTTATTTTTAGGTTTTTTATAGTTAACACCTTGTTCAACTTTATATTGTGTTGGATTTGGTATTCCTCTATTATTTAACATTCTTGCTATCGCTGTTTTTCCATAACCTTGATTATAAAGTGAAAATACTTCTCTTACAGTTTCTGCTGCAATTGGATCAATAATTAGATGCCCTTCTTGATTTGGATCTTTTTGATAACCATATAATACCAATCCACCAGTATGTTGTCCCTTTTCTCTTTTACTTGCTAAAACTGATTTTATATTTTCTGATAAATCTTCTAAGTACCATTCATTAACTAATCCATTTATTTGTCTCGACTTTTTGTTACCCTTTACATTAGTATCTGCATTATCAACTAATCCTACAAATCTAATATTCCATTCAACAAATAAACCATGTATATATTTTTCAACTAATTCAAGTTCCCTTGTAAACCTACTTTGGCTCTTACACAAAATAATATTAATTTCTCTTTCTTTTGCCAATCTTAATATTTCATTAAAATTTGGTCTATTTCTGTCTGCCCCTGTGTAATCATCATCGCTGTAAATGCCTTGTATTTCCCAATTTTGTTTATTTGCATATTCAGTCAACATTAACTTTTGATTTTGAATACTTGTACTATCATCCTCCTTATTTTCCTTGTCCCTGTCTTCTTCAGATAATCTACAATATATTGCCACTTTAGGTCTTGTTTCGTTCATTTTATATATTTCCTCCTTTAAAGAAAACAATAAAATAAACCAATATTTTATATTATTTTATAACACAAAACATCGATTTAGTAAACTGCTTTCAATAAATTCATCTATTTATTATTAAATTAACTATATTTTGCCAAACTTCGTTAAACTTTTTACTTATTTCATTATCATTATTTGAAATAAACACATTTTTACATACTACTTGATTCATAACCTAATCCACCTCATTTAATAATATTCCTATTTATAATCTTTATTCATTTTTGTTTTTCTTTATTAATACAAAAAGTTATTCTTTTATCTCCCTCTTCTTTTAATATGTTGTCTTTTGTTTTTATTAAAAATATTTCATCAGTATAAATATCAAACATTGTTCTAATTTCTTTAACAACATCTTCTATTGTTCTTTCTTTATTAGCACTATGATAAATACTATGTAGTGCTAAAACTGTATAAGCTATACAACATTCTCTATTAATATAAATTCTTTCCATTATTATTCCTCCTTTTATTTGCATAATAAAAAAGCCATTTCTGGCTTTTAATTATTTTTATTCTTTATAATTATCATATTTATCTTTAGAAATTATTAAGCAGCAATGTAAAAATAATGTTAGTGTACTACATACTATGCCACCTACAATAAATCCAATTAAAAATTTCATTTTTTCTTTCCTTTTAAGCTTTTATATATTTTGGAAAATCAACAGGAATATTCGCTTTACTTGTATCAAATTCATAACATTTTTTCTTCTTATTATAATTATATAAGCTACACCATTTTCTTAAAGCATCATTCCCTAGCTTGCTTGATTTTGATAATTCTTTACTTGCTTGCTCATGAGATTGTTTTAGAAGTTGATTTTGCAAATAATTTTCCCTTGCTCTTTCCTTTCTTTTGTTATAAATTAAATTCTTTTGTACTTCTTTTCTATTTTCTAATTTTTCTTTTTTTCTTCTTTCTTTTTCATCATGATAATTTATATTTTGTTTTAATACTCTTGAAACGTAACTAATTGATAGATTTAGCTTTTGTGATATTTCTTTTATAGTTTTGTTTTGTTTAAAAAATAATTCTTCAATTT
>CAOKJC010000111.1 GCA_948468685.1 uncultured Clostridium sp. | reverse complement strand
TGACAAATAATTGCATTGGATATACTTTAAAAAAATCAGGCTATAAAGTAGTAAGTAACATTGAAGGAAATAATATGGAAACAGGTATATTGTCAACTATATTAAAAAACTGTACCTTAACAGGAAAAATAAAAGCTGACTTTTTGGTTTTTGAAGTAGATGAAAGCTATATTCCTGTTGTGTTTAAAGATTTTAGATTGGATACTTTAGTTATACTAAACTTTTTCCGTGACCAATTAGACAGAAATGGAGAAGTTGAATCTTTAATTTTGAGAATAAATGAATTTTTAAAAACTTATACTGGCCAATTAGTTTTAAATAATGATGACCCAAATGTTGCAAGACTTGGACAAGCTAATCCTGAAAATTCTAATATATACTATTTTAGCGTTAATAAATATGATTTTGCAACAGAAAAAATCAAAGAAGCAGGAGAAGGAAAATTCTGTCCATTCTGTAAAACAAAATTAGAATATGAATATTATCAATATTCTCATATTGGAAAATTCAAATGTCCTAACTGCAATTTTGGAAATAACGAAATTTATAGAACTGCTACTAATATTAATTTAAAAAATAGAAGCTTTGATATAAAAAATGTTACTTACAATATAAAAGGAAATAGTATTTATTTAATTTATAATTATACTGCTGCTATTTCAGTATGTATTTTATATAATATATCTGAAAATATTATCAAAGATTCTTTATCAAGCTTTGCTCTAAATAATGGTCGATTAGAAGAATTAGAAATAAATGGTACACCTACAATTATTAACTTAGCTAAAAATCCAACTGGAAGTAATGTTAGTCTACGTATATTAAATGAAGATGAAACAGAAAAAGAATTGCTATTTGTTTTAAATGATAATCTTGCTGATGGATTTGATGTATCTTGGATATGGGATATTAATTTTGACACTTTAAATAATGTATCTAGAATTGTAACATCTGGAACTAGAGCATATGACATAGCTATTAGAATAAAAACGAGTGGATTTCCTGCTGAAAAAATTGAACCTTATTTAGATTTAAAAGAAGCTGTAAATAGCTTATATAAAACTGATGTTAAAAAATATGTAATTGCAAATTACACAGCATTACAACCAACAAGAAAAGAATTGAGACAATTGGGACAGTCCTAAAATGTCTCACTGTTTATGTCTAACTTTGTCGAATATAATTTTTGTTTATTAACGACAAAAAATGACAAATTTATGAGACATTTTTGGACTGTCCCAACTGTCTCAAAATGGAGGAAAAAATGAAAGAAGTAAAAATATTATATTTATATCCAGATATGTTAGAATTGTATGGCGATTATGGAAATATTCAAGTTTTAAAATATAGAATAGAAGCTCGTGGGTACACAGCTATTATTGATAGGTATTCTATTGGTGATAATGCTCCTAATTTTAATGATTATGACATAGTTTTTGCTGGTGGTGGAGCTGACAATGAACAAGGTATTTTAGCTGAAGATTTAATTAAATATAAAGAAAATATCAAGGAAGCTATTCAAAATGGTGTATTTTTCCTACTTATTTGTGGCGCTTATCAATTATTTGGTAAATACTATAAAGGTGTTGATGGAAATATTATCCCTGGTCTTGAAATTTTTGATTATTATACAGAAGCAAATCCCGATAGAAAAAGAAGGTGTATTGGAAATATTGTTATTGAAACTAAATTAAACGGTTTTAATACTAAAATTATTGGTTTTGAAAATCATGGTGGTCAGACTTTTGATATTTCTAGTTCTTTTGGAAAAGTTCTATTTGGAAATGGAAACAAATTTGGTGACTCTGAGGAAGGATATTTTAAAAATAATGTAATTGCTACTTATTTACATGGTCCCCTTCTTTCTAAAAATCCAGAACTCGCAGATTATATTATTAAATATTGTTTAGACAGAAGATATGATGAAAATATTGCTTTAGAACCTTTAAATGACAATTTTGAAAATTTATGTAGAAAACAGTTATTAAATAAATTTCAAGGACATGAAAATTAAATCATGTCCTCTTTTATTGTAATAATATGTTCTATCTATATTGTTCTTCTTTAATTATATTTCCAGTTTTCAAAGTTTCTTGAACATCTAAAATTCTTTGATTTGAAGAACCCCTAAATTGCAATTTTAAATCTTTTTTATCTTCTTCAAATTTTCCGTCAACAACTACATCAATATATTTAAGTAATTCTCTAGTTGTTTCACTATTTTTAGCCATTGTTCCCATAACATCTTTTTCAAAATCAAAACCTGTATAACACCATATATTTTTATTTGGAAACTTTTCTTTAACTTTTTTTACTAATGGCAATAAACCTTCTTGATTTTTTGGTTCTAGTGGTTCCCCTCCTAAAAGAGATAGTCCTTCAATATAATCATGATTCATATAATCAATTACTTTGTTTTCTTCTTTTTCTGTAAATTCATTTCCATAGTTAAAGTCCCATGCACATTCGTTAAAGCAACCTTTACAATGATGATTACAACCACTTACAAATACTGAAACTCTAACTCCTTCTCCGATTTGCCACATCTATCTTTTTTATATCTGCATAATTCATATTTTTGCACCTCTTTACTAAATTTTTAAAAGAATATTTATATTGCTAGGCAACATTAATTCAAAAGACAAGGGCACATACTATTGTATGTAACCACGTTTTGAATTAATGTTAACAACACAAGATAGCTATTATTTTAAAAATTTTACATATGTAAAACTCTTTGTTTAATCTCTTTAGTCTTTCCTGCATTCCAGAAATTTTCTCCAATATATCCACAAGTACGTCTTACAACATTCATTTTGCTATGGTCCTTATTTCCACAATTTGGGCATTCCCATTCATTATCATCATTTATAATAATTTCTCCATCAAATCCACATTCATGACAATAATCTGATTTTGTATTGAATTCAGCATATTGAATATTGTCATAAATAAATCTAACTGCTGTTTCTAATGCTGGTAAATTGTGTTGCATATTTGGTATTTCAACATATGATATTGCTCCACCTGTTGATAATTTTTGGAATTCACTTTCAAATGAAAGTTTATCAAATGCATCTATTTTTTCTCTAACGTCTACATGATATGAGTTTGTATAATATCCTTTGTCTGTAACGTCTTTTATTGTTCCAAATTTCTCTTTGTCTATTCTTGCAAATTTATAGCATAAGCTTTCTGCTGGTGTTCCATATAATGCAAATCCTATATTTGTTTCTTTTTTCCATTCTGCTGTTTTATCTTTTAGATATTTCATAACTTTTAATCCAAATTCTTTTCCTTCTGGTTCTGTATGAGATACGCCTTTCATCAATTTTGTCATTTCATATATTCCTATATAACCTAATGACATTGTTGAATATCCACCAAATAATAATTTATCTATTTTTTCTCCTTTAGCTAATCTTGCTATTGCTCCATATTGCCAGTGTATTGGGCTTATATCAGATGTTGTTCCTAATAGTGCATAATGTCTACACATTAATGCTTCTTTGCATAATTCTAATCTTTCATCTAATAATTTCCAGAATTTTTCTTCATCCCCATCTGCTATTATTGCTATTTGTGGTAAGTTTAAGCTAACTACACCTTGATTAAATCTTCCTTCAAATTTATAGTTTCCATTTTCATCTTTCCAAGGTGATAAGAAACTTCTACATCCCATTGGACTGAATACATTTCCTTCATAGTTCTCTTTCATCTTTTTAGCTGATATATAATCAGGATATAATCTTTTTGATGAACATTTAACAGCTAATTTTGTTAAGTAATCATATTTTCCACCTTTTAAGCAATTGTGTTCATCTAATACATATATTAATTTTGGGAATGCTGGTGTAACATATACTCCTATTTCATTTTTTATTCCTTCATATCTTTGTCTTATAACTTCTTCTATTATCATTGCATTTTCTTTGATATATGGGTCGTTTTCTTCTAAGTGTAAGAACAATGTTACAAAAGGTGCTTGTCCATTTGTTGTCATTAAAGTATTTATTTGATATTGCATTGTTTGTACTCCGGCCTTTACTTCTGCTTTTACTCTATCTTCTGCCATCTCTTCTATAATTTCTTTTGACAATTTTCCTTTATACTTTTCTTCTAATTCTGTTTTAAATTTATTATAACTTTTTCTTACATATTTTCCTAAATGTTTTAAATCTACTGATTGTCCACCATATTGATTACTTGCAACTGCTGCTATTATTTGCGTTGTAACTGTACATGCAACTTGGAAACTTTTTGGACTTTCGATTAATTTTCCATTCATTACTGTTCCATTATCTAACATATCTGCTATATTTATTAGACAACAATTAAATATTGGTTGAACAAAATAATCCGCATCGTGGAAATGCAAAATTCCATCTTGATGTGCTTTTACTATTTTTTCTGGTAATAGCAATCTATTTGTTAAATCTCTTGAGACTTCTCCTGCTATATAATCTCTTTGTGTAGATGCAAGCATTGTATTTTTATTAGAGTTTTCTTCTGCTAACTCTTTATTTTCATTTCTTATTAATCCTAATATTGATTCATCTGTTGTATTTTGTTTTCTTATTAATGCTCTATTATAACGATATACAATATATCTCTTTGCTAATTCATATTTTCCTATTTCCATTAATCTTTCTTCTATAGTGTCTTGAATATCTTCAACTAGCATTCTTTTTTTGTCTAATTCTTCTATATACTCAATTATTCCTTTTATCTCTTCTTTTGTAGCTTTTTCTCTTCCTCTTACTTCTTTATTTGCTTTTTCAATTGCTGTTGAAATCTTTTGTCTGTCATAATCTACAACTCTTCCATCTCTTTTAATGATTTTCATTTTGTATTTCCTCCCCTTTATTTTCCACATTTAGTATGTATTTTGTTTTTGTGTTTCCACAACTTTTATGGTCTTATTATATATTAAAAAAAAACATTTTCTGTTGCAAAAGCAACAAATTATTTTTTAACCACTTTTTAAAAATTTTTATTCGCTTATTTCTAAGGTTTGATGTTATATTACAATTATATTACAATTTTATTGTTGCAATTGCAACTAAACTATTATATAATTAAGTTAGCCGTTTGAGCGAAGCGAATTACGGATAACTTATGCAACTGAATAAAGTGAAGTTGTAATCATTAAAAATTAGCCGTTTGAGCGAAGCGAATTACGGATAACTTATGCAACTGAAT
>CAOKJC010000110.1 GCA_948468685.1 uncultured Clostridium sp. | reverse complement strand
CCTCAACATCATATTAAGCCAAGCCGAAGTATCATTATAGTGTTCTATAATATTGGTTTATGACACTAATTTATAGTGTATTTTTCAATGTACTTTCATAGTTTTACAATTTTTCATTGCAAAACTATTGTAATTATGATAGCATTGTAGTATAATAATTATAGAATGTCAATAACAAAATGTAAAAAAATATAAATTGTTAACTATAAATTTGGAGGAAGTATTGAAATGAAAGCAAATTTACCAGAGAAAATTTTTTTTGATAGTTTTTATATTTGGTTTAATAAAGAAAAAAGAGAAGAATATTATTCAACACCTTTATATCTTTATAGTGTAAATAGAAAAGATGATTTTGAAAATAGATTATTAACATTATATTTTGATAAAAACGAAGTTAAAGGAAGAATCAAAGAAGAACAAGGCTTAAAATATCCAGGAAATATGTACTTTCCCTATGTTGAAAGATTTGGAATGTTTTTATTAAGACTTTTAAATGCTAATTTAGAAACATATGAATCAGCTTATGAAACATTTTTCTTTGCATATGGATTTGAAATATTAAAAGATATAGATGAAGATTATAACTTTGAATTAAAAGGAAAATATGAAAATGATGCAGTATATTTAAAAGAGATGGAAGAAATATATAATGTGTTACAATATAAAATTCAAGAGATACAAGAAGAAATGAAAACATTTGTAAATTATGTATATAACCTTGAGAATATTGAAAATTTAAATGAATACACACCTAGTCAAAGGTTCGCAGTATATTTGATTAAGCATAAAGGACAAGCGTATACTTATAATAAAAATGATAATATTATTCAAGATAACTATTCGAATAAAAATTTAGAATTATCACATTTGAATGATAAACAATTACTAGATAGCTTTAAGAATAATACAATGCTTGTTTCTATGATAGATACACACCAAAGCAATGACCTATCTGCTATATGTTATGCAGTATTAGAAGAATTAGTAAAAACAACTAATAACCCAATAAAGAAATGTCAAAACTGTGGAATGTATTTTATTCCTACTTCAAGACTAGATGAGATTTACTGTGATTATCCAAAAGAAAAAGGTAAAACTTGTAGAGAACAAGGTGCAGTACAAGCCTATAATGAAAGACTAAAACAAAATAAAGCATTGGCAGAATACAGAAGATTATATCAATTAAAATCAATGGCAGTTGGCAGAAATAAAGATAATAAACAAATGAAAAAAGATTTTGACAAATGGAAAAAAGATGCTAAAGATAAAGTTAATAAATTGAAACATGGTACTTTAACAGAAGATGAAGTATATGAGTGGTTAGTAAATAAGAAGTAGAAAGAGTTGATAAAATGAATACAGAATTAAAACCAACACAAGAAAATATAATAAAAACTATGAAAGATAATATATTGGGAAGAAATAGAATTATAAGGAACTTTATAAAAATACTATATTCTATGACAGAACAAAATATCATTTCTATAAATGGTAATTGGGGAGCTGGAAAAACATTTTTTGTAAAGCAAGTAATTGAAACAATTAAATGTTTAAGTTTTGAAGAGCACATAATAGATGAAGAAATTAAGAATTTTATAGACAATACAGAAAAAGAATTAAATAATATAGAATTTAAAAATCAATTATATCCTATTTATTTTAATGCTTGGGAATATGATTCAAATGAAGATCCACTGCTTACTTTAATTTATAGTATAATAGAACAAAATCCAAATTTAAGTGACAATGCAAAAACAAACGAATCTATGAAAGAAAAAATATACAGAATAATATCATCATTTAAGATAGGATTATCTTTTTCAGACAATAATGGAAAATCATATGGGTTGGAACTACAATGTGACCCAAAAACTAATAAACCAATAACAAAAGATATTATTTCTATAGAAGAATTAAAAACTACTTTTAAAGAATTATTAGAAGATATAAAAGTAGAAAAAGCAAATAAGTTAGTCATATTTATTGATGAACTAGATAGATGTACTCCAACATTTGCAATTAAGTTATTAGAAAGAATAAAACATTTCTTTGATGATGATAGGTTTATTTTTGTATTTTCTACTAATTTAAGTGAACTGCAATATACTGTAAAGAAATTTTATGGTGAAGGAATTGATGGCTATTCATACCTAGATAAGTTTTTTGATTTACAGTTTACTTTACCAAATATTGATATTGAAAATTATATTGATAGTCTAAAAGTAATCAGTATGAGTGGCGGACATTATATAAATATGTGTGTTAAAGAAATTGTGCTTATCTATAATTTTTCCTTACGAAAATGTAATAGATTTATAAAATTGATTTCTCTAACATATAACTATATACGTTCAAGTACAGAATATGGATTAGCTAAACTTATATTGTTTCCAATACTATTAGCGACCAAAATAGATAATATTAATACATATAATAAAATTATATCAGGAAATGGAGAAAATGAGTTAAAAGAAATTATTTTAAAAAGTAAAAATTTAATAAAAATTTTCAATACTTATTTTAGAAGTGAAAAATCAGATGATACGTTAACATTTAATTTTAGTGATTTATATAATTGCATATTTATCAATAAAGAAGAAAAAGGATGGGAAGAAATAAAGATAGGAGAACTATCAATAGAATATACACAAAATAGAAAAATATTGTTTGAAATGTTATCATTTTTAAATGATTTTGTAATTTATAAATAATAAAAGAGGAGTGTGATTTTATGCAAAATACAGAAACAAATCGTATTGAAAATAAAGAACAACTAAATGAAGATTTTGAGCAAGAAGTTATTGCCTTTCTTAATTATAGAGAAGGTGGAACTATATATGTTGGAATTAGAAAAAATGGTCAAGTTGTTGGAATTGAAGATGTTGATTTAACGCAATTACAGATTAAAGATAGAATAAAAAATAATATACAACCTTCTACTTTAGGATTATTTGATGTAATAGTGGAAACAATAGATGATAAAGAAGTAATAAAAGTTGTTATTTCAAGTGGTACTGAAAAACCTTATTATTTAAGGAAAAAAGGTATGTGCCCTGCTGGATGTTATATAAGAATTGGAAGTAGTAAAGATCAAATGACAACAGAAATGATTGATAATTTATATGCTAAACGAGTTAGAAATTCATTAAATAAAATAGAATCACCAAGACAAGACTTAACATTTAAGCAGTTGAAAATTTATTATGAAGGTCAAGGTTCAGCTATTACTAATAACTTTGAAAGAAATTTAGAATTAGTAATGGATAATGGGAAATACAACTATAATGGATATTTACTTGCTGATGAAAACGGAATGTCTATTAAAGTAGCAAGATATGCAGGAACAAACAAAGTAGATTTACTAGAGAACTATGAATTTGGATATTGTTCTTTAATAAAAGCAACTCAGAGTGTTATAGATAAAATGACTGTAGAAAATAAAAGGTCTGCAAAGATAACACCGAAAACAAGAATTGAAAAAACTTTAGTAGATAGTAAAGCATTAAAAGAAGCCATAATAAATGCTATGGTGCATAACGATTATTCAAGTGGAATACCACCAGTTTTTGAAATATTCTCTGATAGATTTACAATTACTTCCTATGGTGGATTACCACAAGAAATAACTCAAGAAGATTTCTTTAATGCTGTATCAGCACCGAGAAATAAAGAATTAATGAGAGTATTTAAAGATGTTGATTTAGTAGAACAATTAGGCTCTGGCATGGAAAGAATAATGAGCGTTTATGATAAATCAATTTTTGAATTTTTGCCTAATTTCTTAAGAATAAATTTCTATTTTGATAAACAAGTTTTGGAGTATTTAGGTCAAGCAAAACAAGATAAAACCGACAAGAAAACCAACATCAAAACCGACAAGAAAACCAACATCAAATTAAAAGTAAAACCACAAGAAAAAGACATATTGAATTATTGTAAAGAACCAAAAACTTTAAAAGAAATTTGTAATAAATTTGGATTTAAAGATACTAGAACATTTAAGAAAAATTATTTAAACAACTTAATTGATAATGGCATATTGCAAATGACAATACCTAATCAACCTAGAAATAAAAATCAAAAATATGTTATAAAATAATCATAGAAAGAGAGTGTGAATATTATGAAAAAAGTAATTATTATTACAGGTGGAAGTGATGGGCTAGGAAAATCAATAGCTGAAAGATTAGTACAAAATGAAGAAAATGAAATTATTATTTTATCTAATCAGGAAGATAAATTGACAGATACTGCAATAGAAATAAATTCGAATTATCAATTATGTGATGTAACAGATTCCAAAAGTGTAGAAACTGCAGTACAAGTTATACTTTCAAAATATGGAAAAATAGATGTATTAATTAATAATGCAGGTGTATGGTTAGCGGGAGATTTAACTGAATGTAATTATGATGTTATAAGCAATTGTATAGATGTAAACACAAAAGGTCCTATATATATGACAAAAGCAGTATTACCAAGTATGTATAAAAACAAAAAAGGACTTATTATCAATGTTTGTTCTCAAGCAAGTTTTGATAGTGATGATTTTTCAACAGTATATAATGCATCCAAATGGGCTATGAGAGGATTTAATCGTTCTATTCAAAAAGATTTAAGTAAAAAAGGAATAAAAGTAACAGGTTTTTATCCAGGATTTATGCAGACAAATATATTTAAAAAAGCTGGAAATGACTATGACACATCAACAGGACTAGAAACAGAAAAAGTTGCTAAAGCAATTGAATTTATTATTAACTGTGATGATGATGTTATTATTCCTGAATTTGGGATAAAAGATATAGAAAATTATTAAAAAAGAGTCGGAGCAAAATGAATGTGAAGTCACATTTTGCTCCAATTCAGTTAAAGATAGGACAAGTTATTCTTCCATCTGCAAGAAAAGAATTTCTTCAGGATCAGAACTGTGACTTTTGAATGCAATGTCTTCTGCATCAATGGAATATACAGGATTCCAACAACCAATTACTTCTGTTCCGATAGTAATGGCAGTAGCAGGGAATTCCTCTGTAGCATTCCAAGTAAGTTTGATGCAGTGTGCCAGTTCCTCATAACTGTCGCAACTCTTTTCTAACTTTTTAACAGCATTTTCGTGAAAATAAATCCACGCAATTGCCGTCCGTTCTTCCATTTCTGCAAGAACATCCAATGGGCATTTGTCCTTCGGTACAAATGTTACTTCTTTCTTCATGATTGTATCCTCCTTAATTTGTTATAGTAAACAGTACCTACAAATACGAGATATTACTCATACTTAATTCAATTATCCTGAATCCGTGAATCATATAGATTGATGTATTTTCATATAAATTAAGAAC
>CAOKJC010000109.1 GCA_948468685.1 uncultured Clostridium sp. | reverse complement strand
TAAAAAATGCTAACATTATTAATATTTTATTTTCATCTTTTATCTTCTTCATTTTCTTCGTTTAGTTCTCCTATATATTCATATATTTTAGTCCAATTATTTAAATCAACTATATCTGTATTATTGCAAATTTCATTACCAATTCTTATTACTTTTATTCCTTGTTTTGAAACGTCTAAACAATTATTTAATTGGTCATCTATAAATAGATCAATATTTTCATTTTTACATATTATTCCTTTTTCTCTAGCATTTACTATTAGTTTGTCATATTCTATATTGTTTTTATCTAACCAATTTTTACTTAAAAGATATGGATTATCATGAAATTCACTATCTCTTGCTGTTATTATAATTATTTTGTGACCTTTTTTTCTTAATTTTTTAATTGTTTCTACTGCATTTTCTCTTGGTTTTGCTTTGTTTGTTATTTCTTCTTGAATATTTTTAAAAAAATATTTTAGTTCATCATAAGAAAATTGAAATTTCTTTTTATATGTATCTCCATTATTTTTTATATCTTCAAATGGATTTTCAGCATTTTTAATATTCTTTCCTAGTTTTATTGCGTATTCATATGCTGCTTTATTTAGTTCTTCTTGAACTTCTGTTATTGTATTATCTATATCAATTCCTATATTCACTATTTTATACTCCTTATTTAATACAATATTTTTTTACATATTATCATATAAAGCCCAAAAAAGAAAGTGCTTTTAAACACTTTCATATTTCATTTGTATTACTTACAATACTTTTTTATTAACTCTTTATATTGTTCAACAAGTTTATACAAACTTTCAATTGTAATGTATTCATTTACTTCATGTGCTGTTATTGGTCCTGCTCCTAATATTACTCTATCGCTTTTTAGAAAACTTGCTTCAGTAATAAAATTACATGTTTTATTATAATCTTTAGTTTCATTAAAAAATGGCGATATTTTATTTAATTCTTCTACTTTAGCTTGGTACTTTTCTTTTAGTTTTTCAAGTTCTTTTATAATTTTTTGTTCTTCTATTTTATCTATAGTTCTAAAATCAACCAAAATTTCACATGACTCTGGAACTGAATTAATCACACTTCCTCCTTCTATTTTTCCAATATTCATAGTTGTATAAGGTATTTCAAATTTTTTATTCAAATTGCTTTTTATTTCATTTTGATAAAAATTGTTTAAATCATTTATAAATGCTATTGCATTCATAATTGCACTTTTACCTTTTTCTGGAGTACTAGAGTGTGTTTTTATACCTTTAAATGAAATTTTATATTCCATTAATCCTTTACTTCCAACTATAATTTCATTATTTGTGGGCTCTCCTATTATCATCATTTGTGGAAAATTTTTTTCATAATTTATTACATCTTTAATTCCTGTAAAGCCAATTTCCTCATCATATGTAAAATACAATTTTATTCCTTTATTAATTTTACTAAAATTGATTTGAGATACAGCTGAAATTATTGCTGCTATTCCTGATTTCATATCACAAACACCTAAACCATATATTTTATCTTCAATCTTAGTTAAGGCAAATTTTTCATATTTCCAACCATCAGTAAATTCAACAGTATCTGTATGTCCTAAGAAACCTAATGATGTTTCTTCTTTATTAGACATAATTAAAAATTTATCTCTTTTTTCGGTTTTAAATCCCATTAATTTTAATGTATTTTCTATATAATTTAATATCTTTTCATTCTCTTTATCTTTAATCGTATTGCATTTTATTAAATTTTCTAAAATATTTTCAACATTTAACATCTTTTCCCCCTTAATCCATTTCTCTTTCTTTATCTCTAGTATAACTTGCCTTTTCAATTTCTTGTTTTAATGCATCTCTATTTAAAGAATTTAAGTCAATCTCCAAAAATATATTTTGCATAGTTTCTATTGAACCATTTACCCTTTCTCTTTCAACACCTTGAAATAAATTAGGAATTTGTTTAAATCCTATTCTTAAAGCAATACCATAAGACATAGAACCTCTTTCTAAAGCTATCATCCCAACACATTCTTCATTATTATATGCACCATATATATATCCTTTTTCTTGATACTCTCTAAAAATTTCTTCTAATTCCTCTTCGGTGTACTTTTCGTTATAAGGTGGACCTGAAAATACCTTATATACTTTTTTAAAATCTTCTAAATTTGTAATTTCTTTAATTTGACCATTCATATTCTTCCCTCCTAATAGTTAAATAAAGAAAAGAGGTAAAAAAATAGATATGCAAAAAAAGACTATATATAGAATTTTATAATTTTTCCTACATATAGTCTTTTTACATATCTATAAAAAATATTTTTAAACTATCGTAGGCACAGCATTTTTAGCCTGTACCTACGCATTCTTTTAAGTGCGAAGTTACAAGCTCCTACGATGATGATGTAATTGATTGTTTAAAAATATTCTTAATTTCATAATTTTACCTCTTTTCCTTATATTTAATATTGTAACAAAATTTTACTATTTCGTCAACAATATTATGTAGATTTATTTCTAACTTTCAAAATAAAATGCTAATCTTGAATTATCTCTAATATATTTTTCCGAAAAATTGTTATTTGTAAAATTTCTTATAGTATTTCTCCAAAATTTTTGAGCCCTTTCATTTTTTATTAATGTTCTAACTTCCCATTTTCCTTTATATAACTCAAACATTTTATTTGCCATAAATGTACCTGCTCCCATTTTTCTATACTTGTTAAGAACAAAAAATTCAGCTATTTCATTCATATTTTCTTCATTATATCTTTGTAAAACAAAACCTGCTAATTCATTATTATATTTCAATATATATGGATGTCTATTTTCATCTTTCCAATATCTTTCAACATATTTATTCATTACATATAACCCAGAATCTAGCATTGTAAATGTTGCAGTTTCATCTTCAAAAAAACTAAGTTCATATGTATATAATTGCATTAAATTATATATTATACTTTTGTCCTTTTCTTCGACTTTTATCAAGCTAAATTTCATTATATTCTCCTATCTGATAAATCCAACCTGGTTGCCAGCTCTTAGTTTTTCTCCAATCTTGTTCAATAGCTTGTTCCCAAGTTATATTTTTTGTAATTACATCTAAAGCTAATTGTGGTGCTTTGTGTGCAACCAAAGCTATAGTTTTTCCATTATAATTTTCTATTAAATAATTACAGAAATTTCTTAACCTTTCTTCAACATCTTTTAAAGATTCTCCATTTGGAAATTTACTATTAATATGTTCTTCATATTTTACTAAAGAAGTATCTTGTCCATTTAAATCCCCATAATTACATTCTCTAATCCTTTTGTCATGTAGTATCTCCTTTAAATCTTTAAAAGTGTATTCCGCTGAATCTATGGCTCTTTTTAAATCTGAACTAATAACTAAATCTATTTCATTTAAGTTTATTTGTTCTTTTAAGTCAATACTTTGTTTTATTCCTTTTTCACTTAATTCTCCTGGTATCCATCCTGTAGACTTATGTTCTATATTGTCTATAGTAGTCCCATGTACAAAATAAATAATTTTAACTGCCATATTTCTTTCCTCCTTTCCACCTAGAGATAAAACTTAATAATTTTATATCATTTTTTCATTAAAAAGTAAAGTGAATTTATAACTCTATAAATTCCTCTTTTAATAAACCTGTAATACATTCATCTACATATTCATTAGTTGCCAAACACAAATATTTCTTTCTCCTTATTCCCTCATATTTATATCCAAGTTTTTCTTGCATTCTCTTTGATTTTTCATTATTAATAAAATATCCATTTTCTATTCTTCTTAGCCCTAATATATCAAAAGCATATTTTATTCTAGCAGAAAAAGCTTCTGTTCCATATCCATTTTTTTGGTATTTTTCATTTAACCATATACCACCACCAGCAGTTCCATCTTTCTTGTTTATATTTCTTAATTCAGTTCCGCCTATTACCTTATTATTCTCTTTTAATATTATAGCTAAAGATATTTTAACTTTTTCATCTTGACTTTTAGCTATTTCAATAAAACTTTTAGCATCCTTTTTAGTATATGGAAAAGGAACTCCTGCCATCCATTTTGAAACATTTATATTATTAAGTCCTTCAACCAAATCATCTGCATCTTCATCTTTCCAATTTCTTAGAACTAATCTTTTACTTTCTATTATCATTTTTTCTACTCCTTTTTCTATATTTGCATTGAATATGCTATACTTTTTACTTTAAATCCAAATTCTTCATAAACTTTTATCGCATTTTCATTTTCTTCATTTACTGTTAAATATATATCTGTGCAATTATTTTCTTTTCCAAATTTTTTTACATATTTTAATAATTCTGTTCCTATTCCTTTTCCTCTATTCTTCTCATCTACACATATTGCTTCAATTTGTAATTGTTTTCTATATCTTATACTAGGATTATTTTTTTCTTTAATATTAAAAGTAATATATCCTACAATTTCATCTTGTATCTTCGCTACAAATATTTCTTTAACTTGTATCATTTCTTCAAAACATTCTTTACTAATTACTTCATCTACACTTAAAAATAAATCTGGTCTCCAATTTACATGTAGTTCATGAACTTGTTTTGCTAATTCATTTACTTTTTTAAAATCTTCTATTTTTGGTATTTCTATTGTTATTTGCATTATTCTTCACTCCTCATAAATTAAAGTTTTCTTTTATTAATAAATCAATAATTTTATTGTACCATTTATTGCCCCAACAATTATGCCATTGCATTCAGCAACATAACATAATCTCTCATTATCATTGTAGAACTTTTCAGCAAAATTTTTAATTCTATTTTCTTTCTCTCTTTCTCTATCAACAAATACTTCTTCTGGGAAAATATTTTTGTATGCATCTCTCCAAACAGAATTTATGAGTTCAATGTATTGTTTTGCATCATCATTTCTTACTTTCCTAATTAAAATTAAATCATTTGATGTAGTTTTAATTTTTGTTTCCATAAAATTTCGTCTCCTCTTTATAGTTGCTCTTTCACAATAAAAAGCCTCACAAAAAAATCTTTTAAGACTCCTTTGCAAGACTTTATATATCTTACTTTATAAGTGTAGATAACATTTATATTTTTGCTACCCTTTACCGCTCAAAGTTTATTACTTTTAGGTAAACTCTTAAATTATGTTTTTAATTGTAACATATTATTGTAAATCTGTCAAATTTTATATTTACATAATTTCAAACTGTTTCTAATTTTACTCATCTAACATTAATTTGGTTTTCTTATCTTTTAATCTTTTCATTTGTTCCTTTTCTACTTGCTTAATACTCTTTTCTAGTGTTGGTAAATCTTCTGGCATTGTTCCTCCAATATCTTCTATTGCCTTTCTTAC
>CAOKJC010000108.1 GCA_948468685.1 uncultured Clostridium sp. | reverse complement strand
TTCGCTCATCGTCATCTAAAAATTTCTTCGAAATTTTCATCTGCCAAATCTTATTTCACTTCGTTTCGCTCATCGTCATCTAAAAATTTCTTCGAAATTTTCATCTGCCAAATCTTATTACATTTTGTTCTGTTCCTCGTCGTCTAAAAATCCCTTTAAAATTTGATATCTAATCCTACTGGACAATGGTCACTTCCCAATACTTCTGGATAAATCATTGCTTCTTTTATATTATCATTTATATCTTTTGATGTTATAAAATAGTCAATTCTCCATCCTACATTTTTTTCTCTAGCATGCCCCATATATGACCACCAACTATATGCATTTTCTTTATCTGGATATAATAGTCTAAATGTATCTGTAAATCCAACTTCTAATAATTCTGTCATTTTGTTTCTTTCTTCATCTGTAAATCCTGCATTTCTTCTATTACTTTTTGGATTTTTTAAATCAATTTCTTTATGTGCTACATTTAAGTCGCCACACATTATAACTGGTTTATTTTCATTTAATTTTAATAAATATTTTCTTATTTCATCTTCCCAAACCTGTCTATAATCTAGTCTTTCTAATCCTCTTTTTGAATTAGGTGTATATACATTAACAAGATAAAATTTATCAAATTCTAATGTTATAACTCGTCCTTCTTTATCATGTTCTTCAATTCCTATTCCATAAATTACATTCTGTGGCTTTATTTTTGTAAAAATTGCAGTTCCCGAATATCCCTTTTTCTCTGCACTATTCCAATAACTTTCATATCCTTCAAATTTTAAGTCGATTTGTTCTACTTGGCATTTTGTTTCTTGAATACAAAATATGTCTGCATCTATTTCTTTAAAAAATTCTGTAAATCCTTTTGTTAAACATGCTCTTATTCCATTTACATTCCAAGATATTAATTTCATTATTTTTATCCTTTCAATTGATATAGCTTTATTTTACTACATTTCCAAATAAATATCAATAAAAAGATACGATTTCCTTGCTTTTTTTAGATTTATGTGTTATAGTTAATAAGGTTTCAATAAAGAAACTTTAGAATTTATTTTAGAATATTTGTCCTCTCTTTAGATTGGTTAAGTACGAAAAGTAATTCAAATCGGTTTAAAAGGAGGTTTATATAAATGGAAACATCATATGAAGATATTACTCTTACATGCAAAGATTGCGGTTCAGAATTTGTTTTTACATCTGGTGAACAACAATTCTATGCTGAAAAAGGTTTTACAAATCAACCTGTAAGATGTCCAGCTTGCAGAAAAGTTAGAAAACAACAAAATAGCAACAAATAATTAAAGAAAAAATAGTTACTACTTATAAGCAGTAACTATTTTTTATATCTTTCCAATTATTAGAATAGATATGTTCCTAATTTCTATATACTTTGTCTTTCATTCTCTTTTAACACTTCAATTATCCTTTTTTATTTATGGATACAATTTATATACAAAAAGAATCCTTTTTATCAGATTCTTTTACTTATTATTTTACAACATTAACTGTTAAATATTTAACACCCCAAGCCAAAGCTTCAGCATGTGTATTCATATACACATCTATTTTATTACCTTGTATAGCTCCACCTCTATCTTCAACAGTATAAACATGCCCATTTATATTTAATTTAGTACCAAATGCAAATTGAGATGATGCTGCAACTGTTCTACCAGCTGTTGCATGAGTTCCCATTGCAGTAATACCATTTGTTTTACCGCAACATTTTGCACATGAACAATATGCTGTTATTTTAAATACTTGCCCATTACTATTTGTTGAAGCTGTGTTTGATGTAGCTCTAGTCGTTGTTCCAGCTCTTGATGTTGTAACTTTGTTTACTTGTACTATTTTGTTAACTGGTTCATTAATTATCTTTTCAGATAATTGAACTTTTTCTATTTCTACTTCATTTTGATATTTTACTTTATATGTTACCTCTTTTAAGCCATTTTTTCCTTGTTGTAGAACTTTATTTGTTGTATTTTCAGTTGTTCCTGTAGAGTTTTTTGTTATTGTCTCATAAGGTATTTCAACTTGTTCTACAATTATTTTCTCTGTAATTGGTGCATAATTATTTAATAATTCTTCTAATGTTGATTCAACACCTTCATTTGAAATATTTGCTATTTGCACTTCATTGTATGATTTATCAACAATTTTTATGATTGACCCTGCCGTTATTTCTTCTTCACCACTAGGAATTGTTTTTTTATTTTCCTCTAAAATAATGTTATTTTCTTCTAAAACTTCATCTACTGTTGTTTTAGCTGTTAAAACTGTCATTTCATATCCATTTTGTAAAATAATTTTAACATCTTTTAGATTTGTACTAACTGCCATAACTCCTATTCCTGAGATTAATACTAATATTATACTAACACATATTATTTTCATAATTGAAACTGAAGCTTTTTCTTCATTTTTCATAAATTATAATACCTCCTTTTTGGCATCAGTTATTATTATACTACTTTTTTCCAGATTTGTCAAATTTGGTACAAGCCTTTAATTTCAACATGTTCATTATATTATATTCTGTAACTAGTTAATTTAGAACAAAATTTTTGTTACATTTCAATATGCTTTATAAATTTATATTAAAATTTGAAAAAATATTGTTAAAAAAATAAATATATGTTATTATAATTGTATAATATATATAGTAATAAGGAGGAATTTTTTATGATAGGATGGATTATATTAGCAATAGTAGTAATATTAGTATTTGTAGTTATATCAATGTATAACAGTTTAGTAACATCAAAAGTCAAAGTTGACAATGCTTGGAGCCAAATTGATGTACAATTACAAAGAAGATTTGATTTAATTCCAAACTTTGTCGAAACAGTAAAAGGATATGCAGCACATGAAACAGAAACATTTGAAAAAGTCACTTCATTAAGAACTTCATGGGTAAATGCTTCAACAATTTCTGAAAAAGCTGAATTAGATAATCAATTATCTAATGCATTAAAAACAATCATGGCTGTTTCTGAAAATTACCCAGAATTAAAAGCAAATCAAAACTTTTCTGAATTATCTGAAGAGTTAAGGAATACTGAAAACAAGATTTCTTTCTCTAGACAATTCTATAATGATACTGTAACAATGTACAATCAAAAATTATTAACTTTCCCTTCTAACATCATTGCTAACATGTTTAACTTTAAATCTCATGATTTATTTAAAGCTGATAGCGGTGAAGCTAGAAAAAATGTTAAAGTAGATTTTGGAAAAAATGCATAGTTTAAAGAGGGATTACTCTAACAGTAATTCCTTTTTATTACAATGGAGGTGATAAAATATGTTTGAATGGTCAAAAAAGAATAAATTTCAATCAGGGATAATAATTTCAATTTTTATACTTGTTATAACTTTAATAGTTTATTATATATGTAATGCTTTAGAATTAGGTGGATTTTCAATAATAATTGCATTAATATTTTCAATTGCTAGCAGTTGGACATCATATTATTATAGTGATAAAATTATCCTTGCATCTTGCAGAGCTAGACCTGCAACAAAAGAAGAAGATTTGAAAATTGTAAATATATTAGATTCTTTAATGGTAACAGCTGGCTTACCTAAAAAACCTGATTTATATGTAGTAGAAGACAACCAACCAAATGCATTTGCTACTGGTAGAAATCCAAAAAATGCAATTATTTGTGTTACTACTGGTCTATTAGATAAATTAAGCTATTATGAATTAGAAGGTGTAATAGCTCATGAAATAAGTCATATAAAAAATTATGATATTCTTTTAAGTACTGTCGTATCAGTTTTTGTTGGTTTTATCGTAATGTTATCTGATATGTTCACTCGAATTATATTTTGGGGTGGTTCTAAAGATAGAGATGATGATAGTAAAGCAAATGGAATTTTAATGTTATTAGGTTTAGTTTGTTTAATATTATCTCCTATATTTGGTACTTTAATGCAATTAGCTCTTTCAAGAAAAAGAGAATTTTTAGCAGATAGTACAGCAATAGAATTCACACGTAATCCAGATGGTCTTATATCTGCTTTACAAAAATTGGAAGATGATTCTAATGAATTGCAATATGCAAATTCAGCAACTGCAAATATGTATATCGTAAATCCTTTCAAAAAGGATGGAGACAAAGGTAAAAAGAAAACTTCTAGTATTTGGTCTACTCATCCAAGTACAGAAGATAGGATAAATGCTTTAAGAAGTTTAAACTAATTATATATAAATTAAGTTTTGAACTATATTCAAAAAGTGCAGTCCATTAAAAAAAGAGATAATAATCTAATTAGCTTTATTATCTCTTTTTCTTTATTCTCCAATTTCTAATATATTATTTTCTTGTTTTTGTTCCTTTGAATTATTTATTTGAATTTCGGAAGTAGGTTTAAATCCAAATATTGCATTTTCCTTTTCTTTTTCTATTTCTATTATGAATGTTTCTCCATCTGTATAAACAGTGCCGAGAATGGTATTTTCATCGCATATATAAATTAAATCTTTATCATCTTTTTCTATCTTTAGGGAAAATTTTTTATTATTATATGTAAAAGTAGAATTTCTGTTATTATATGCTTCTTTTAAAGTTCTATCAAAAGTAGCTGGTTTCTCTGCTGTACGAGTTATTATTTCTGTGTATCCATCTTCTGTACATTCATATGCATCATTATCTAAATACATATTTCTGTTGCATTGTGGTAATTTTTTCATTTTTTCATCTCTATACTCTTGCTTAACTACAGCTAAAACTGCCTCTGGTGCTTCTTCCAATGTTCCCCAACCATCAAATTTTTGGGGTAATTCAGATGCATCCTTTTCTATAATTTCACCATTATCAGTAATTTTAATAAAATGATGTCCATTTCCTTGTGCTCTATATCTTACTATATATTCATCTTCCTTAAGTTTTGAATCTGATAACAATCTTACAAATGGATATAAATCCATAATTCTTAATACTTTTTCTTCAAAAGTATAGTTATTTACTGGCCATATACATACAGGAATTTCTAATGCATAACCTCCACAATTTTGAATCTGTGACATATATGCCACTAATCCATTTAAATCATCTTTATCAATAAAATATTTTAAAGCGTCCTGATATATTTTATAATCTAAGTCTGTATTAAATCCTAAATCTTTTATATGCTTTTTTGCTTTTTCTATACTAATACTAATATTTTTTCTCCTTAAATAGCTGTACTTATATATTTTTATAATGTTATTATACTAAATAACTTATATTATTTCAATTTTATTTCTATGTTATTTTATAATAGTTATGGTTGGTTAACTTTCACTGTTCTCTTGAGGTATCCTTTTCTTCAAATATATGTATTAATCTTTGAACATTTCTCTTTCTTATTTTCATTTCTTCTACATATCT
>CAOKJC010000107.1 GCA_948468685.1 uncultured Clostridium sp. | reverse complement strand
TTTAATGCTTTTGCCATTGGTGCTAAACAGTTTGTTGTACAAGATGCTGCTGATATAACTTTTTCTTCTGGTGTTAATATTTTTTCATTTACACCAAAAACTACTGTTGGTAAGTCTTTTCCAGCTGGTGCTGAAATAACTACTTTTTTAGCTCCTGCTTGTATATGAGCTGATGCTTTTTCTTTTGATGTATAGAAGCCTGTACATTCAAGTACTACATCTACTCCTATTTCTCCCCATGGTAAATTTTGTGCTTCTTTTTCTGAATATATTTTAATTGTTTTTCCATCCACTGTTATTGAATCTTCTCCTGCTACTACTGTATCTGCTTTTTCATACTTTCCTTGTGCTGAATCATATTTTAATAAGTGAGCTAACATATCTGGGCTTGTTAAATCGTTTATTGCAACAACTTCATACCCTTCTGCTCCAAACATTTGTCTAAATGCTAGACGTCCTATACGTCCAAAACCATTAATGGCTACTTTTACTGACATAATCTTTTCCTCCTTAAAATTTTTGTATTTTTTATTTTCTATCTTTAGTATTGCCTTATTTTCTTTTGGCAATACTATTCTATATCAAAAAAATACAGTTTTCAAGTACTATTCTATATTTTTTACAACATTTTAATTGCATTTCTTGCTAATTCATCACATCTGTTATTATATTCGTTATCACTGTGACCTTTTACTTTTATAAAGTTAACTTTATGTACTTTTGTTAAAGAATATATTTCTTGCCATATTTCTTTATTTTTTACAGGTTCCTTGCTTGATGTTTTCCAATTATTCTTTTGCCAATTATAAATCCATCCTTGTGAAAATCCATTAACTAAATATGCACTATCACTGTATAAATCTACTTCACATGGAAATTTTAATAATTTTAATCCTTCTAATGCTGCTGTAAGTTCCATTATATTATTTGTTGTGTCTTTTTTTCCTCCTGAAATTTCTTTTTTTGTGTCTTTATACATTAATATTGCTCCCCATCCTCCTGGTCCTGGGTTTCCTGAACATGCTCCATCTGTATATATTATAACTTTTTCCATAATTTTTCCTTCCTTGAAATTTATTATATTTTATGCTATTATATCAATATAATAAAAATTTAACAAGTATTTGAAAGAAGGTATTTTTAATGAGTAAAGTTTTAGGAATTATAGCTGAATATAATCCATTCCATAATGGACATTTGTATCATCTAAAAAAATCCAAAGAATTAACTAATTGTCAATATTCAATTGCCATTATAAGTGGTAATTTTACTCAAAGAGGCTCTACTTCTATTATTGATAAATGGGAAAAGACAAAAATGTCCCTTTCTAATGGAGTTGATTTAGTAATTGAATTGCCTACTCTTTATTCAATATCAAGTGGTGAAAATTTTGCAGATGGGGCAATTAAAATCTTGAATTCATTGAATATTGTTGATTGTTTGTCTTTCGGTTCTGAAGTTAAGGATATAAATATTTTAAATAATATTGCCGAAACTTTATATAATGAACCTCAAGAATACAAGACTATTCTTTCTAATGAATTAAATAAAGGGGTATCTTTTCCAAAAGCTCGTGAAAATGCTTTATTGATGTATCTTGATAATGTTGAAGAATATTCAAATGTTTTATCTTGTCCTAATAATATTTTGGGAATTGAATATTTGAAGGCTCTTAAAAAATATGAAAGTTCTATTAAACCTATTTGTATTCCTAGATTTAAATCTGACTATAATAGTAATGATTTTTCTGGTAATATTGCTAGTGCAACTGCTATTAGAACTCTTGTTAAGGATGAAAATTTTGATATTATTAAAAATTTAGTACCATCTGATACATATAATATTTTAATGGAAAATGTTAAGAATGGTCACATTGTTTCAGATTTAAATGTTTTTGAAAAAGAAATTATATATGTTTTGAGGAAAATGTCAGTTGAGGATATTTCTGAGCTTCCTGATGTTTCTGAAGGATTAGAATTTAATATAAAAAATGCTGTAGATTCTTGTAATACTGTTGATGAGTTATTGTCTTTGATAAAGTCTAAGAGATATACTCAAACTAGAATTCAAAGAATTTTGCTATATGCTTTACTTGGTATTACAAAAAAGGATATGGAAATTTCTAAAAATGTTGTTCCTTATGTTAGAGTTTTAGGTTTTAATGAAAATGGTAAAAAACTTGTTTCTGAAATTTCTAAAAATAATCCTAATCTTCAAATTGTGACTTCTGTTAAGAAGTTTATTGATAATAATTCTGATAGTAATTTGGAGGTTTTGATTAATAAAGATATTTTTGCTACTGATGCTTATTCTATTGGTTTTAGTAATAACTCTGTTGCAAATCTTGATTTTAAAAATGGAATTATAAAATGCTAACAAGCCCCTAAATAAAGGAGCTTGTTTTAAATTTTCTTATGATTATATTATTATTAATTTCCAAGAAGCTCAAAACCAAGATTTTCTAATTTTTTTCTTATTTCAGTAATAGAACTTCGAGACATTTGCCTTACTTTTATCAAATCTTCTACGGACATTGATACAAGCTGATTAACAGTATTTATTCCTGCTCTTTTAAGACAATTATATGTTCTTACCGTAAGCTCTAATTCTTCAATATTTAAATTAAGCTTTTCATTTTTTGGTTTTAAGAATATTGAATTGTAAAGTTCTTTTAAATTAGCATCTTCACTAATATTTAAATTAGCCATCTCTTTTAATCTTCCAATATCAATTGCCACATGAATTTCGTCATCTTCTAAAATATGCTTTTGCAAATTTGCTACTTCGTTCAATAATTTTTCTTGTCCCTCAAACTTAACTTCTAAAGCTCCTGTAACCATCATTGCTTTTAATTTATTCATTTTTTCCTCCTGCATATATTTTTCTAAAATCCATATTGCATTACTTCTTGTGGCAAATGAAAAATATATTCAACTGCTTCAGATTTGACATATACATCTTCTTCACCATTATTATGATTTATAGTCCTTCTTTGATTTCTATAAACAATAATTTCAATATATGGCTTCTGATTATCATTGAAAAAGATTATTTTAGAATAGTCCTACTAACCACAGAATAAAAAAGCTCATATACCTTCCTCCTTTAAAATAATTATTTTACAATAGTTGCTGTATGTTAACCTGAAAAAAAGGATAATATAATTATGTTAATTATATTATCACATTTTCTTTGATTTTTCAATAGTTTCCATAAAAAAACTCAATATACAATAAATGTTAGTTGCAGTTCAGATTTTTATTTTTTTCATCTGAACTGCAACATTTATTTGTATACTGATTTTTATTGAGTAATCCATTTAACTAAATTCAAATTTTCTGCATCTAATAACATTTCATGTTTTGGCATAATTCTAAAAGTATAACCATAATTTCCACCTGTTTTTAATTCAATTTTTGCAATATATTCATATTTTTTCTCGTCTTCATTTTTATTTTCTAATTTCATAGGTATTATACTAATATTTTCAACTATACCATTATCTAATATTTTTCCATAATAACATTCTACATTAATATTATCTATGTCAACATTTGGAAGTTGTACTTCACATCTAACTTCAATATTATTTCCAGCATCCATTGTTATGTTATTCAAATTATTTTTTTGTGTAATTTTGATATCTTTCCAATTTGTATATAAATTTTTCTTCCACAAATTCAATTCTGCTACATTATCAACATTTTCATAATATTTTTTAGTTAAATTGCATAATGGCATATATAAATTATTTGTATAATCTACAAGCATTCTTGATGTACTATATTTTCCTCCTGTTGATATTATTGAATTCTTCATTATTTTCATCCAAGTTTCAGATATTCCTTTTTCATTTTGTTTATAATATGTTGGAATTATTTTTTCTTCTAATGTTTGATACATACTTTGGCTATCTGCTGAATCTTGGACTTCATAAGAATCATATTCTGCATTTGTTCCTATTGTCCATCCATTTTGTTGATTATATCCTTCTGCCCACCATCCATCTAGTACACTAAAGTTTATAACTCCATTTACTGATGCTTTTTGTCCACTTGTTCCTGATGCTTCCATTGGTCTTCTTGGATTGTTTAACCAAACATCTACACCACTTACTAAATATTTAGACATTGCTATATTGTAGTTTTCTAATAAGAATATTTTTCCTTTAAACTGTGGCATCATTGATATTTCATGAATTCTTCTTATTAAGTCTTGTCCTTCTTTATCTGCTGGATGTGCTTTTCCTGCAAATATTAATTGTACTGGTCTATCTTGATTATTTAATATTTGTGTTATTCTTTCTAAATCTTTAAATATTAATGTTGCTCTTTTATATGTTGCAAATCTTCTTGCAAAACCTATTGTTAATGCATTTGGATTTAATTTTGATGTTATTTCATTTATTTGTTCATATCCATATCCTGCTCTTTTTAATCTCTCTGTTGTGTTTGATTTTACTAAACTTAATAGTTTTTCTTTTCTTTGTTTATGTATTTCCCATAATTCTTCATTTGGTATATCTTCTATCTTTTCCCAAACTTCGTCATCATAAATTTTGTCTTGCCAATATGGTATTAGATATTTATTATATAGTTTCTTTAAGTTTGGTGCTAACCATGAGCATGTATGAATTCCATTTGTTACATATGTTATTGGTGATTCGTTTGCTGCTATTTCTGGCCACACATCTCCAAATAATTCTCTTGAAACTGCTCCATGTAGTTTACTAACTCCATTTTTCTTCCCTGCAACTTTAAGTGCTAATATTCCCATGTTAAATCCTGGCTCTAATTCGTTGCATGGTTTCATTCCTAGTTTTAAGAATTCTTCTCTATCTAGTCCTATTCTTGGCCAAAAATCTTTAAAATATTTTTCTACTAATTGTGTTGGGAATATATCATTTCCTGCTGGCACTGGTGTATGTGTTGTAAATACTGTTTTTGAACTTGCTATGTCTTTTGCTACTTCAAATGATACTTGTTTTTCTTTTATTATATTTTTTATTAATTCTAATATTAAGAACGCTGAGTGCCCTTCGTTCATATGGTATACTGTTGGTTTTAATCCAAGTGCTCTTGTTAATAGGTTAGTTCCTCCCATTCCAAGTATGATTTCTTGTTTGATTCTCATTTCTTGGTCTCCACCATATAATCTTAATGTAAGTTCTCTATCTTGTGATGCATTTTTTTCTATATCTGAATCTAATAAATATAATTTTATTCTTCCAACATTTATTTGCCATACTTTTAAATGTACATTTCTTTTTTCAATTTTAACATATATTTCTATTTCTTCTCCATTTTCATCTTTTGCTGGATTTATTGGTAAATTTCCTAATTCTATATTATGATATTCATTTTCTTGATTTCCATATCCATTTATTTTCTGATGAAAATATCCATTTTTATATAGCAATCCTACTGCTACTAAAGGAATTCCTAAGTCACTTGCTGATTTTAAGTGGTCTCCTGATAATA
>CAOKJC010000106.1 GCA_948468685.1 uncultured Clostridium sp. | reverse complement strand
TGCCAGTATTTACCAGTAAAATAATAAAGAAAGAAAATTTACTCTTTTTTTCTGTACTTTTTGACTCCTTCTTGACTTTTTTCGCAATGCTTGTATAATTAAATATAGATTATAAATAAAAGGAATGATTAAATGAATAATTATCTAGAAAAATTAGAATACAATAAAATATTAGAAAAACTATCAACATATGCAATAACATATTTAGGCAAAGAGTATTGCACAAAATTAATTCCATCAAATAATAATGAAAATGTTAAAAGCATGTTAAACGAAACTGAAGAAGCTGTTAATTTACTATATAGATGTAACACTCCTCCAATATATGAGATTGCTGATAATACAATTAATTTAAAAATACTTGAGTCTTATGGTACTCTTTCTATAAAATCCATTTTGGAATTAAACAATATATTAACAATTTCGGAGAAATTAAAAAAATATTTCTATGTTGAACATATAAAACCAGAAGAATTTGAAATCTTAAATTTACTTTTCTCTGAATTATACTCAAATAATTCAATTACTGAAAAAATTTCAAGTAGTATAATAGATGAAACTACTCTTGATGATAATGCATCTAAAGAATTATATACTATTAGAAGAAAACGAAGAAATATTGAACAAGATATAAAATCAAAATTGAATACATATCTACATTCTTCGTCATATGCAAAATATGTTCAAGAAAATGTCGTTACAATTAGAAATAATAGATATGTAATTCCCATTAAAGAAGAATATAGAAGTCAAATAAAAGGATTTGTTCATGATGTTTCAAGTTCTGGGTCTACTGTTTTTATTGAACCTATATCAGTTTTCGAATTAAATAATGAAATTGCAAACCTAAAAATTGAGGAAAGTTTAGAAATAGAGAAAATATTACAAAATTTGACAAAATTATTCTATCCATATATAGAAGATTTAAAAAGAGATATTTTTGCAATATCAAAATTAGATTTCATATTTGCAAAAGCAAAATATTCTAGAGAGTTAAAAGGTATAACTCCTATAATTAATGATAATAAAAAAGTTGAATTAATAAATGCAAAACATCCATTACTTGACCAAACTGTGGCAGTTCCAATTTCACTTACTTTAGGTGAATCATATTCAAGTTTAGTAATAACAGGACCTAATACAGGAGGAAAAACTGTAACTTTAAAAACAATTGGACTTTTAACAGCAATGGCTTGTAGTGGTCTAAATATTCCAGCTACTGAAAAGACATCAATTTATGTATTTGATAAAATATTTGCTGATATAGGTGATGACCAAAGCATTTCAGATTCTCTTAGTACATTTTCATCACATATGAAAAATATCGTTGACATAGTAAATAATTCAACTGAAAATTCATTGATTTTAGTAGATGAATTAGGCTCTGGTACAGACCCTGTTGAGGGAGCTTCTCTTGCTATTAGTATTTTAGACTATTTTAAAGCAAACAAAACATTTACAGTTGCAACAACTCATTATCAAGAGTTAAAAAAGTATGCTTTGGTAACTGATGGATTTGAAAATGCTTCTGTCGAATTTGATATAAATACTTTATCTCCTACTTATCATCTTTTGGTTGGTGTTCCAGGGAAAAGTAATGCATTTGAAATAAGTAAAAAACTTGGACTTTCAGAAAATATAATTGAAATTGCAAAATTGAATTTAGCAAAGAACGATGTTGACTTTGAAGAATTACTAAAAAATATTTATGATAATAAATCTCAAATAGAAAATGAAAAGATTGAAATTTCAAAAGAACTTGAAAAAGTGTCTGATTTAAGAAAATCATTGGAAAGAGATAATTCAAAGTTGCTAGAACAAGAACAAGAAATAATTAATAGTGCAAAAATTAAAGCAAGAACAATTTTGTTAGATGCTAAAGAGGAAGCAAATGAAATTATTTCTAAAATGAATAATTTTTCAGCTTCTAATAGTGAATTAAATAATTTGAGAAATCAATTAAATAAAAATATTAAAGATATTTCTATTACAACTTCTAAAAAAGAAAATATTTCTTCGAAAAATACAATAGATATTAATGATGTAAAACCCAATACTGAAGTTTTTGTAACAACTTTAGGACAAAACGGAGTTATTGTATCAAACATTTCAAAATCTAATGAAGTGCAAGTACAAATTGGAAGTATGAAAATGAGTATTAATATTAAATACTTGGAAAAAATAAAAAACTCTAGTAAGAAAAATAATTCTACTGTTTCTTATAATTCAGTTTCTAAAACTAGAACTGCAAAATCCGAATTAAATATTATTGGTCTAAATGTTGAAGAAGCAATTTTTGTTGTTGATAAATTTTTAGATGATAGTTATTTAGCAAAACTTGAAACTGTAAGAATCGTTCATGGTAAAGGTACTGGTAAATTACGTGAAGGTATTCATAAATTTTTGAAAACTAATTCTCATGTAAAATCTTTTAGATTGGGAACTTATGGTGAAGGTGAAATGGGAGTTACTGTTGTTGAACTAAAATAGGCAACCAGAGGAGACGTTCTTTAATTTGTTAAAAGCGTCTCCTCTAGTTACCTTTATTTTAGTTCTATTTCTATCTTTTTTTCTTCCTTTACATCAATCCTTCTATATTTAATCCCACAACTATCAAATAATTTTTTTGAAGCAATAGTGTTCTCTAAAGTTGCATATTTGTCTGATAAATATACCACTTCTTTTATTCCTGATTGTATAATAATTTTAGCGCACTCATTACATGGAAATAAATATACATATATTTTTGCATTTTCTAAATCTTTTTTACTACCTCTATAATTTAAAATTGCATTTAATTCTGCATGACATACATATGGATATTTTGTATCTAAATTTTCTCCTTCTCTAGCCCATGGAAATTCATCATCACTAAATCCATTTGGTGCTCCATTATATCCTATTGACAAAATTCTATTGTCATTACTTACTATACATGCACCTACTTGAGTTGATGGATCTTTGCTCCTCATTGCTGATAATTTTGCTATTGCCATAAAATATTCTTCCCAACTTATATAATTATTTCTTTTTTTTATTTGAATTATTATCCATATATTTTCCTCCTTTTTTGCATTATATTACTATTTATTATTAAAAATTTCAATACTTTACAGAAAAAGTTTGCTACATTACTTTTAAACAATATACATTATTTCATTATTAGGAAAATATTTTTTCATTTGTTCTCTAAAAAGTCTTTCTCCATCTTCTCTATATTGATTTTTATACATATATTTGCCTTTTCCTCTACCTGTCATCAATTCTTTATTATATAAATTAATCGCATTTGGAAATGCTTCTTCATTTATTTTTGTATGAACAAAACTATATGTCATAAAAATAATTTCAAAAAATACATCTTTTTTTACTTTTTCTGTCAAACCTTCTGATAATTGTTTTATTAATTCTAAATATAATTCTTTCCAATTTTCTACCATTATGACTGGTGCTATTAATATTCCAATTTTATATCCTGCTTCTTTTAGTTTATTTATTGCTTCTATTCGTCCTTTTAATCTCGATGTTTCAAATTCTACTCTATTTATAATTTGTTCTGGATTAACACTCATTCTAATAGTCACTTTTCCTTGATGGTCTATATTTAATATATCATCTACCATATCAAATTTGGTTGGAAATGTAAGATTCCCTTTTGGTGAATTTTTAAAATTTTCTATTGTCCAAGGTAGATTTCCTGTAATTGTATTTTCTAAAATCAAGTCACTATTGCTTCCTATTTCAAACGTTAAATCTTTTTCAGATTTGTTTGCCACTTTTATTATTTTATTTAACATTTCTTCTCTATTAACAAATAATCTTAAATATGCGCATTTATTATAATTACATACTAAGTAGCAATACATACAAGCAGCTATACATCCTGATGATGTATATGGTACCAAATAGTCTGATGTTTTGTGATTTTCTACAAATTTATGTGTCTTCCTTGTTCCTATTATTAAATTCTTTTTCATGTCCATAAATTCACTATTTTGTTTTTTTCTCATTTCTTCTATATTATTATGATTTTCTATCTCTACTTTTGGTACCTCTTTATATTTTTCTAATAATTGCTTTCCTAATTCGTAGTTTTCAATTTCTTTTTCAAAATAAATAGCTTTAGGTTTAAACATAATTTTTCTCCTTTCGCTCGCTTATTATAATTATTTTAACCTAAAGCTTTCATTTTATTTATTTTTTTACATATGTTATATATTCATATTTAAAATCATTTATTCCATCATCTGGACCTTTTTCTCTTGATACTTCTTTCCATTCATTTTCATTAATTCTTGGAAATACACTATCACCTTCAAATTCTTTATCTAATTGTGTAACATACATTTTATTACAGTATGGCATTAACAAATTATAAATAATTGCTCCACCTATTACAAAATGTTCTTCTTCATCATTAATATATTCTTCTATTTCAAATAAAGAATGTACTACTTTTACATAATCTGAATCTATATTAAAATCTGGATTTCTACTTAATATGATGTGTTTTCTATCTGGTAATATTCCTCCTAAAGATTCAAATGTTTTTCTTCCCATTATCATTGTATGACCTATTGTTCTTTCTTTAAATCTTTTTAGGTCATCTGGTAATTTCCATACTATTGTATTATCTTTTCCTATTGTATTATTTTTTGCTTTTGCTACTATTATACTTAACATTTCTTTTGCTCCTTTATTTATATAAAACCTTTGATTATTTTTATTATATCTTGAAGGCCTGAAATTATATTCAAGCCTTCTTTATTTTACTAGATATTTCTAGTCATTGCATTTTTCCCTCCAAATACACATGGGGAATTGCACTTCCAGCCAGGAAATGTACATCTTGCACCTTTTGAATATGGTAATAAATAATTGTATATTACTTGATTATCTTTTACTGCATTCAAATATTTGTCCAATGTTATTTTTGTTTGTTCCATTATTTCAAGCTGAGCTGCTCCACATAAACGCTCTGTACATTTTAGTACAAAGTTTTCAACAGTTCCTCTTTCATTTACTTTAACACACATTCCTTGAGGATAATATTCTTCTAATGAAGATATATCTTTTATCCATTCTTTTTCAAGTTCTGTATTCTCAATTATTGGTGGAACATAATATACTGGATTTTTTGGTAAAGTTATTTCATAAGATAATGTTCTATGTCTTTGAGCTTGTGCTAATTGTGCAAAACTTGCTAAATATGTTGTACAGTAATTTTCCCCAAACTCTTCTGTTCTTTCTCTTTTAGCAAATAAAGACAATTTTGTTCCTTTTATTCTAGGATTTAGCTCTTCTACTTTTAAATCTGGTAATTCATTTAGAAATTCTTTCATTGCTTCTTTTAATTGTTTTGAAAATGTAGTTTCTGGTTCATTTTCAATATAGTCTTCAAACCAGCTCATAATAAAATTTAATTGTTGAAAGTTAACTGTATACTCCAAAATAGTTTCTGGTGTAAACACAATTATTAAAA
>CAOKJC010000105.1 GCA_948468685.1 uncultured Clostridium sp. | reverse complement strand
TGGAGAAGAAGGGAATCAACAAAAAACAGAGCAAGAAGAATCAGAACAACAAAGTAGAGAAGAAAGGAATCAACAAAAAACAGAGCAAGAAGAATCAAAACAACAAAGTGAACAAGAAATAAATGACGCAAAAAAAGCATTTAGGGAGATGCTAAAATTTAAACCTGAACAAGAGATAAGTAGAGGAAATGGAATAATAGAAATAGAGAATAGAAAAGAAGTTAATAATAATGAAGTACCAAATAGCGTAATAAATATAATAATAGAAAAATTTATAAAAAAGAGATTTATTCCAAACGAAACGGATTTAAGCTCTAGAAGAGATAGTATGATACCAACACAAGGAGATTTAAAATGGAACATACCAGATTTAATAAAACATAGAGCAACAAAACAATATAATCAAATGTTACATGATAAATATGGATACAAAAGAGAAAATGGTAAGGAGGAAAAGATACCACTATCATTTTATTTTGATTTATCAGGTAGCATGGAAGAATATTCAAGAATACTATCATTAATGACTTTAAAATTATTAAAAAATGACATAAAAGTATTGATAGGATATAATGAAAAAATTGAATATCAAATAAATAGTATTCCAAAAAACTTTGAAATAGAAGATATGAAGAGCTTTTTTAATAAAGAATATTTAGCAAATAAAAAAGTCGATTTTGAAAAAATTGATGAAACAATATGTGAATATCTTAAAAGGAAAGAAGGCAAGAAAGTATCAATTTTTAGTGACTTTGATCCAAAAGCAGAAATAGAGAGATTATCACAAAATTGTGAAATATATTGGTTTTGCTTTGAAACAAGAAATTACTATAATAGAACATCATTAGAAAATTTTAAAGGACATTTTTATAATACAAGAAATATTAGAGATTTAATAGAACATTTAAAGAATATTGATAAACCTTATTATGAACGAAGAGAAAGGAAGAAAAGAGAAGGAGAAGAAATAAGTGATGGTTCAAGATAGTTTAAAAAGAATAATGATAATATGCTTAAAAAACATATTAGGATTAACAAAATGTGAGGAAATAGATGAAATACTGCCAATAAAAACAGATAAGATGAGGATAGATAAAGAAGAAAATAGACTAGTATTTTTAAAAGAAGGAAAAACAATAGGGACAGTTTGGAAACAATTTGGATGTTATTCAAATTTAGAAATATTAACACTAATTACAGAAGAATATGGAATTGAACCAAAGAATAATAGAAGCTTTGAATTAATGAAATATAAATATAAAATAGATAATATTCTAATGTAAGGAGAAAGAAGATGGAAATAACTTATGGCACAATAAAAAAATATTTAGAAGAAGAAAAATATATTGCGACAGATAACATAATATGGAAAGTTGCAAAAGATGTAAAAAAGATGAAAAAAGATAAACAAAAAGGACAAGATATATATGCAATATGTTTAGAAGGGCCTCCAGGAGCAGGAAAGAGTTTTTATGCAGAAACATATAAGAAAATTATTGAAAAAATATATAATGAAGAAGTTGAAATGATACAATATCAATGTGATGGAACAACAGGAAAAGCAGAATTATATGAAGAAATAAGAGTAGCAGCAGCAATTGCTGGAAATCCAGATGAGGTAATAATAGCAGGAAAATTAGTAGAAGCAATTGATGCAGTTAATAGTGGAAAAAAAGTAATACTATTTTTAGACGAGTTTGAAAAGTCAAGAAGAGAAACAGACTCCTTTTTATATGGATTTTTGCAAAATGGAATAGTAATAACTACTCAAAGAGGAATATTACAAGTAAAGCCAGAACATACAAAAAACTTACAAGTAATATTATGTAAGAATGATGAAAGAGAACTATCAGATCCACTTTTAAGAAGGTGTTATATCATGAGATTAGAAGAAATGACACCAGAAAATTTTTATAAAACAATAAATATAAATTTACCAGAATGCGACCAAGATGTAAAAGATGTAGTTGCAATTTTATATGAAAAGATGTATGAAGAAAAAGACAACTTTGCAAAATTTCCATCATGCTCAGAAGGGATGAAAGCAATACAAGATGCATGTGATTATATAGAAATGAATGCACCAGAAGAAGTAATATATTGTGATATATTATCAAATCTATTAAAACATCCAGATGATATAGAAACATTTAAAGAAATGTTTAAAAAAGACACAAAAATAGGAGAATTTGTAAGTAAAACTATTGGAAATAAAACAGAAACAGACGATAATAATAAATTACAAGATGAAATATATAAAGAATTTTTTAATAAAGAATTACAAAAAATAAGTGGAATGGAAGAGTTATATAAAGCTAAAGAAGCAAGCTATAAAAGAGTAATAGAAAACTTAAATAATCAGGTAATAGAGCTACAAAGAAATATGACAGATAAAAATTGTGATGAGAAGAAGTCAAAAGAACTTAAGAAAGATAAAATACTAAAGTTAGAAGAGGTAAATCCTAATGATGAAGTAATATACTATTCACCAGATATTATAGGAAATATGGATAGTGTATTTGGAAATAATCCAATAGAAGAATGGTGCGAAATAGCTAAAATAAAAGTAAATGAAGATGGCAGTAAAATTATAGAAGAAATAATAAATGGAGGACCAGATTTTGTTAGGAATATGTACAAAAAAATGTATCCTGATGGACTTCCGGGGAGTATGGGACCAGATAAATATAAAGAGATATATAGTGGAAAAGATAAAATATTAGATAAAAATACAATACGTATAGATGGAATTATACTAGATGAAGATGAAAAATCAGAAGATAAATTTAAAATTGTAGCTAGAAGAGTAAAAGAGAAAGATGAATATTTTTATAAAATTTATTCTAATAAGAAAATACAAACGAAAAGATACATATTAGGAAGAAGAGGAGAATATAAAGATTATTTTGATTGTTCTGATTATTCTGATTATATAGGATTTGACAGCTTTGTCAAAATATTAAAGTTTTATGAAATGATTATTGATTACAAAGAAGATTTTCTATTGGTAGAAGAAAGGGGAATTAGTGAAATACCAAAAAAATTCAATGGATATTGTTTAGATGAAGAGTTGTTAAAAAATGGAATAATAAAAAAAGACAAGGGAACAGTTTGTTGTAAAAATATTGAAGCATATTTATATAGGATATTTAGTATAAATTTAATACAAAAGGATTTGGAAATTACACATCCATTTGTATATTCTAGTGATTATTTCAAAGAACATAAAGAAGGAGAAGAGAAAGAAAAAAGCGCTAGAAAACTAGCAGAATTTTATGAAGAAAATTTACTATTTCAAAGTAAGAATTTTGAAACACCAAATTTATTAGAAGAAAATGAAAGATAACGAAAAATGGACCATATGTCCAATGTCATTAACTTAAAAAAATTAAAAGAGAAAAATTACAATAATTTGTGATTTTTCTCTTTGTTTTTATTCTGCATCTAAATCTGTTTCTGCAATAGTTTTTGCTACATTATATATTAATTTTTGTTTTTCTGGAGAAACACTTTTAATTAAATCTGTAAATTCTTTATCTAAGTAATTTTCAGAACTACTAGAAGCACCATTTAATAAATATCCTTCAGAAACATCTAATAAATCACATAATTGATTTAATCTTTTTAAATTAACACGAGAATTTCCTCTCTCAACTCTGCTTAAAAAAGCAACAGAAATATCGATTTGATCAGCTAAATCCTCTTGAGTCATATTTTTAGCAAGTCTTGCTTGTTTTATTCTAGAACCTATTACACTATAATCTAAAGCCACGATAATCACCTTCCTTATAATATTTTAATTTATTTATCATATATAAAAATTTATACAAACAATATAACACTTTACTTATAAGTTTTGAAGAAACATAAAAATAAAAATAAATCTATAAATTAAAATAATATTTTAAATATATATAAATAGTAATATTTGAAACAATGAAACATAAAGAAAATAAAAGTAAATAAAAGTAAATAAAAGAAAAAGAAAGATAAAGTTAAAAAATGGCAAAAATAAAGTGGAAAAGCTAAAAGAAAATGGGAGAATTAGAAAAATTATGAATACATAATTTGCAAATGTATACAATATATAGTATAATAAAAGGCAGTCGCGTTAAAAAACAATAATAGAAAAATTCTATTAATTATAAAAGGAGAGTGAATTTTATTAGTATAAGAAAATTAAAATTTTATACGAAAGAAACTTTAAAATTTTTTAACATAGCTTTAATATCTTTAGGGTTTATTATCGCGATAATATTAATAAAATATAAACCAATGTATGAAGTAAAAATTTCTGGAGAACAAGTAGGATATGTACAAAGTAAAAAAGCATTTAACGAAGTAATTGAAGAAAGTATAGAAAACTATAGCAATAAAAATATAGATAAAGTAGAACTAACAGAAAATCCAGAATATGAGTTGAAATTAGTAGAAAAGACAAAAGAAAGTAATGAAAGTGAAATAATAATAGCGTTACAAAGAACAGTAGAAATAACATATAAATATTATGAACTAGCATTTAATAATGAATCAATTGAACAAGTTGATACATTAGAAAATGCCAGCCAAATAGTAAATGAAATCGAAGATGTAACAGATAAAGAAATAAGTCTTACAGTAAATGAAAAGACAACAACAAACATAGAAGAATTGGATATAAAAACATTAGATGTTGCAAAAACAAACATAATAGAAACATTAGATATAGATACTACTGAAGAAATAGCAAAAGTAAATGGCATAAAAATTGCAACACTACCAATAACAGGAAGAATCTCGTCAAGATATGGAGTAAGTAGTAGCATAAGATCATCAACACACACAGGACTAGACATAGAAGCAATAATGGGAACTCCAATAAGTGTTGTAGCAAATGGAACTGTTACATTTGCAGCATCAAGTGGTGCATATGGATATTTAGTAAAAGTAGATCATGGTAATGGTGTAGAAACATGGTATGCACATACAAGTAAAATGTATGTAACACCAGGTCAAAAAGTAAAAGCAGGAGATGTAATTGCTTTAGTTGGAAGTACAGGAAACTCTACAGGACCACATCTACATTTAGAAATTAGAATAAATGGAAAACATGTAAATCCACAACAGTATTTATATAATTAAAAAATAACTAGCAAATTTTTAAATAAGTTTGCTAGTTTTTTTAAATAATAAAATGAAAATTTTAAAATTTATTGACAATTTTTTCTAATATTATATAATAAAATAGTAAAAAAAGGATAAAATAAAACTAAGGAGGAAAGAGAAAAAATGCAAGAGAATTTAGAAGAAGAAAAAATACAAAAGATGATAGACGACTTAATAGAAAAAGCGAAAAAAGCATCAGCAGAATACTTGAAATTAGACCAAAAACAAATAGATAACATAGTAAAAGCAATGTCAATGGCAGGATTAGAACATCATATGAAATTGGCAAAAATGGCAGTAGAAGAAACAGGAAGAGGAATATATGAAGATAAGATAACAAAGAATATGTTTGCAACAGAATATGTATATCATAGTATAAAATATGAAAAAACAGTAGGAGTAATAAACGAAAATGATGAAGAAGACTATGTAGAAATAGCAGAGCCAGTAGGAATAATAGCAGGAGTAACACCAGTTACAAATCCAACATCAACAACAATGTTCAAATCAATAATATCAGCAAAAACAAGAAATGTAA
>CAOKJC010000104.1 GCA_948468685.1 uncultured Clostridium sp. | reverse complement strand
AACAATAATGACAACAGAGCCAAAATTTATTCCAAATGAGGCTGTTGAAATTACACTTGATAATAATCTAAAATTTAAAACAAGATTAGTTGATTGTGTTGGATATCTAGTAGACAATGCAATTGGTTATTTAGAAGATGATATGCCAAGGATGGTTAAAACTCCTTGGTCAGAAGAAGAAATTCCTTTTGAAACTGCTGCTGAAATTGGTACAAAAAAAGTAATTGATGAACATTCTACAATAGGTATTTTAGTAACTTCTGATGGAAGTATTACAGATATTCCAAGAGAAGATTATATTAAGGCAGAAGAACGTGTTGTTTCTGAATTAAAAGCATTAAATAAACCTTTCATAATTTTACTAAATTCAGAAAATCCATACTCTGACTATGTTCAAGAACTTTCTGAAAAATTATCTGATAAATATGGTACCAGTGTAATGCCTATAAATTGTGCTGAGCTTAACATTAATGACATAAATACAATTTTCTCTAAAATTTTGTATGAATTCCCTGCACAAAAAATTGCAATAAAATTCCCACGTTGGATGGATGGATTAAGTTTTGAACATCCTATAAAAAGTCAGCTTTTCAGTGAAGTTAAAGATGCATTTTCAGATATAAGAGTTCTAAAAGATATATCAAATTGCACACAAAAAATAAGTCAAACTGAAATAATTTCTAGAACTACTATTACTAATATTGAACTTGGCTCTGGAAATGTAAAAGTACAAATTGATTTGAAAGAAGAATTATTCTATAAAGTTTTAACAGAAATTACTGGTGTTTCAGTTGAAAACGAGGGAGATTTATTTGGCATAATTTCTGAACTTTCAGTTGCTAAAAAGAAATATGACAAAATTGCATATGCATTAGAAGAAGTAAATGCAAAAGGTTATGGAATTGTTACACCTTCTATTGATGAATTAATTTTAGATGAACCTGAAATGGTTAAACAAGGTTCTAGATTTGGTGTTAAATTAAAGGCTACTGCTCCTAGTATACATATGATAAAAACTAATGTAACTACTGAGGTATCTCCAATTGTTGGTTCTGAAAAACAATCAGAAGAATTAGTAAATTATCTACTTTCAGGTTTTGAAAGCGACCCTACAAAAATTTGGGAATCTAACATTTTTGGAAAGAGCTTAAATGAACTTGTAAATGAAGGACTACAAACTAAACTTTCTAAAATGCCAGAAGAAGCTCAGCTTAAACTTCAAGAAACTCTTGAACGTATTGTTAATGAGGGCTCTGGTGGACTAATTTGTATTATCTTATAAAATGAGACAGTTGGGACAGTACAAATCTGTCTCATTTATATGTAAAAATTCATATATTCGACACAATTCCTCATAATTCAATATAAAAATGAGACAAATTTGCACTGTCCCATTTGTCTCATTTTAAATTTTTCCTTCTTAATTGTCCACAAGCAGCATCAATATCAGAACCAAGCTCTCTTCTAATAGTAGCAACAATCCCATGGTCATTTAGGAAATCTCTAAACTTCATAATATTTTCATTAGAACTCTTTGAATATGCACCATTTTCAATCTTATTAATTGGAATCAAATTAACATGACATATCATACCTTTTAGCAATTTCACAAGTTCCTTAGCATCCTCTAAATTATCATTATTATCTTTAGCTAATGCATACTCAAATGAAATTCTTCTATTAGTTTTTGCAATATAATCTTTACAAGCTTGTATCAATTCTTCTATCGGATAGCTATTGTTTACAGGCATCATACTACTTCTCTTCTCATTATTTGTAGCATGCAAAGAAATTGATAATGTACATTGAATATTTTCTTCAGCCAATTTATAAATCTTTGGAACTAACCCACTAGTAGAAACACTAATATGTCTTGCACCAATATTTAATCCCTTAGGATTATTTATAATTCTAATTGCGCCCACAACATTATCGTAATTATCTAAAGGCTCTCCAATTCCCATGAATACAACATTTGATATTCTAACACCTGTATCTTGCTCTACTACTAGAATTTGTTCAACAATTTCACCAGATGTTAAACTTCTTACAAAATTAATACCTGTTGATGCACAAAATTTACATCCCATTTTACATCCAATTTGAGATGAAACACATATACTATATCCATGATGATAACTCATTAGAACTGTCTCTATTGCATTTCCATCTAATACATCAAATAAATATTTAATAGTTCCATCTTTTGACTCTTGTTTTCTTAAAATGTTATAATTACACATAGTATAATTTCCTTTTAATTTTTTTCTTAAATCTAATGATATGTTTGTCATATCATCAAAATCTTTTACTTTTTCTTGATAAATCCATTTAAATATTTGCTCTGCTCTAAATGGCTTTTCTCCTATATTTATTAATTCTTGTTTTAATTCTTCTAAATTATAATCTTTGATATTTTTCATTATCTCTCTCCTCACTTTAAGATAGCTGTTCGAGCAATGCAAGTTACACAAACTCTTCCCAAACTAAATTAGCCAAGTCAAGCCCTTTATTAGTCAATTTTATATTATCTAAATCTATAATTACTAATTCTTCTTCAACTAACTTTTGTAATTCATTTCTGAATAAATAAATTGGATTTTCACTAAACTTTTCTTTAAATTTTGAAATACTAACTCCTTCAAGCTTTCTCAAACCTAAAAGCATATATTCCTTTTTCATATCTTCTATACTTTGTTCTTCATGTATTGTTTTAATCTCTTTACTCTTATTCTTTAAATATAATTCCATATCATCTGTATTTGAATATCTGCATCCATTTATGTATGAATGTGCTGCAAGTCCAATTCCAATATATTGTTTTTGTTCCCAACAGCTCATGTTATGTTTTGATTCATACCCTTTTTGTGCAAAGTTTGATATTTCATAATGTTTATATGAATTTAATTCCAAATAGTCTTTTACATACCTATATTGATTTCTTTCCGCTTCTTCATCTGGTAGTTCTAAAATTCCCTCAATTATTTTTCTTTCAATTTCTGTTCCTTCTTCTACTATTAGTGAGTATACAGAAATATGTTTTGGCTGAGGTTTTAAATTTATTACATTGTTTATACTTTCCTTTAAATCAGATATTGTTTGTCCTGGTAGTCCTAACATTAAGTCTACATTTATATTTTCAAATCCTACTTCAATTGCCCAATTATATGTATTTAAAAACTGTTCATAGCTATGAATTCTACCAATTGTTTTTAATATTTGATTATTTGCACTTTGAAGTCCTATACTTAGCCTATTTATTCCACAATCTTTATACATTTGTAGATTATTTTTTGTGGTTGTTCCTGGGTTTACTTCGAGCGTTATCTCTATACTTTCTGTATTTTCAATATTTTCTATTTTTGCTATTCCATATATCTTATTTAAAACATTTCTTATTAATTCTGGTTTTATAGAAGAAGGCGTACCCCCTCCAATATAAATTGTAGTTATATCATTTCCTTCTATTAATTTTTTATTATCTTCAATTTCTTCAATTATTTTCTTTACATATTCTTCTTGTAAATCAAATTTATTTGAATATGATATAAAATCACAATAATCACATTTTTTTACACAAAAAGGTATATGTATATATATCCCAAGCTCCATTCCTAATCTCATTTCTTTCTTAATTTTTATATTACTTCTATATTTCTTCTGCTATTTGAATAATTTTCTTTAGTCTATAATTGACTCCTGATTTTCCAACTGGCTCTTTTAATAACTTTCCAAGTTCTGTTAATGTCATATCTGGATACTCTAGTCTTAATAAAGCAATTTCTTTTAAGTTCTCGTCTAATTTATTAAACTTATTACTTTGTTGTAACTTTCTAATTGCATCAATTTGCTCAACAGATGCATTAATAGTTTTATTTAAATTAGCAGTTTGACAATTTACTATTCTATTAACTTTCCCCCTCATTTCTCTTTGTACTCTAATATCTTCATATTTCAGAACACTTGAATTTGCTCCTAACAATGCAATAAATCCAAAAATATCTTCACCATCTTTTAGATATATTGAATATTTTTTCTCTTGTTCTAATTTTTTGCATTTAACTCCCATAATACTCAGTATTTCAAATAAGTATTTTAAATTTTCTTGATTTGATAAATTTATTTCTAAATGATATGTTTTATCAGGATTATTCATTGAACCAGCTCCTAAAAAAGCTCCTCTTATAATTGATTTTTTTTCATAATCATTCATATCATATAAATTCTTAATAGAAATATCTGTTTCATTTATTTCTATCTCTTCTATTTTTTCTGTTGTCTCCTTTACTTTAAATATAATGATAAATGATTTTCCATCAAATTCAATTTTATGATTTATATCTAAATTCTTTAATAACTTAGAAAATCTATTTATGTTATATTCACTTTCTGTTGCATATCTTATATTATTCTTAGATATACTACAATTCTTAGAAACTAAATATCCTATAAGTTCGCATTTTACTTCATTTTTTCTATTTAGATTATTTATTTTGCTAAGCTCTTCTTTTAAATCTGATGAAAATGACATCTATATTCCCTCCTATTTTATATTATTTTAATCGTGTTATAACAACCCTATCATTATCACATAAATCCTTTTTAGCATATGCACCTTCAAACTTCTCTTCATTCTCTATTAGCTCTATTACATCAATTTTTTGGTCAAATCCTATTTCTAAGCACAAATATCCTCTATATTTCAAAAATTCATATGCTTCTTTTATTATCTTTCTATAAAAATAAAGTCCATCTTCCCCACCATCTAAGGCTATATAAGGCTCTCTTTTTACTTCTTCATCTAACTGCTCAATTACAGATTTTTTTATATATGGTGGATTTGATACAATTATATCAAATTTTTCGTTACTTAAATTTGTAAACATATCTGTATTTATAAATGTTATTCTATCTCCTACTTCATTGTTTATTGCATTCTTTTTTGCTATTTTTAATGCATCATTACTTATATCAATTGCTGTAACTTCGACTTTAGGAAGATATTTTGCAAGTGATACTGCTATTGCTCCACTTCCTGTACATAAATCTAATATTTTTTTTGCATTTATCTTTTCTGCTATTTTAATTGTTTCTTCTACTAATACTTCGGTATCTTGTCTTGGTATCAATACATGTTCATCAACAAAAAAGTTTAATTTCATAAATTCTTTTTGATGTGTTATATGTTCTATTGGAAAGCCCTGTCTCAGTTTCTTTATTGCTAAAAAATAATCTCTTTCTTTATTTTTGTCTAGTTCTTCCATATCATTTACTATTACATATTGTCTTGTTTTATTTAATACAAATTGCATTAATAGTCTTGCTTTTAATTTTGGTGTTTCTATATTTTCATTTTTCAGTTCTATCATTCCTTTTTTCATCGCTTCTAATATTGTCATATAATCACCTTCTTTTCTCTTTTTATCCATATATATAATAACATAAAAAAAGACCGCAAGCAAGCGATCTTCTTTATTAAAATTAACAAAACTCCATATCTCCACAGTTCTTAGCTAATTTATTAATCAACTAATAGTGGTATATATATAAATGTTCAAGTCTTCCCTGTGTCGTATGAAAGTTTTTATCTGTACCCCAAATCTCAAATCCATAATGAGAAACTCCTTTTGTCCTATTAATTACCTGCCAAACTTCTCTTGTCCCGGAAGTTTGACACTTTTGAAATAGAAAAAATGTTGTAAGCATTATTAATGCTT
>CAOKJC010000103.1 GCA_948468685.1 uncultured Clostridium sp. | reverse complement strand
AATTTGAAGAAGTAGTAATTAAAAAACTTGAAGAATTTGGAAAATTTGAAGAAGTAGTAATTAAAAAACTTGAAGAATTTGGAGAATTTGAAGAAGTAGTAATTAAAAAACTTGAAGAATTTGAAAAATTTGAAGAAGTAGTAATTAAAAAACTTGATGAATCAGAAAAAATTCAGAAAATAGCAATGAAAAAATTTGATGAAATACAACAAGATATAACAGAATTGAAACAAGATGTAACAGTATTAAAGAAAGATGTATTGGGATTAAAAAATGATGTAACAACATTAAAAAGAGATGTAAAAGAATTAAAAGAAGATACAAAAATGTTAAAAAATGAAGTATTTAATGTTATAAAACCATCATTGAAATCAATTGAACAAAAAGTAGATTTAATGACAAATGTAAATACAGCAAGAATATTAAATGAACAAACTAGAAATAATGATGAGCAAAATAAAAATCATAAAGAAGTAATGAAAAAAATAGAACAATATGAAAAGAAAAATGAATTAGAACATAGTAGACTAAATTACGAAATATGTAAATTAAAAGCTAGAGCATAAAATAAGAAACGCTTAACAAATCACAAAACAATTTGTTAGGTGTTTTTTTGCATAATTATGCTTGAAAAGGAAAAAATGGTATGCTATAATTTGAAACATAAACAAAAAGGAGTGAAAAATATGTCAAAAAAAGAAAAGAAAAAAGGATTAAATATATTTTTAAAAATAGTAATAGTACTAATATTATTAATACTAATTTTATTAGGTACAGCATTTTTTTACGTAAAAGGCAAATTGGATAAAATACAAAAAGTAGAGTTACCAAAAGATGAAGAGTTAGGTATTACAAAAGAAGTAGAACAAAAGTTGACTGGATATAGAAATATAGCCATATTTGGTGTAGATAGTAGAGCAGATGATTATGGAAAAGGAAATAGAAGTGACTGTATAATTATAGCAAGCATAAATAATGATACAGGAGAAATAAAATTAGTGTCAGTATATAGAGATACATATGTAAATATAGATGGTTATGGATTGGACAAAATAACACATGCATATTCTTATGGAGAAGCACCACTAGCAATAAAAACACTAAACAAAAACTTAGACCTTAATATAAATGAATTCGTAACAGTTAACTTTGACTCAGTAGCAGAAGCAGTTGACCAATTAGGAGGAATTAAATTAACAATAGACTCAGAAGAAGTAAAATACATAAATCCATATATAAATGGAACATCAAAAGTTACAGGAAAAAAATCACAACAAATAACACAACCAGGAACATATACAGTAGATGGAGTACAAGCTGTTGCATATTCAAGAATTAGATATACAGCAGGAGGAGATTACAAGAGGACAGAAAGAATGAGAACTGTAATAGAAGCAATGTTTGCAAAATTAAAAACAAGAAACTTGAAAGAAATAAATTCTTTCGCAGATGCCATATTACCACATGTATATACAAATATATCAGCAACAGATATAATTTCAATGGTACCAAGTATGGCAAAATACAAGGTAACAGAAAGTATAGGATGGCCTTATAATACAAAAGGAAAAACAATGGATAGATGGTATGGAATTCCGATAACATTAGAATCAAATGTAATACAATTACATAAAGAAATATTTGGAGAGGAAGATTATGTGCCATCAGAGACTGTAAAATCAATAAGTCAAAGTATTGTAAATAAAACAGGATATACAAATTAGAAAAGTAATAAATATAACAAAATAATATTATATTTGAACTATAACAATTAATATTATTTTGTTATTTATATTTATAAAAGTGTTTTCATAATAAATAATATAAAGAGGAATTAAAAATGAATATAAAAATACAAAGAATAATTTTTGCTATACTAACTATAATGACTTTCATAGCAATTTTTATCTTTTCAAACCAAAATGGTGAAAAATCAGGCTCAACAAGTAGAACATTTACAAGAAAAATAGTAGAAATTTTACAAATAGATAAAAATTTAAATGAAATTGAAAAAGAAGAATTGATTGCAAATTCACAATATATCATAAGAAAACTAGCACATTTTACAATTTATGCAATAGCAGGAATAAATATATATGGATTTATTAACACATATAATATTAAAAAGAGTAAAAAAATAATTAGTACATTTTTAATAGGTGTGATATATGCAACATCAGATGAAATCCATCAGATGTTTTCAGGAGGTAGAACTCCAGCAATAAAGGATGTATGTATTGATACTCTAGGAGTTGTGTTTGGAATAGGTGTATTTATAGTGATAAATAAAATAGTAAAATGCTGTCAAGAAATAAATAAAAAATGCTAATAGCTTATTTACATAAATGGGACTTTTAAGATTTGACATTTTTTTCATATTGATGTAAAATAGAAATGTTATATTTAGAATGTAATATTTCTATTTTTATGCCATAATTTACTTGCAAAATATGTAGAAAAAGTATTGAAATGAAAATAGGGTTATTGTATAATGAATATTGAAGAACATTAATATAAAAGATTGGGGGATTTTTTTATGAATGTTAGAATAGATAATATTGACATTAATGAAGTATTAGAATTAGAGCAAAAAGATACTAAAACAAAAATTGAAAAATTAAATATATATAATAAATATGTGAAAAAAATTATAGATAAAATAATATCTGCAGTATCATTAATAATATTATCACCAGTATTTTTAATAATAGCAATTTGTATAAAATTAGAATCAAAAGGACCAGTATTTTTTGTACATAAAAGAATTGGAAAAAATGGAAAAGAAATAGGAATGTATAAATTTAGAACAATGGTACCAAATGCAGAAGAATTAATAAAAAGTTTTACACCAGAACAAATGAAAGAATTTAAAGAAAATTTTAAATTAGAGAATGATCCTAGAATAACAAAAGTAGGAAAAATATTAAGAAAAACTTCTTTAGATGAGTTACCTCAGTTAATTAATATATTAAAAGGTGAATTATCTATAATTGGACCAAGACCAGTAATAGGAGAAGAATTAGAAAAATATGGAGAAAATAAAGAAAAATTTTTAAGTGTAACTCCAGGGCTTACTGGATATTGGGCAGCTAATGGAAGAAGTAATACTTCATATGATGAGAGAATGAAGATGGAGTTATATTACATAGATAATATGTCATGGAAAATGGACATAAAAGTATTTTTTAAAACAATAATTTCTGTTTTGAAAAAAGAAGGAGCGAGATAATTGAAACAAGAATTTTGTGTGCTAATAATGGCAGGAGGAAAAGGAACTAGATTTTGGCCGAAGTCAACAGAAGAAAAGCCAAAACAATTTATAAATTTAATAGATGATAAAACAATGATTCAATTAACAATTGATAGAATAAGAAATATAGTACCTATAGAAAAAATATTTGTTGCAACAGGAGAAAAATATATAGAATTAGTAAAAGAACAAATACCAGATTTACCTGATAGAAATATTATAGTGGAGCCGGTAGGAAGAAATACGGCTCCATGTATTTTACTAGCATCATTATATATTAAACAAATATATAATAATTGTAATATTGCAGTCTTACCATCAGATCATCTTATAAAGAATAAAAAAGATTATATAGAAACTTTAAAAAAAGCTAATGAGTATATTGAAAATAACAAAAATGCCATAGTAACAATTGGAATTACACCAGATAGACCAGAAACTGGATATGGATATATAAAATATAATAAAATGGAAATAAAAGATATTGTAAAAGTAGAAAAGTTTGTTGAAAAACCCAATTTAGAAATTGCAAAACAATATTTGAAATCAAAAGAATATTTATGGAATGCAGGTATGTTTATATTTAATATAGACTATATGTTAGAAGAATTAGAAAATAACTATAATGAAACTTATAAATTATTGCAAACATTACCTAATATATATGATGAAAATTATAATAACAAGCTAAATGAAATATATCCAAAATGCGAAAGTATATCTATTGATTATGCTGTAATGGAAAAGTCTAAAAATATTTATGTTATTCCTTCTAATTTTGGATGGGATGACATAGGAACATGGAAAGCATTAGAAAGATATATAGAAGAAGATGAAAATAAAAATTATATCAAAGGACAAGCATCAACATATAATTCATCAAATAATGTATTATATTCTGAAAATAAAAAAATAGTAGTTATAGGTTTAGACAATATCTTTTGTATAGAATCAGAAGATATGATAGTTATAGGACCGAAAGATTCTATGGAAGAACTTGTAAAATATAGAGAAAAGGAAATGTAAGGGGAAGAAAAAAATGAAATTAGCAATTGTACATGATTGGCTTACTAACATGGGGGGAGCAGAACAAGTTGTAATAAACTTCAAAAAAATATATAAAGATGCACCAATATATACAACTTTTTATAATCCAGATAAATTAGATAAAGAATTGCAAAATATAGATGTAAGAACAAGTTATTTACAAAAAAAGAAAATGGTAACAAACCATAAGAAATATTTTCCACGTATGCCAATGGCCTTTGAAGATTTTAATTTAAATAAATATGATGTTATTTTAAGCAGTAGTTCTTCTTGTGCTAAAGGCGTAATAACTAAGCCAGGAAGTATTCATATATGCTATTGTCATACACCTATGAGATATGCTTGGGAAAAAAGAGATGAGTATACACAAGGAATGGGAAGATTAAAGAAAAAGTTAATAAATATATTATTACATTACATGAGAATATGGGATTTAGCATCATCCAATAGAGTTGATTATTTTATAGCAAATTCAACAGAAGTTCAAAAAAGAATAATGAAACATTATAAAAGAGATTCAGTAGTAATAAATCCTCCTGTGAGATGTAAATTATTTAATATATCTGATACAGATGGAGATTATTATTTTGTAATATCGAGACTTGTTACATATAAAAGATTTGATTTAGCAGTACAAGCTTGTAAAGAGCTTGGAAAAAAATTAGTAGTAATAGGTGATGGTTCTGAAAAAGAAAATTTAGAGAAAATTGCAAATGGAGATGAAAATATAATATTCTTAGGAAGACAACCTGATGATGTAGTTAAAAAATATATGTCAGAATGTAAAGCATTATTATATCCAGGAGAAGAAGATTTTGGAATAGTACCAGTTGAAGCTCAAGCATGTGGTAGACCAGTAATTGCTTATGGTAAAGGTGGAGTACTAGATTCTGTAATAGATGGAAAAACAGGGGTATTTTTTAAAGAACAATCTGTTAATTCTTTAAAAGAGGCTATATTAAAATTTGAACAAATGGAGTTCAATAAAAAAGAAATTAGAGCACATGCTTTAGAATTTGATGAAGAAGTATTTCAAAAGAAAATAAGAAATTTTATAGATGAAAAAATAAAAGAAGAGAGATAAAGAGAGAACAATTATGAAAAAAGAAAAAAAAATTATATATATAAATGGACGTTTTCTAACTAAAAATATAACTGGTGTACAAAGATATGCAATTGAAGTTGTCAAACAGTTAGATAAAATTGAATCAAATTATGATTTTGTAATATTAGCTCCTAAACAAGGAATTATTCAGAATTTAGAGTTAAAAAACATACAGATTATAAATATAGGAAAGTTTACAGGTCATTTATGGGAACAAGTATCATTACCATTTTATATCTTAATACATAATAGAAATTCTAAATTATTAAATATGTGTAACTTAGCTCCAATCCTATATCCAGGATATATAGTGATTCATGATATAGCATTTAAAACACACCCAGAACATTTAGGAAAAAAGTTTTCATTATGGTATAGATTTATAACTAGAGTAAATATAAAACGTTATAAACATATTTTTACTGTTAGTAACTTT
>CAOKJC010000102.1 GCA_948468685.1 uncultured Clostridium sp. | reverse complement strand
CCTATGACCCCCTGCTTGTAAGGCAGATGCTCTCCCAGCTGAGCTAAACGACCATGTCCTTTCGACAAGAACTAGTATACAAGATTTAGAATAAAATGTCAATACTTTTGTTAAAAAAATTTTTAAAAATTTTTACAAAGCAAATTTTACTATTAGAAATCTTAATACTAAAAATTAAAATAACTCCATTACTAGCTAGTAACGGAGTTAAAAATGATATATTAATACCAGTCTTTATAGATTTCTGCCTGTTCTGCAAGATGAGCGACAAGGGGAGTGAGGTTAACAGGATTCTCTGAATTGTCAAAACTTTCAAGCAGTTCAATTAAGCTTTCTGATGTTAAGTTGTTGGTTGAAGGATACCGAATTATTGTACTCCAAGAAACCAGAGAATTTCCACTTTTAAGTATAATCTCAAAATTATCATCTTGTGTGTAGCAATATTCAGTATATCCTACTTTCCATTTTGTAATATCATATCCTTTTGTTATAAGCATTTCAGGAGTATAGAGTACCAGTTCGCTATCTAAATTGACAGCCGTGATATCCCCAACTAATTTTGCTATTTTTACTAAAAGATGCACAAATTTTTCTTTATATTTTTGGATATGTTTTTCTTTACAATTAGGAGCTTCTGGTTCAGTTTTTGAATAAAAATTGAAATCAAAAGTCCAAACTGTATTTGTACAATTGTGCCCACAATAATGTTCTTTAAGTTGTTTGTTTTGAATTGTTTTAAGATTGTAACCATAGCTGTGATCAGATTCTTGCCCAATCCATACTCTACCACAGTCTTCTAATTTTTCAGAATAGTATTTAGCCCATAAACGACTCCCAAACAAATCATTTGCCACAGGTTTTGCTAATGTTACATTAAGAGTTTCCATGATTATTTCATCAGGAATGTCCACATTTAATGGATAAAATAATTTAATGCTATTTCCTAATCAGCAAGTCCACAGACCTACAATTCCATTTGTTGTTTCAATAACCATGTTCCATCCAATTTGCATAATAGAATCCTCCTAACAATTGTTTTATGAGAATAATAGTTACAATGCTATTCTTTTTATATTTCGTATAGCTACGAATAATAATTATATATTATCATACTTTACATAAAAATGCAATAAAGTTTCAATTTATTTATAATTTATTTTACAAAGTTTTGACATAATTTAATAAATTTGCAAAAATAAAAAGGAATTTACAAATAAATATATAATAAGATATATAGGGGGAACAAAAGATAATGCAAGAAAAAGACAAAAAGATAACAAAAGAAAAAACAAAAAATAAAGTGTCAATAAAACAAATAATTATAATTAGTATAATAATTATTTTAATAATAGTATTAAGTATTATTTCAAAAAAAATCTATAATAATTTACTAAGCAAGAAAAATTTTGAAAATAGTGTAATCTCATTTGCAGAAAAAAATAAGGAAACAATATTCTCAATAAATAAAATAATATTATTTAGTAGTAGTGATTCAAAAAATAAAACAAGCTCAGCAACCAATTATACAATAGAAAATCTATATACATACACAGATATGGCACTATTTATAAATAATAATTCAGAAGAAAATACACTAGAGAACACATTAAAAAGTTTAAAAATATCTAATATAAAATTCACAAAATTACCAGAAGTAGGAGAACCACAATTATATTACAAATCAATAAATAATTTTGCAAAAAGCGAACTAGAAGAAGAAAATTTGATAAATAATGAACTTGAATTTGAAATAACATCAGAAGATGAAACAAATTTAAGTAAGCCAATATTATACAATAATTGTGCAAATCCTATAACCTTAAGTTATATTAATCAAAATGTAAAAACAGACTATACTATGACAGACACAGAAAATCCGATAACATATAATGGAAAACTTTTAGAAAGATGTGGAGTATCAATACAATCAATAGAAACATCAATATCATTTGACATAGAAATAGAAAATAATAAAAACGAAAAATTTAAAACAACACTATATTTTAACATACCATATGAAAAAGAAGAAAATTCAATATATGATGGAAACTTAAAAGTAATATTGGATACTAACTTTAATTTCTACAGGTATTAAAAAAGTACAACTTATAGTACAAAAAAAGGAGATAAATTTATGAAAAAAGAATTAACAATAGCTGAAAAATTGAGGGAAAAATATCACAAATGTGAAGAAATAACAAATTTTAAAGAAATGTTGGATAGGTCAGCAAAAATTTTTAAAACAAGGACTGCATTCAAATTAAAAGATAATGAAGGGAAAATTTATAAAAAAACATATGAAGAACTAAAAAATGAAGTAACAGCACTAGGAACAAGCTTAATAGAAAAAGGGCTTTTAAATAAAAAAATTGCAGTTATAGGAAAGAATTCATATAATTGGGCAATTTCGTATTTAGCAGCATCAATAGCTGGAATAGTTGTACCAATTGATAAAGAATTACACTCAGATGATGTAATAAATTTCATGAATGTTTCTAAAGCAGAATGCATTTTAGGTGATAGCAAAAATCTAAAACAAATAGTACAAAACATTGATAAGTTAGAAAATAAAAATACGATATTTATTAGCTTTGATGAACAAAATCAGGATAAAAAATTCATTAAAATTAATATTGAATTAGAAAATGGAAAGAGACTATTAGAAAAAGGAAATACAAAATTTGATGAAATAAAAATAGATCCAGATGAATTAAGAATATTACTATTTACATCAGGAACAACAGGAAGAGCAAAAGGAGTATGCTTATCACAAAGAAATATATGTTCAAATATATTATCAACATATGGAATTGTAAAAGTAAAAAGAAGCGATTTGTTCTTTTCAGTATTACCAATGCATCATACATATGAATGCTCATTAGGATTTTTATTACCATTATATAGTGGAGCAAGTATTTGTTTTTGTGAAGGATTAAGATACATATCTGATAATATGGCAGAATATCATCCATCAATGATATTGTGTGTACCATTACTTTTAGAAAAGATGTATCAAAAAATAATAAAAAATATGCAAAAGTCATTACCAGAAAAATATACAAAAAATCTAAAAGAAAATGAAAATATAATTGATAAATTACCATTTTTATTAAAAGAAATCGTAAAATTAAAAGTAAAAAATACTTTAGGTGGTAGACTAAGATTATTTATTGTAGGAGCAGCAGCAGTAAATCCAGAAATAGCAGATATGTTCGATAAATTAGGACTAAACTCAGTACAAGGATATGGACTAACAGAGTGTGCACCACTAGTAGCTGGAAATACAGATTTCTATAAAAGAAATGATAGTGCAGGACTTCCAATTCCAAATGTTGAATATAAAATAGAAAATCCAAATGAAGAAGGTGTAGGAGAAATAATAGTAAAGGGTCCAAATGTAATGTTGGGATATTACAACATGCCAAAAGAAACAGAAAAAGTTTTAAAAGATGGATGGTTCCATACAGGAGATTTAGGAAAAATAGATGAAAATGGATTTTTATATATAACAGGTAGATGTAAAAGTGTTATAGTAACTAAAAACGGAAAAAACATATATCCAGAAGAATTAGAATCATATTTAAGTGAAAGTCCATTAATTTCAGAAGCTTTAGTATTAGGAGTTCAAAAGGAAAATGATGATGAAACATATGTAAATGCTCAAATATTCCCAAATATAGAAGCCATTACAGAATATTTAAAAGGAACTGTACCAACAAAAGAAGAGATTAAGAAAATTATGAGTGACGTAGTTTCAAGTGTTAATAAAAAGATACCAAATTATAAACATATTAAGAGCTTTATTGTTAGAGATAAAGAGTTTGAGAAAACTACAACTCAAAAAATAAAAAGATATGGAGATAATATAAAAAATAAAAGGGATTAGAGGCTAGGTCTTAAATCCCTTTTTTCTATTTTAATATTTAAAAAGATTTATATATTAATATTTTTTAGCAAAAATATAGCTGAGATCTACCATTAGGTCTTTGCTTTCAAATATTAATATATAATCTTTTTTGGTTAATATAAAATAAAAGGGGATTTAAGGCATAGTCCCTAATCCTGAGACTTGCTTAATTCCCCTTGTTTTATTATGCTTTAGAAAGGATTAGCAACATCCTCCTCTATTACCACCACAGCAGCAACATAATATTAATATAAGAATTATAATCCAGCAGCAGTCATCACCAAATCCGAAACCACCACAACCTCTATTTTCTGGCATAGTCTAGACCCCCTTTCCAAGAAAAAATTATTATCTTTTTTCGTGTCTTTCGTTGTTCCTTTGTATATTACATATTATGAAAAAACAGAAAATTGGTTACAAAAAAATAAAAAAACTTGAATTTAAATTTTTATTTATATATAATAAGAAAAAAACGAAAGAAGGTATTGTTATGTCAGGAATTAAATTAGATTTAAAAAATACAGGAATTAATCAAAAAAATATAATGGAATATAAACAACAAGTAGAAAACATACACAAAGAATTGCATAAAAGAGCAAACGATGAAAAAGACTTTGTAGGATGGCTAGAATTACCAACAAACTATGATAAAGAGGAATTTAAAAGAATAAAAAAAGCAGCAAAGAAAATAAAAAAAGAATCAGACATATTAGTTGTTATAGGAATAGGTGGGTCATATTTAGGAGCAAGAGCAGTAATAGAAGCATTAACAAGTACATTTAATAGTATGTTAACAGATAAGCAAAGAAAATATCCACAAATAGTATATGTAGGAAATAACTTAAGTCCAAATTATATAAATGAATTAATTGAATATATAGGAAATAAAGACTTTTCAGTAAATGTTATTTCAAAATCAGGAACAACAACAGAACCAGCAATAGCATTCAGGATATTTAGAGAAATATTAGAAAATAAATATGGAATAGAAGAAGCAAGAAGCAGAATATATGTAACAACAGACAAACAAAAAGGAGCATTAAAAACATTAGCAGATAATGAAGGATATGAAAGATTTGTAATTCCAGATAATGTAGGAGGAAGATATTCAGTATTAACAGCAGTAGGATTATTACCAATAGCAACAGCTGGAATTGATATAGAAAAACTAATGGAAGGAGCACAAAAAGCACAAGAAAGATACAATGACCCAGATATAAAATATAATGAATGTTACAAATATGCAGTTGTAAGAAATATTTTATATAAATTATACAAAAACACAGAAATATTAGTAAACTATGAACCAAAAATGCACTACTTTACAGAATGGTGGAAACAATTATATGGAGAAAGTGAAGGAAAAGAACAAAAAGGAATATTCCCAGCAGGAGTAGACTTCACAACAGACTTACATTCAATGGGACAATATATACAAGAAGGAAGAAGAAACTTATTTGAAACAGTTATATCAATAGAAAATTCTTTATCAGATATAACAATAAATAAAGATGAAGATAATTTAGATGGACTAAACTATTTATCAGGAAAAACACTAGACTATGTAAATAAAAAAGCAATGGAAGGAACAATAAAAGCACATGTATCAGGAGACGTACCAAATATTGTTATAAATATAGAAAAATTAGATGAAGAAAACATAGGAGAACTTATATATTTTTTTGAAAAAGCATGTGCAATATCAGGATTAATATTAGGAGTAAATCCATTTAACCAACCAGGAGTAGAAGAATATAAAAAGAACATGTTCAAATTATTAGAAAAACCAGGATATTAAGATAGCTGTTCGAGCGGAGCGAGTTACAGATATCTTATGCAAATGAGCAAAGCGAATTTGGAGACAGTAAAAGTAGCTATTCGAGCGGAGCGAGTTACAGATATCTTATGCAAATGAGCAAAGCGAATTTGTAGACAGTAAAAGTAGCTATTCGAGCGGAGCGAGTTACAGATATCTTATGCAAATGAGCAAAGCGAATTTG
>CAOKJC010000101.1 GCA_948468685.1 uncultured Clostridium sp. | reverse complement strand
TGCTTCATCTTCTATTAATGCTACTACTATTTCTCCATTTGTAGCATCTTTTTGTTTTCTTACTAATATATAATCTCCATCTAGGATTCCAGCTTCTATCATACTTTCTCCTCTAACAGTAAGCATAAAACAATCTGAATTTCCAACAAAATCAATTGGAATTGGAAATGTGTCTGTTACATTTTCTACTGCTAGTATTGGTGCTCCTGCTGTTATTCTTCCAATAACTGGTACGTCAACTAATTCTTTTTGTGTATAGAAATCTTTTGTTGATGTTTTCTTTGTTTCTCCATCTGTTCCTTTTAATAATCTTAGTGTTCTTCCTTTTTTATCTTGTTTTTTAATATATCCTTTATCTTCTAATCTTGCTAAATATCCATGTACTGTCGCTGTTGAACTTAGTCCTACTGCTTTTCCTATTTCTCTTACTGATGGTGGATATCCTACTGTCATTATTTGCTTTTCAATATATCTTAATATTGATTTTTCTCTACCATTTAGTTCTGGTCTCTTTCTTGGCATATATATCACTCCATTTCTTATTTTCTACTTTGTGTATATAATATCATACAAACAAAAATATGTCAAACATTTTTTTGTTATTTTTCGTTTTTTATAAATAATGTTACAATTCACATCTACAAGAAATTATTATAAAATGTTTAATATATAATAAAAGATAATTAAAGAACACTATCTCTAATTACCTTTTATCCATTTTTGAATTTTATTTAAATCTTTTTCCTTTTGATTTTATCTTTTTAATTTCTTCATAAAATTCATTATCATCTGGCTTATCTTCAACAATTTCTTCTTCAATTGATTTATTTTCATAATTCTCTAACTCATCATATGTTCCATATTCTTCATTATAAACTTTTTTTGTTTTTCTAATTTTTATAACAACAATTGCTAAAACAATTATTAAAATTATTCCTACTGCTACTGATATAATAATTATTCTCTCCATTTTATCTTGTTCTGAATTATCTACTATTTCTTCCTTAGCTAAAATTTTGTTAACTATTATTTGATATGTAGCAATTTTTTCATACATCCCAGTTTCTTCATTTACATTTTTTACTACAATTGTAATTATATTTTCACCTTCTACTAAATTTTCATTTCCTGCTATTTCAATACTTGTATTAGCATGTGTTGATACTGCTGTTATATCTAATTTTTCAATATCTTCTTTTAATTCAAGTGTATATTCATATACATCTGTTTGAAATTGAGGTTTTAATTTAAGTCCTTCAATTGTTAGTTCTGATAATCCAAAAACTTCTTGTTCTACTTCTTTTCCATCTGGTTCCTCTGTATTTGGTTCGTTTTCATTTGGATTTTCTTCACTTGGATTTACTTCTGCTTCTTTTCTTATTACATTGATCGTATATGTTTTTGTTGTTTTTCCATCTTCAGCTGTTACTACCACTTCAAATTTGTTTTCTCCCACTTTTAATGATTTATTGGCTCCTATTCCTGATATTGCTTGTCCATTATGTCCTTTTGAAGCATATACCTCTATTTTTTCAACTTCATTTGGAACTTCTGTTGTATATGAATATGTATTTGGCTTAAACCCTGAAAAATCATTTGGTCTTATCCCTAAATTTGAAAGTGTTGCTACCTTTGATTTTTCTGGTGTTGTTGTTTGACTTCCTTGGTTTGTATTTCCTGAAGTTTGACTTCCAGAATTTGTAGTTTCACCACTTTGGTTTGGTTGTTCTGTTACAGGCTTGTTTACTTTTATTGTTAAATATTTAGATTCTGTTATTGGATTTTCATCAATATCACCTAGTCCATTTGCTGATGGTGAAACTGTTACTTGTATGTCTTCTGTTGAATTAGAAGTTATAGTTACTGTTTTAGTATCATTTTCAAGAAATCTTGAAGATGCGTTTACAGTTGCATTTGTAGCCATAATTGTAACTTCCCCATAAGCATTATTACCTGTAATGCTTAAAGTTACGCTTTCTCCTGAATTTATAGTATTTTTTGAAGCACTAATAGTAAAACTTCCTGTAGCATAGCTTTTAGTTGCTAACATAATAATTACTGCTATAGAAATTATTATTAACTTTCCTAATATTTTTCTCATTTTTATCCCTCCTAAAAATATATTCTCTTAAATATTTATGGTTTTGTTTCCCAAAATATAATTCATTATTCTTATATAATCAAAAGAATTTACTTTTCCATCATTATTTGCATCAGCTGCCTTCATTTGCTCTTCTGTTAATTTTTTATTTCCTAAAATATAGTTCATTATTCTTATATAATCAAAAGAGTTTACTTTTCCGTCAGCATTTGCATCCCCTTTTTTAATAACTGTATATTTATCATCTACTTTATATCCTGTTGCCAATGACTCATGTTCGCCATCAAGAAGATTGCCATTTGCTCTAACTATCTTTATAGATCCATCATAAGCTTCTAATATATTACTAGCAATTGCATCTGGAGTAACATATAAAATGTTGTTTTCATTATCTACTTTTATCTTAGATGTATTATTTGGTATTGTTCCTGTTTTATCTTCATTCCCATGATTATTGTCTGGATTGTTCTCATTTATTGGGATTAAATACAATTTATATTTGCTTTCATTCTCATATGTTTCTCTTGCTACATATCCTACTATTCCATTAGCTTTTTGAACTTTATCCCAGTATGTACCATTAACTTTAGATGTTGCTTTTTCTAACCTAGTTACAATTTCATCTGTAAACAACCATCCAACAGTTGTGTTTCCATTAGGTGCATTTCTTATCCTTAAGCTCTCTTCTACATTTACTCTTACTATATCTCCCGTAGTCTGACTTGTCCCATTTGAATTAGGTATTCTAGAAACCTCTTGTGGCATATTTTCATATACTGGTATTATAAATGTATGCGATGACGCTATTGAATTTATTTTTGTATATGCATCTCTTAATGTTGATCCTTCACTTCTTGCTGCTGTTAGGTTTTGCATATATTGATGACAATATAATCCTTCTGTTGCTTCTACATCAAATTTTTGCAAATATAATGTATTTTGTCCTTTTGCAATATAATTGTTCGCTAAAAGATTAATTCCTCCTTCAATTGATTTTTCTAGAGTATCCCACCCTTTTTTACTAGCATATGAAAGACCATTAATTAATATTTCTTCAGTTGTATTTCCAGAAGCTGCTATATTAAATGCATTATAATATCCTATATATTGTCCATTATATCCTTCTCCTTTTACTAATACAGAGCCTTCTCTTCCTTGTTCTTGTATTAATCTTGCTACTATATAATATGCATTCATATTTTTATTATTAGCAACATTTACTATTTCTTGCTCATGTCCTGCTAAAAAAGTTCCATTTGTCATTGTTTTCAATGTATCTTCATTACATCCTGAATTTGATAATTCTTCAAGTTGAAATATATCTGAAGTATTTAATGAATTTCTTGGATCCATCACATATTTTATAGCTTGCTCTGAAGCACATCTCCAACTACCATTATCATATGGTTTGTCTCCACATATTGCACAAATCCATTCTCCTTGATATGTTGAGTTTTTATATACTAAATTTCTAGGTGATACTCCATGACCTACATATTCATTGCTTATAACTTCATTCCACTCTAAACCTGTATATAATATTTTAAAATTCCAATTTGGATATTCGTTTTTTAGTTGATTTATTTTTTCTTTTATTCCTGGATATTTTGAGGCGTCTATTCCTTCTATATCTGTACTTATGCTTTGTGAAACTGCATATACTTTATTTTCTATTATTAATGGTATTAAATTGATTATTATTAATGTTAGAATTAATATTAATGATATTATTTTTTGACTTCTTTTCATGTATTTTTCCTCCAATTTCTCCATTTTTAGTTATTTTCCCTTGTTTTTCGTTTTCATTATATCATTGTGATTTTTTTTAGTCAATAAATTTGCTAAATGTAATATAAATGTAAAAAACACAACTTTTAGTTGTGCTTTTTACAAAAATATAATTTTTTGAATCTCTTTATTTTCTATCAATTCATATATCTGTTTATTATTTTTTATATCTTCTACATTTTTTCCATGCATTGTAAATATTCCTTTGACCCCTGAATATAATGCATATCTAATTGCTTCAACATCCTCATTACTACCAATTTCATCACAAGCAACTATCTCTGGAGCCATAGTTCTAATCAGCATATGTATTCCTTGATTCTTATTTACATTTTCTATAACATCTGTTCTAATCCCTAAATCATTTTGAGGAATTCCTTTATACATTGCAGCAATCTCTCCTCTTTCGTCAACAACACCACATGTTTTCCCTCTAAAATTTATTTCACTTATTCCATTACTCAATCTTCTAATCACATCTCTTAAAACCGTTGTCTTCCCTCTTCCAGGCGGCGCAACAATTATTGTATTGTATATATCTTTATTGTCTACATCTACTATTTCTCTTAAAACTTTTGTACTACAATTTAATATTTGCCTTGCAATTCTAAAATTTAAACTTGATATATACTTTACATTTATTATTTTTCCATTTTCTATAACACAAGACCCTGTTAATCCTATACGATGTCCACCTTTTATAGTAATAAATCCTTCACATATTTGATTTTTATATGCATATATAGAATTTTCACATAGTCTCTCTAATATTTGTAACACTTCTGATTGTGTAATATTATATTGCAATATTATATCTTCGTTTCTTAATTTTAATAATATTGGTCTATCTGTTCTTATTCTTATTTCTTGTAATTCATTTACTATTCTAGTATTTTCTTTAAATATATTTGAAAATATCTGATATATGTTGTTTGGAAAACACCTTAAAATTTCATCCATATTTTTCTCCCTTGTCCCATTGGGGACGTTTCTCTTTGGGACATTTTGTCCCATCAGGGACACATCTTCGCTAAAAACATGTCCAGAATTAAAAAACTTTCCTTTTGAGCATATTATATTCATATTAAATGTATTTTATGACATTTTATGGTTATAATAATTATGGTGATTAATTTGAAAAATAAATTATGGTTATTTTTAATTTTATTAATTATTATTGGAATTTGTGTTGGATTTTATTTGTTTTTTCGAAACAAAAATTCAAATGATAATAATTATACTGCTTCTAAAAGTTCTGTTAATGAACAAAATACATTAAGTAATAATTCATCTAATAATATAGACCAAAACTGTATTAATACTAATAAGAATATAATAAATATTACTAAAAATTCTACTGGAGATGAAATTAAATCTGAAGAAGAAATTGCTTCTTTTTCAACTAAAATTTATGATACTGATCCTAATAGGCAAAATAATATATCTATAACATGCAATACTTTAAATGATACTATTGTTGCCAATGGTTCTACTTTTTCTTTCTGTAACACAGTAGGCCAAGCTACTTCTGATAAAGGTTACAAAGAAGCTAAAATATTTGATAATAATGGTAAAATTAAACAAGGTTTAGGTGGTGGTAACTGCCAAATTAGTTCTACACTATATAATGCAGTTATGTGTATTCCTACTCTAGTTGTTACTGAAAGACATCCTCATAGCAACAAAGTTCCTTATATTCAAACAGGAAAAGATGCTGCTGTAGCTTATGGTAGTTATGATTTTAAATTTAGAAATGATTATGGTTTTGATATAAAAATTAAAGCTGCAAACACTCCTGAAAATATTACTGTTACTTTATATAAAATCAACTAGAAAAAGGAAAAAGGGGATTTTATAAATATCTCCTTTTCCCTTTCTTTATTGTTCTACTATAAAAGCATTTGGCAAATATCTTTCTCCAATTGGTGTTGATGTTTTATTTATTACTTTGCCATTATAATACATTGTTGAAGATGATCCTCCATCTAGATTCGCAGCATTATATGCTTCATATTTATTAAATATATTTTGTAATTCTAATAAATTAGTTCCTAA
>CAOKJC010000100.1 GCA_948468685.1 uncultured Clostridium sp. | reverse complement strand
GTTCCTCTGTTTTTATCTCTTCAGCTTTTGGTTCCTCTGTTTTTGTTTCTTCAGCCTCTGGTTTCTCTGTTTTTATTTCTTCTTTTATTTTATACTTATCCATCAAGCTCTTAATTCTATTATTAGTTCTATTCAATTCATCTTTAACTCTTTGAATCTTTTTTAATTCATCATTAATCTTTAATAAATCATTTTCACATTCTATTTGTTCTTGAGTTTTTCCTAATTTGCCCTCATTTATAGAATATTTTCCTGAAAATCCTTCTAACAGCTTTTCATAGTTTGCCTTTTCTGTAAGTAAATTACTTTCTATATTTACAGATTTTTCTTGCTCTTTTTTAGCTTTAAATAAAGTTTCAACATATTTTTCTTCTCTTCTTGTTGATTCTAATTCAGTTTGAATTTTCTTTAAATCATTCTCTAATTCAATCTTTACTGTTGGTTGTCCTAATACACCTTCAAACTTTCCTAATTCTGCTTTACATTGTTCTTCATCTCTAGTCAATTTATTTATTTTCTCATAGATTGCCTTTATTAGTTTTTCTTTCATATTATCTCCCCCTAAATATTACAAAATATATTATCACTATTATTATACCAAAAATTTACATAAATTTCAATGCTTTTATGTGAATTTATGATATTTTAATATAAATTTAATGCATTTGTAATATTTTTGTAATAATATTAAACAAAATATCTCAAACTTCTTTCGGCTAGTTTCATATAACGTTCTTTCTTGTCTTTAATTCTTTTACCATTTAACTCTGGCAAAATCCCAAAATTTGCATTCATAGGTTGAAATTTATCATTTTCAGTAGAAATATATTTAGCTAAAGCCCCTATTACTGTACTCTCTGAAAAAATAATTTTACTACTTTGAATATTTTTTTCTCTACTACTAAAATCATTTATTGCATTTAAAGCTGCAACCATTCCTGAAGAAATTGATTCTACATATCCTTCTACTCCTGTAATTTGACCAGCAAAATAAATATTGTTATTGCTTTTTAAATTATATGTATTATCTAATAACTTTGTAGAATTAATATATGTATTTCTATGCATAACACCGTATTTTACAAAATCAGCATTTTCTAATCCTGGAATCATACTAAAAACTCGTTTTTGTTCTCCAAATTTCAAGTTTGTTTGAAAACCGACAATATTATAAATGGTTCCTTCTGAATTATCCTGTCTTAATTGTACAACTGCATAAGGTCTTCTAGCAGTTCTTAAATCATCAAAACCAACTGGTTTTAAAGGTCCAAACCTTAAAGTATCAATTCCTCTTTTTGCCATTACCTCAACAGGCATACAACCTTCAAAAATTTCTCTTTTCTCAAAATCATGTAATGTAACAACCTCTGCTTCAACTAAAGCATTCCAAAAATTTTCATATTCCTGTTGATTCATTGGAAGATTAATATAACTTTCTTCTTGTTTATTTTGTCTTTCCTTCCATTCCTCAATAGTCTCATCTTTTTTCTTTTCTTGTTCATATCTATTTCCATAAAAAGCAATATCAAAATTTATGCTCTCTTTACTAATTATTGGAGCAGCAGCATCATAAAAATAAAATTTATCCTCTCCAGTTATTTTTCCAATTTCTTTAGCTAAGCTCTCTGAAGTCAAAGGTCCTGTTGCAATTATAACAATTCCATTTTTAGTATCAATTTCATTGCCATAATCCACACTCTCTACCTCTTTGTGGATAACTTCTATCAAAGGATTTTTTTGTATCTCTTCCGTCACTCTTTTAGAAAACATATCCCTATCTACTGCCAAAGCTTGTCCAGCAGGAACTTGAGTTTCATCAGCAATTTTAATTAACAAAGAATTTAATCTTCTTAGTTCTTCCTTCAACAAACCACAAGCATTTGTTAATAAATTAGACTTAAAAGAATTACTACATACCACTTCAGCTAAATTTTCATTTGAATGTGCATCAGAAAATTTAACCGGTTTCATCTCATATAATTTTACTTTAATCCCCGCTTTTGCAATTTGATAAGCAGCCTCACATCCAGCTAATCCACCACCAATTACTGTTATATAATCTTTCATTTCTCCTCCACTGTGTCAAAAGGGACGCCCTTTTTTGACACAAAAATAAGCCAAAAAGGACACCCTTTACAACTATCTTTCAATTTCGTTTTTGTTTTTATTTTTCTTATCTTTATTTTTTCTTTTAGCATGTTTTTGCATAAGACTATTTTGTTCTATCTCTAATTGTTCAAGTATACTTGTATATCTTATTTTCGTTTTTTCGTCAATATCTTTACAACTTTCTAAAATATCTTTAATAAGTATTTTTTCTCTGTGAATATTTTCAAATCTTTCTTCTTCATATCTTTCAATATTATTATTAATAGCAACTTTACGCAATTTATAAAAATCATCTTTTTCTGATAGTTCAATTTTTAATCTACTTCTTAAATCTTCTTTTTCCATTATAAACTCTCTCTTTCTATTCAAATACCAAAAGGATGTCCCTTTTGGCTCATTTTTGTGCCAAAAAGGGACGTCCCCTTTGGCACACTTTTAACTAAATAAATTCATAATATCTTCTCTAGAAAGCTTATTAATAAATGTAGTCTGAGTACTAAGCATATTATCAGTAAGTTCTGCTTTTTTCTGTTGAAGTTCATAAATCTTTTCTTCTATTGAATCTTTTGTTATTAATTTATAAACTTGAACATTATTTTTTTGTCCGATTCTATAAGCTCTATCTGTAGCTTGATTTTCTGCTGAAATATTCCACCATGGATCATAGTGTATTACCATATCTGCACCAATTAAATTAAGTCCTGTTCCCCCTGCTTTTAGTGAAATTAAAAATACTCCAATTTCTGGGTCTCTATTAAATTCATCAACAAGTTCTATTCTTTCATCTACCTTTGTCGCTCCTGTCAATTTAAAATATTTTATACTTTTTTCTTTTAATTGTTTTTCAATAATTTCAAACATTGATGTATAACTAGAAAATAGCAATATTTTATGTCCTGCATTTACACCATCCTCAATTATTTCCATGCATTGTTCTAATTTGCTACTATTTTCTTTATAGTCTTCGATAAACAATCCTGGATGGCAACATATTTGCCTTAATCTTGTAAGTGCTGCTAATATTTTAATTTGACTTTTTTCATATCCATTAATACTTATTTCATTTTGCAATTCCTGTTTTGCTTGCACTAAATATGATAAATAAATATTTCTTTGTTCTTCTTCCATTTCGTTATTTAAAACTGTTATTGTTTTTTCTGGCAATTCTGTTAAAACCTCTTTTTTTGTTCTTCTTAATACAAATGGTTCAATTAACATCTTTAATTTGTTCATTGCTTCTTTATCTTCATCTCTTACTATTGCCATTTCATATGTTGATTTAAATTCTTTATAGCTAAATAAATATCCTGGCATAATAAAGTCAAATATTGACCACAATTCTGCTAATGAATTTTCTATTGGTGTTCCTGTCAATGCAAATCTTGTATCAGCAATTAGAGTTTTTATTGCTTTCGCATTTTTAGTATTATTATTTTTTAAGTATTGTGCTTCATCTGCTATTATAAATTTAAAATTATAATTTTTCTTTTCATACAATTCAATATCTCTTTTTAGTAAATCATATGATGTTATTATTAAATCATATTTCTCTATATTTTGTATTAATTCTTTTCTTTCTTCTGCAGTACCTCGAATCACTTTAATATTTAATTCTGGTGCAAATTTCTCTATTTCATTTTTCCAGTTTAAAGATAATGAACTTGGCGATACAACTATACTTGCTTTACTTTTATCTGTATTTTTCTTATAATCTAAAAGCATTGATATTATTTGAATTGTTTTTCCAAGTCCCATATCATCTGCTAAAATCCCACCAAATCTATATTTATCTAAAGTTTTCAACCATTTAAATCCTGTCTTTTGATATGGTCTTAAAGTCTTTTCTAATTCTTCTGGAATTTGTTCATCTTCATCTAGTAAATCTTTATCTAGTCCATTTACAACATTTTTGTATTCTCTATTTTTTACTATTTCTGTTCCTTTAATCTCTTTTAATAATTGATTTAAATACAATGTTCTACTAACAGGTAATTTTATATTTCCTTTTTCTAATTCTTTATAACTAATAGACGTCCCTGAAATTAACTTGTCAATAAATTCAATTTCATTATTTTCTTGCAAATCTAAGAAATCTCCATTTTTTAGTTTATAGTATTTTTTCTTTAATTTATATTTTTTTATTATTTCTTCTAACTCATCTAAATCTACATTAATTTCACTTAAATCAACTGATAATAAATTATTTTCTATTTTTACTCCTAATGAACTTATTTTAGGTCTTATAATTTCTTTTGTTTTAAATCTATCTGTTGCTAATACTTCAAAATTTTTCATGTAATAATTTATATCATTTGTTAAAAAATCATATATTTTATCTTGGTCTGGTAATATAAATCTCAATGTTTTTACATCATACATAAATCCAGTTTTTCTAAAAACATTCATCGCTTTTGTTTCTTCAATTACATTTCTAGGATATTTAAAGTTTTTCTCTTCTTCTTGATTTAATGGATTAAACTCATTTTCTCCATAGCATAATTTCACATCTGCAATAGCATATTCATTTTCATCAAAATCTAAAAATACTTTTACTCCTAATTTTTCTGGTTGATACTCTTTTATTTCTTCTTGTATGTCTTCATCTATTTTTATTGCATCTTTTACTCTAGGTAATACTACTGAAAATAACTCTCCTAATTGATTTTTTCCTAGTTGAATTTGTGTATAATAATTTTCTTTAAATAATTTAAGTAATTTTAAATTTGTATTTTCAAATTCTTTACTACATCTGTATATTGCATCTTCTGTTAATATATATTTATATTTTTTTCCTTTTAAAATCACTATTTTATATATATCAAAATCAGCTAAAATTCTATATTCATCATCATGAATTTTTTCTAGCTTAAATTCAAGTTTAGGATTATTGTCTACAAATTGTATATTTTCTTTGTAATAATCTCTTTCCATTAATATTTTTTTGTCTTTTAATATCTCAAATAATTCGTCAATTCCTGAATTTCCTATAATTATATTAGTATCATTTAATGCTTTTCCATAATATTTATAATTTGAATTTGCATTTGAATTAGTAAATGCTATAATTTCAGAATATTTCATTAAAAATTCTAGTAATCCTTGAGAAGCTTCTTCAAATATCTCTTTTCTATGTATAAATTCTAATTTATCTCCATATTTATAGAATTCATTGTTAATCATTCTTGTATAGAATTCTGATAAGCTTTTCAGTTTATACATTCTTTTATCACCAATTTTAAATTCTATTTTCATCTCTCTTAAATATTTATCATATATTATTTTAGGTTCTATCTTAATAGTTCCTTCATTTCTTAACTCAACCTCTAAATTCGAATCTATTTCATCTAATTCTTCATTATAAAGTGTTTTTACTATTTGATTGAAGCTATTATATTTATTTTGGCTTTTCGTGCTTATTTTATTGTTTGGTAATTTATCATCTTTTTCATGCTCTAGTTCTTCATTTTGTTGAAAATGAAATAATAATATTGTTGCTAAACTGTGTTTACACACACCATATGTATTATAATAATCTGGACATGTACATTCTATTGTCTCTATTTCTCCATTTTTTACTTCTATATATGTGTCATATTCTTCAGTTCCATATGCTTTTCCGTGTATTTCAAAATTATTTTCATCATCATATATTGTTTTTGTTACTCTTATTTTTCCTTCTCTTGCATATTTTATTGCTTTTAAATATCTTGAATCTCCTGCATCGCTACATAATCCTGATATAATATCCTCATTTACCAACATATTCTCTCTCCTTTATACGATATATTATTATATAATATTTTAACTGATTTAGCAAGTATAAATGCAGAAAAACAGAAAAAAAGAGTAAATTTTCTTTCTTTATTATTTTACTGGTAAATACTGGCA
>CAOKJC010000099.1 GCA_948468685.1 uncultured Clostridium sp. | reverse complement strand
TTCTTAATTTATATGAAAATACATCAATCTATATGATTCACGGATTCAGGAATATAAATGTTACTAGTCAGCTCTAGATAATAAAGAATATTAAAATGTTGATATATTAATAATAAAAAAGCACCTTTGTAAATTTTTAGTAAAATTACTTGTAAATTTAATGTTATTAGTGTAAAATAAGCTTAAATTGCAAATAATAATTTAGGAGGAAAAAATTAAAAAATGAGATTTGTAACAGATGAAGAATCAAAAAAAGCATATAAAAAATTTTTAGAAGAACATGAAAGATGTAATTTTCAACAATCATTAGAATGGGCAGAAATAAAAAAGCCAAATTGGACACCAGAAGTAATATTAGCAGAAGATGAAGAAAATAATATAATTGGCTCATTATGCGTGTTAATAAGAAAAATGCCAATATTCGGAAATATAATGTATTCATCAAGAGGACCAGTATGTGACATACATGACATAGCAGTAATGAAACAACTTACAGATGGAGCAAAAGAATTAGCAAAAAAATACAATGCAATGGCATTAAGAATAGAACCAGATATAGAAAGTGAAGATCAAATATTTAGAGATGTAGTAACAAATTTAGGATATAAAATAAAAGATGATGCAAAAGACTTCAAAGATGAGATACAACCAAGATATGTATTTAGATTAGACATAAAAGGAAAAAGTGAAGAAGAAATAATGGCAGGATTTCATCAAAAATGGAGATACAATATACGTTTAGCAACAAAAAAAGGAGTGGAAGTAAGAGAAGGAACAAGAGAAGACTTAAAAGACTTCCATAAAATAATGGTAGAAACAGGGAATAGAGATGGATTTATAACAAGACCATTAGAATATTTTGAAAAAATGTATGACAATATGGTATCAACAGGACATATGAAATTGTTAATGGCATATTATGAAGGAAAACCAATATCAGGAGTAATACCAATCTTTTATGGAAATAAAACATGGTATTTATATGGAGCAAGCAGTAATCAGCATAGAAACTTAATGCCAAATTACTTATTACAATGGGAAATGATAAAAATGGCAATAGCAAGAAAAGACGATATGTATGATTTTAGAGGAGTATCAGGAGTAGTAGATGAAAATCATCCACAATATGGATTATATAGATTTAAAAAAGGATTTGGAGCGAAATTCACAGAATTTATAGGAGAAATATATATACCATATAAACCATTAACATACAAATTATACAAATTTTCAGAAAAAGCATTTAGAACATTGAGACAAATAAAAAGGAAATTAAGATAGCCGTTCGAGCAAAGCGAGTTACGGATATCTTATGCAACTGAACGAAGTGAAGTTGCAAACAAAAAAAGAATTAGCCGTTCGAGCAAAGCGAGTTACGGATATCTTATGCAACTGAACGAAGTAAAGTTGCAAACAAAAAGAAGGAATAAGCCGTTCGAGCAAAGCAAGTTACGGATATCTTATGCAGAGCTGGGACAAAATGTCCCAAAAAGAAACGTCCCCGATGGGACAAAATGTCCCAAAAAGAAACGTCCCCAATGGGACATTGGAGGAAAAAATGAAATCAGTAGTAATAAATAGAAATGATTTAAGATACAACATAAAAAAAATAAAAGAACATGCAAATAAAAACTTACCAGATGACAATGGAAACAAAGTAAAAATAATTGGAGTTGTAAAATCAAATGGATATGGTTTAGGAATCGTAGAATATACTAAATTTCTAATTGACAACGGAATAAATTTCTTTGCAGTATCAACAATAGAAGAAGCAGTAAAATTAAGAGAAGCAGGAATTAAAGAAAAAATATTAATGTTATCCGCAACAACTATAAAAAAAGAAGTTAGAACATTAATAGAAAAAGATATTATATTAACAATTGGATCAAAAGAAGCACTTGATATTGTAGAAAAAATTGGACAAGAATTAAATAAAAAAATAAAAGTTCATATAAAAATTGATACAGGTTTTGGAAGATATGGATTTGTATATAATAATAGAGAAGAAATGATAAAATATTTAAAAGCAGCAGAAAATATAAAAATAGAAGGTACATTTACACACTTTTCAAATGCTTATTATGATGATAAATATACAAAAGTTCAATTTGATAGATTTATTAATTGTATTGAAATTTTAAAAATGAATGAGATAGAAACTGGAATATTACATGTTTGTAATACATCAGCTTTTATAAAATTTTCAAATATGCATTTAAATGCAGTAAGAATAGGTTCAGCATTTACAGGAAGAATATCATTTAAAAATTCTATGGGATTAAGAAAAATTGGTTATTTAAAGGCCAATGTATCAGAAATAAAAGAACTTCCTGCAAATTTCAATATAGGATATTCAAATACTTATAAAACTAAAAAAGCAACTAAAGTAGCAATAGTGCCTTGTGGATATTCTGATGGGGTTAATATACAAGTTGGAAGAGATATGTTAAGAGGGATTGATAAACTTAGATATCTTGTAGAAGACTTTAGAAATTTATTTAAAAAGCAAAGGTTATATGTAGAAATCAATGGAAAAAAATGTCCAATACTAGGAAGAGTGGGGACGTATCATGTTACTGTTGATATAACTGGAAAAGATGTAAAAATAGGTGATGAAGTTATTTTAAGTGAAAGTGTTAAGTATGTTGATAGTGGTATTAAAAGGGAGTGGAAATAAATGAAAGAAGAAAAACAAGAAAATACAAATAATGTAGAAATAAAAAAAGGCTTTTTCAAGAAAATATGGTATTCAATTGATAAAGTTGAAAAATATTCAGAACTTTCAGCAGAAGGGTTTGGAAGAGCGATAAGATATTTAGTTTTTTTAATTGTAATATTAGCCATAGTATCATCAGGTGTTACTGTATATAGAACAAGTAAACAAATTAAAGAAGTTAGTAAATATATAAGTGAGAATGCTCCTAATTTCACATATAGTGAAGGTGTTTTAAATGTAAATATGCAAGAACCTATAATAAATGAAGATGAAAGTTTTGGGAAAGTAGTTATAGATACAATTAATAAAACAGAGGATATAGAAAATCAATATATAAATGACATAAAAAATGAAAGAAGAGCTGTAATTGTTTTAAAAGATAAATTAATTTTAAAAGAAGCTGGAGCAGAAAATAGTATTTCTTATAAATATGAAGAATTATTTAAAGAACTAAATATTACAGAATTTAATAAAGAAGATTTAGCTAGCTATTTAGTAAGTTCAGTAATGATGCCATTATATTTAAATCTATTTTTAGTACTATTTATATATGCACTTGTTATGCAGGCTATTAATACAGTATTTTATATAATTATTATAAGTATATTTGGATATTTAACATCAATGATTTTAAGATTAAAAATAAGATATGTAGCTGTATTTAATATGGCAGTATACTCAATAACATTGCCAACATTATTGTATATTATATATTTAGGAGTAAATGCATTTGTTAATTATACAATAGCCTATTTTGAAGTGATGTATATGTTGGTAGCAACTATTTATATGATTGCAGCTTTGTTTATATTAAAATCTGAATTTAATAAAAAACAAGGAGAAGTTCAAAAGATTATAGAAATTGAAAAAGAAATAAAAGAAGAGATGAAACAAGAGGAGAATAAGAAAGAAGAGAAAGAAAATAATAAAGATAAAAAAGAAGAAAAAGATGAAAATAAAGAAGATACAAATAATGGAGAACAACCTGAAGGATCTAATGCATGAAAAATATATAAGAAAGGATATGATATAAATGGATAAAAATAAAAACAATAAGAAAAAAAAGAGTTTAATAATGTCAACAATATCTTTAATTGTATTAGTTATTATTTTAGCTGGTGCAGCTATATATCTTATAAATAACAAAGATGATAAAGATGATAAAATAATTTCATATACTGATTTAATTAAAGAAATATCTTATGGGAATATTGAAAAAGTTGAAATGACAGTTGGAAGTACAAGTATTAAAGTAAAAATTAAAGATGTTGAAGAAGAAAAAAGAGCAATAATTCCAAATACAGAAGCTTTTGTAGAATTAATACATCAAAGAGCAGCAGAAGGAAATGATATTGAGTTAAAACAAAATCCAAGAAGTGTTTGGACACAAATACCAGCAACAATTTTAAGCTTATTTCCTACATTTATAATGCTTGCATTATTTATAATGATATTTAAAATGCAAGGTTTAGGTGAAAAAGGACAAGTTTATGAAGAAACAGAAAGAAAAACAAAAATCAAATTTAAAGATGTTGCAGGATTAGATGAAGAAAAAGAAGAATTAATTGAGATAGTGGATTTTTTGAAAAAACCAGAGAAATTTACTAAAATGGGAGCAAAAGTTCCAAGAGGAGTTTTATTATATGGAAAACCTGGAACAGGAAAAACATTAATAGCAAAAGCAATAGCTGGAGAAGCAGATGTTCCATTTATATCAATGAGTGGTTCAGAATTCATAGAAATGTTTGCAGGACTTGGAGCTTCTAGAGTAAGAAAGTTATTTGACAAAGCAAGAAAATTAGCACCATGTATAGTATTTATTGACGAAATAGATGCAATAGGAGCAAGAAGAACATCAAATAGTGGAGCAGAAACAGAAAATAATCAAACATTAAATCAATTATTAGTTGAAATGGACGGATTTAGTTCAGAAGAAACAATAATAGTATTAGCAGCAACAAACAGACCAGAAATGTTAGATAAAGCTTTATTAAGACCAGGAAGATTTGATAGACAAATAACAATACCAACACCAGACTTAAAGGGAAGATTAGATATTTTAAAAATCCACAGTGAAGGAAAAAGATTAGCAGATGGAGTTAATTTAGAAAGCATAGCAGAAGATACAGCTGGATTTACAGGAGCTGAGCTTGCAAACATTTTAAATGAAGCAGCAATAATAGCAACAATAAATAAACATGAAGATATAGAAAATTCAGATATAGAAGAAGCGGTTAAAAAAGTTACAGTAGGATTAGAAAAACATAGTAGAGTATATTCTGAAAAAGACAAAAAATTAACAGCATATCATGAAGCTGGACATGCAGTAGTTAGTAGATATTTAGAAACACAAACAGATGTAAAAGAGGTATCTATAATACCAAGAGGTGTTGCTGGTGGATATACAATGTATAAATCCGATGAAGATAAATATTATATATCAAAAACAGAAATGAAAGAAAAATTAGTAGCGCTACTTGGAGGTAGAGCTGCTGAAAAATTAGTATTAGATGATATTTCAACAGGAGCAAGTAATGATATAGAAGTGGCAACAAAAATTGCCAGAGAAATGGTCACAAAATATGGTATGAGTGACAATTTAGGACCAATTGATTTCCAAGGAAAAGAACAAAACGATATGTTTGTTTTTGGAGAAAATATTGGAGATAAAATAGGTGCAGAAGTTAAATTATTGATTGATGAAGCTTATAATGAAGCTCAGAAATTATTAATAGAGCATAGAGATAAATTAGATATTATTGCTCATACTTTGCTTGAAAAAGAAAAGATTAATGAACAAGAATTTAAGAAAATATTTGAATAAATAAAAAATTTAAGAATACTATGAAAAAAAGAACACAGTAAAAAAATGTGTTCTTTTATTGTTGTATAGGAAAAATCGAATTTTTCCTATACAACAAAATCGTTCTACAGAAAAATTGCAGAGCAATTTTTCGCAGGCGAACAACGGTCGTGGCATGATAAGTAATTTAAAAAGTCAAGAGATTATAATCATGCCACTGTTGTTCTATTAAGAAAAAACAATAATATAATTCAAATATAAATATTACAATTTACAATCAAAGGCTAGTCAGGCAGGAATGTTAACACAAATAAAAGAAATAGAAGAAGTAGCGAATTTAGCATATATGGCAAGATCAATAGATAAAATAACAAAAAATTTTTTTACTAAACCGCAACATTATGTTTGCAATTTTCCAATAATAAGATAAAATATCCATTGACAAAATAGAGTATAAAATATAAAATCTCGAGTTTGACACTTTTAAAAGGATAAAAAGTCTGTAATGTAGTAGA
>CAOKJC010000098.1 GCA_948468685.1 uncultured Clostridium sp. | reverse complement strand
TTACTTATATTACTTCATTTTTTGTTGCGAAAAATTTTTATTCTTTTTTACTGTTGATTTGATACATATTTGTAAAAATCAAGAAATATTTTTGTAACATAAAACATATCAACTTTATTTACATTATACAAATCACTATTTTTAAAGTCAATATCTTTTTTTAATTTTGCATGAACATTATTCATACTTATAATATTCAAAAATATATTTTATTTAATTTGTAAGTAGTTTTATTCACTTTTTATTATAATTTCACAATGATATTATATTATAAAGAAAGTTGGTGTTAATTTTGCTTATTACAAACAATGATGTATTAAAAACAATCGGAAATAAAATAAAAAAATCAAGACAATCAAAAAAATACACACAAGAATATGTTGCAGAAAATATAGAAATTTCAACAGATTTACTTAGAAATATAGAAAATGGCAGAAATATTGGCAGTGTACCTACTTTATTAAACTTATGCAACTTCTTAGAAATATCACCTAACTGCTTATTTTCTGAACTTCTTACATTTCAAGAAAAAACATTAGATACAGATTTAAAAACTTATATTAGTAAACTATCTAAAGAAAATAAAGAATTTTTAAAAGAGATTATTATACATATTGACAAAAATTATTAACATATTAAAAATAAAAAATACTCTAAATTCATTAAATGAAATAGAGTATTTTTTTTTAATCTTTTTACTTTCTTATATATTCATTATCGAACTCTTCATTTGTATTACCATCAATCAAAAACTTAACTTTATTAACTTCATTAAGTTCAGTAACAGTATTAACAATAGAATTAATCAAATTATCTTTAACATTTGAATCATCTTTACTGTAATTTAGCAATTCAGATGAGAAATCTAAGATCAGACATTCTCCCTCCAAAGAGGCATTTAATAATTTAGTATTTTCAGGAATAATAGCTTTTAACTTATCACTTTTAGGTCCCTGAATTAACAACTCAACCAAAACATTATATGGAGCCTGTATAAGTTCTTTAACATTTACAAGCCTAGCCTCAGGCTTTAATAAATTTGTTTCTTTATCTGGAAAATACAAACTTACAATAGTTTCTCTAAATTGTTCATCTGAAATTTCTTCTTGTGGAGTATACTCACCTTGCATTTCACTTGCTTTTTTCTCCTTCACATATTTAATTGAAAAAAATCCAACAACAAATATTATAACTAATAAAATTAAGAATAATAAAACAATTTTCTTATTCAAACTAAATTCCTCCTTTTTCTTTACCATAACTCAGTTTAAATATATAAATATTTCTGTTTTCGTATTTTTTATATGTATATATTGGTACTTTATATTTAAACGAATGTTAAGTGGGGACCAATAAAAACTGTTAAATGCTTTAGCATTGTTACAGTTTTATTGGGGAAACATGAGATGAAATATAAAGTATCAATATATACAAAATTAAACTATACTTTAATACTAAGTTATAACAATTCTATTATTTGTTTGTCCAAAATATTCATAAAATTTTGAATATTTTAAAAGGGCTGTCCCCTTTGGCACTTTTTTGTGTCAAAATTACCCGTCCCTATTGACACAAATTTGACAAATGGTCATTTTTTGTATAAAATAGTACACATAAAAACGGATAAAAAGGAGCAAAAAAATGAATAAAATATTACATGTAGGATTAGATGTTGGCTCAACAACTGTAAAAATAATAGTTATGGATGAACAACAAAACACAATATACAAAGACTATCAAAGACACTTTTCCGATACAAAAAACACAGTATGTAATGTATTAGAAAATTTAATAAAAATGTTTCCAAAAAGCCAATTTACATTAGCTCTAACTGGTTCAGGAGCAATGTCTACAAGTAACTTTTTAGGAGTTTCATTTATCCAAGAAGTAGTATCTTGTAAAAGAGCTGTTGAAAAATATATTCCTGAAACAGATGTTGTAATAGAACTTGGTGGAGAAGATGCAAAAATAATATATTTTGATACATCAATAGAACAAAGAATGAATGGTACATGTGCTGGTGGAACAGGTGCTTTTTTAGACCAAATGGCATCATTATTACATACAGATACAGTAGGATTAAATGAACTTGCAAAAAACTATCAAACAATATACCCAATAGCTTCAAGATGTGGTGTTTTTGCAAAAACAGATATACAGCCATTAATAAATGAAGGTGCGGCAAAAGAAGATATTGCAGCATCAATATTTCAAGCTGTTGTAAATCAAACAATAAGTGGTTTAGCTTGCGGAAGGCCAATTAGAGGAAATGTTGCATTTCTAGGTGGTCCTTTAAATTATTTATCTGAATTAAGAAAAAGATTTATCGAAACACTTAATTTGAAACCTGAAGAAATCATAGTACCCGAAGAAGCACACCTATTAGTAGCAAAAGGTACAACTCTTGACTCCCTAAGTACAACACCCTTCTCAGCAGAAGAACTAACTGAAAAAATAGAAAATTTAAGAAATTCTCATGATAATACAACTAAGCCATTAGAAGCACTATTTAAAAATAAAAATGATTATGAAAAATTCAAACAAAGACATGACAAAGCCAAAGTAACAAAAAAAGATATTTCTACTTACGAAGGAGATTGTTATCTAGGAATTGATGCTGGTTCAACAACAACCAAACTAGTTTTAATTGATAAAGAAGGAAATCTATTATACTCTTTATATGGAAGTAATGAAGGCAATCCTTTAAAAAGTGTTATGAAAATGCTTAAAGAACTATATATTGTCCTTCCTGAAAAAGCAATTTTAAGATATAGTGGTGTTACTGGATATGGAGAAAAACTTATACAAACAGCACTAAATATAGACTTAAACGAAATAGAAACAATAGCACATTATACAGCAGCAAAACAATTTGAGCCTAATGTTACTGCAATCATAGACATTGGTGGACAAGATATGAAATACATCAAAATGAAAAATGGAACAATAGACAATATAATGTTAAATGAAGCTTGTTCTTCTGGATGTGGTTCTTTTATAGAAACTTTTGCAAAAAGCTTAAATATAGAAATATCTGAATTTGTAAAAGAAGCACTAGAATCAAAAAGACCTGTTGATTTAGGTTCAAGATGTACTGTTTTTATGAATTCAAAAATAAAACAAGCTCAAAAAGAAGGTTATACTGTTGGAGATATATCAAGTGGACTTTCTTATTCAGTAATAAAAAATGCTATTCAAAAAGTTATGAAAGTTAGGGACACAGCCACTTTAGGAGACCACATAGTTGTACAAGGAGGAACATTTTATAATGACGCTGTACTTCGAGCTTTCGAAAAAATAGTAAGTAAAAACGTAGTACGCCCAAACATTTCTGGACTAATGGGTGCATATGGTATGGCTTTACTTTCTAAAGAACAATATGAATCAAATTTAGATATGGAATATAAGTCTACAATATTAAACTCTGATGAAATTGACAAATTAGAAATAAAAGTAACACATACAAGATGCAATAATTGCGAAAATCATTGCAAATTAACAATTAACAAATTTAGTAATGGTTCAATTCATGTATCTGGAAATCGTTGCGAAAAAGGAGCTGGTATAGTTACTAATAAAAAGAACTTACCAAATTTAGTTCAATATAAATATAAAAGAATTTTTGACTACACACCATTAGAAGAACAATATTCTACTAGGGGAACAATAGGTATCCCAAGAGTATTAAATATGTATGAAGACTATCCATTCTGGTTCACATTCTTTACAAACTTAGGATTTAGAGTAATAATTTCAGATAAAAGTACTAGAAAAACTTATGAAAAAGGAATGGAATCTATGCCATCAGAATCAGTATGTTATCCAGCAAAAATTTCTCATGGTCACATAGAAAACCTAATAGAAAAAGGAATTACAACAATATTCTATCCTTGTATGCCTTATTCAAGAAAAGAATATGAAAAAGCTGACAACCACTATAATTGTCCAATCGTAATTTCATATTCAGAAGTATTAAAAAATAATGTTGAAAATTTAAAAACCAACAATATTAAATTTATAAATCCTTTCTTACCTTTTGATACCAAAAACCTTGTCAAGAAAATTACGGAACTAGATGAATTTAAAGAATATAATTTTACAAAACAAGAACTAACAGAAGCTGCTAAAAATGCGGAAGCTGAATATCAAAAATGTAAAAAAGATATACAAGATAAAGGGACAGAAACTGTAAGATACATAGAAGAAAACAATTTAAGAGGAATTGTTTTAGCTGGAAGACCATATCATATAGACCCTGAAATAAATCATGGAATAGATACATTAATAACTTCACTTGGATTATGTGTCTTAACAGAAGACAGTGTATGTGATAAAGCTGAAGCAAAACGTCCTATAAGAGTTGTAGACCAATGGGTATTTCATGCAAGATTATATGCAGCAGCAGACTTTGTTGGAAAACATGATAATTTAGAATTAATACAATTAAACTCATTTGGTTGTGGTGTCGATGCAGTTACAACTGATCAAATTGAAGAAATCTTATCAAGTTATGACAAAATGTACACACTAATAAAGATAGATGAAGTAAATAACTTAGGGGCAGTAAGAATTCGTATACGTTCATTACTTGCTAGCATGAATAAAAGAATTACAAAAAGAGATGAAGAAAAATTACTTGGAGACTACGGAATCAAGAAAAAAATCTTCACAAAAGAAATGAGAAAAAATTACACTATTTTATGTCCTCAAATGGCTCCAATACATTTCGAATTATTAGAAACAGCAATGCAAGAATCAGGATATAAACTAGAATTACTAAGAGATTGTACATCTCATACTGTTGAAACAGGATTAAAATACATAAATAATGATGCATGTTATCCATCAATATTAGTTACAGGACAAATGATAGAAGCATTAGAATCTGGAAAATATGACTTAAATAAAACAGCTCTAATAATGTCACAAACAGGTGGAGGATGTAGAGCAACAAATTATATTGGATTTATCAGAAAAGCTCTTAAAGATGCAGGATTTACTGATATTCCTGTAATATCATTTAATGTAGTTGGTATGGAAAAAATGCCTGGATTTAAACTAACTCCAAAAATGATTGAAAGACTAATCAAATGTGTTATATATGCAGATTTATTACAAAAAATGCTAACTAAAAACAGAGCATATGAAACAAACAAAGGTGAAACTCAAAAATTATTTGACGAATGGATGCTAAAATGCAAAAAACTTGTTAGAAATTCTACTAATAAACAATTCAAACAAAGTATTTATGATATAGTAAATGATTTTGAAAAAATAGAATTAAACACAAGTATTAAAAAACCTAAAGTTGGAATAGTTGGAGAAGTATTAATTAAATATCATCCATTTGGAAACAACTTCGTAGCAGACTTACTTGAAAAAGAAGGTGCAGAAGTAATATTACCAGACTTCATGGGATTTGTTAAGTTTATGGCAACACATAAAATCACATTTAATAATCTATTAAATACAAATAAAACATCTTCAAAAATAAGTAAAATAGCAATAAAACTAATAGATATATTAGAAAAAGATATTAAAATAGCCTTAGCAAATTCTAAAAAAGGATATTTACAACCTTGTGACATATGGCACCTAGAAAACCAAGTAAAAGATGTTTTATCTATTGGAAATCAAACTGGAGAAGGTTGGTTCTTAACAGCTGAAATGATTGAATATATTGAAAATGATATTCCTAATATTATATGTGTTCAACCATTTGCTTGCTTACCAAACCATGTTGTTGGTAAAGGTGTAATAAAAACAATTAGACAAAAATATCCTGAAGCAAATATTTCTCCTGTTGATTATGACCCAGGAGCTAGCGAAACAAATCAAGCTAATAGAATTAAGTTGTTAATGACTGTTGCTAAAGATAATTTGAATAAACAAGAAAATTTGAAAAAAAATTAAAATTTATATACTAACAAAAAGCCATCGTATTTAAAATACAGTGGCTTCTTATATTATAATCAATTATATTAATAAAGCATATTTACCATTTCTTATTTTTTCTAAAATACATAAACTTATAAAAATTTTAAAACATTTATTTATTTCGTAAATAGATATATTTAAATCATTTGCAACTTCTTTTTGTGTAATATTAATTAACTTTTCTTCATTTGATAT
>CAOKJC010000097.1 GCA_948468685.1 uncultured Clostridium sp. | reverse complement strand
ATGCTAGAATAGAGCCACACCCAATAACAACAGAAGATTTTGAAAAAGTTTCAAACCCTTTTGTAAAAGAAGTTGTTGATACAGGAATAAAAGTAGCTTAATCTAACATATTTTTAATTTTTAGGAGGAAAAATGGAAAAGATTATAGTTTTAGGAACTGGTTGGGCAATGTCTGAAAAACTTTTTAACACAAGTTTTGTATTAGAAAATAATAGAAAAGAAAAGTTATTAGTTGATACAGGTGGTGGAAATGGAATATTATCTCAATTAGAAAATGCTAAAATTGCTTTAGGAGATATACATCATTTATTTATAACACATAAACATACAGACCATATACTAGGAATCTTATGGATAATAAGAAAACTGGAATTTAATTACATAAGAAGAGGGAAATATCAAGGCAAATTGACTATATATTGTCATTCTGAATTAGAAGAAATAATTAGAGAATTATGCAAACTAACATTAAAGCAAAGATTTATAGATTTATTAGATAATATTATTATTTTTGAAACTGTAAAAGATAAAGAAATTGTTACTATTAATGGATATAATGTAAAAGTACTGGATATTTATGGAAAAACAACTCTGCAATATGGATTTAAAACAACACTTAATAATGGTAAAACTTTTATATTTTTAGGAGATGAAACTCTTCAACCAGAATTATATGAAGAAGTTAAAAATGCCGATTATATGTGCCACGATGCTGACTGTATAGGTGAAGAAGCAGAAAAATATACACCAGAGAAATTTAGACATAGTACATCGAAACAGGCTGCCGAATTTGCAGAAAACCTAAATGTAAAAAATCTTATATTATGGCATACAAAAGACTTCGATTTAGAAAACAGACAAGAAAAGTTTATTGCAGATGCTAAAAAATATTTTAATGGAAATGTTATTGTTCCGAATGATTTAGATGTTATAGAATTATAAAGTGGAGGTTGAAAATATGGAAGAAGTTGAAATGCTAAGAGGAATTTTAAATAGTTATCCTTATCCTATTGTATTTGTTGATAATGATTATATTATAAGATATATGAATAGAAATGCAGAATACCATTATTATGAAGAACGTGGATACAAAAATCTAATTGGAAAAAGTTTATTTGATTGTCACAACAATACCCAATCTATTGAAAAAATAAAAATGGGATATGAGGGAATCAAGAAAAATGGTAAAGAAGTATTTGTTACTGTTACAGCACGTAATCAACGAGTTTATATGCAAGGTGTCAAAGATTCCAAAGGAAACTGGATTGGTTTTATTGAAAGATTTGAATTGAATTTACAAAAATAAATAAATAGCAACTAATTAGCAATCTACCATTAGTTGCTATTATTTTATTTATCTCTCCAAATCCCAGTCTTTTTCTCGTTCTTCATATTTAAGCTGTTTTACAGGATCAATAAAAGTGCGAGTTTCTTTTTCAAAATTTTTAACTAATTCTTTAGATTCGCCAATTCCAAATTTATGACAAATCCAAATTATAAATTTATCAACTGTTTCATAAAATTTATCTATAATTTTGTGTAAATGAGTATTTTCATTTTCTAAACTTTTGATTTTACTTTTATATTTCCATTCAATATCAAATTCCTTTTCCTTATATTCTGCTTTAATATTATTTACTTGATTATGAAGTTCTCTATTATCAGCAAGTATAGAATTTCTTTCTTTTTGGTACTTTTCAGCCTCATCAATAATATTAGCTTGTCTTGATAATTTTTCTTGTAAAGTAACATTAGCTTGATATAATTTCTCAATAACTTCATCTTTTGGCTTTATAATTTCTTCTAAAATCCTTTCATCTCTATTGAAAGATAATCTTCTAAAGTCTTTTATATCTGGAACTTTTGGCAATTCTAACTTAATATTTTTTAGTGTTTCTTTTGTATTTTCAAAATTAGTTATTTGCTTAAATTCCTTTAAATCTAAATGTTGTCTGTTAGTTTCTTCTTTTGGCAAACCTCTTTCTAGTTTAAAATTATGTGATACCATATAATCATAAAAAGCATTTTGTAATCTTCTGTAACTGTCTTTTTCTTTCCAAAACTCACTACAAGCCAATTTATCTATATCATTTCCGTTCTTATCTTTTTTGTGAACAATAGGCAAAAAAATCAAGTGCAAATGTGGAGTTTCCTCATCATTATGCACTTGTGCAGATAAAATATATTGTTCGCCTAAATCTTTATATTCAGTTACAAATTGATATGCTGTTTCAAAATATCTTTTTGTTTCTTCTTGACCTATTTCTTCAAAAAATTGCTTGTCAGATGTTATTATATATTCACAAGCAATATTACTTACAGTTTTAATCTGACCTTTTAAATCATATTCTTTTCTTATTCTGTCAAATTCCTTTTCATAACTATATTTTGGAGATTTTAAAGCATAATTCAAATATGATTTTTCTTTATCAATATTTTTATTAGAATAATTTTGATTTCTTCTCTCATTATGTCTAAAGATTCCTTTTAAATTTTCTCTTTTGTACTTTGTATTTCTTATTATTGCATAACTCATTTTTTTCCTCCTTGCTCGTGCTAATATACACGAATAAATTTTCCTAATTTTGCTCTATCTCAAATTGTGTTGTAACCCTAATGCAAAGCTTTGCATTTGGGTTACAATACAAAGTAAAAAGAAATGCAAAGTAAATTTATACAGCTACTGAAAATACAGTAATTGTATTTAAAATACTTTGCATTTTATCTTGTATTATTTTTATAATTTCATTAAGTAATTTAATAAATCTTTATCTTTATTCCAAGATGTTTCTTCTGAAATAGGAATATTTTCATTATAAGCTTTACTTAATGCTTTTTTCTTTTGCTCAACACTAATTTTTGCATATATTTCAGTAGTCTTTATATCACTATGCCCTAAAAAATCACGAATATATATGTAATTAACTCCAGATTCTAACAAATGCATTGCCTTTGAGTGTCTGAACATATGAGGAAATATATTATTAGGAACTAATGGATTTTTTTTTTGCAGCTAAACTCCTATATTTTTCTATAATATATTTAATACCAGGTTCAGTTAATGGTTTCCTTAGTTTACTTACAAATAGAAAATCATCATATTTAGTCGTTAAATTATGTTCATTAATATATCTCTTAAGTAAATCAGATGTATTACCGAGAATTGGTACAATCCTTACTTTACTACCTTTTCCAAATAATTTTACAGTTGTAGTGAAATCATCAAATTTAATGTTTCTAACTTTTAGATTTATTAATTCAGATACTCTTGCTCCAGTATCATAAAGTGTAGCAAGTAATGTTAAATCCCTTCTACCATTAACAGTATCGAGTTTAGGCTGTTTTAGTAATGTTTTAAGAATATCTACACTCATATATTCCATAGTTTTTTCTACATCTTTTTTTAAAGGAATATCGAAAATATTTTGAAACTGTAATACTCTTGTAGTTTCGCTAGGATATACAAATTTTAAAAATGAGCATATATTTTGAAGTCTATTATTTCTGGTAGAAATTGAGTTATTTTTAGTATTTTCCAAATAATCTAAAAATTCTAAAACAATATCTTTATTAAAAGTATCCAAACATAAATCTTTAATATTAATATTCTTTATATTAACACAAAACTGTAGAAAACCATTAAAAGTATACTTATATGAAGATATTGTATGCTTACTTAAATTCTTTTGAATAGGTAAATAATTGTTAAAATATGTATCGAGATATTTTGATAAATCATTCTTCATAGCTTCCTCCAATTCTAGGAATTGCTTTACCTGTATACGAATTAACTTTTTCTAAAATATCTGGAAACATATCATTTGTGAGTTTCAGGTAATACTCTGTACTTTTAAATTTAGAATGTCCCATATATATTTTTAGAATAGGTAAATATGCTGTTAAATCCTTACCTTCATTTACAAATTTTTTCAAACAATTAACTGCAAAAGTATGTCTAAAATCATGTATTCTAGGATTACCTTGCTTAGATTTTTCAATACCTGCTAAACTTAAAATTAATCTAAAAGATTTACGAAGAGTAGACTTTTTAATAGGTATTTGTGGATTCTTTGTATAAAAGAAAAAGTCTTCATCTAAAGCCCTTTTATGCATTTGATTAAAATACTCTATACAAATATCTTTTAGTTCATCTGAAAGAACTACTAATCTGTCATTATCATTTTTAGCTTCATATACTGCAATAACACCATTTTTTAAGTCAACATGCTTTACTTTTAGATTAAGAGCTTCAGATATTCTTAATCCACAACAATACAAAACTCTAAAAAGAACAGGAAAAGCAATATATGTATTTTTATGATAACAGCCATATCTTCTATCATCTATGATATTAAATATTTTCTTTATTTCAGTGTTAGAATATATGTATGATTTATATTTTTGCTTTTTTGGAATATATGAAGTGGGAATTACAAAAGCTGTCTTATTCAAACTATTTAAATATCTAGCAAATTCCCTAACAACAACAATTCTATTTTCTAAAGAAGAACAAGATTCATTCTTCCTTGGAATAGCCCATTCTAAAGCAATATCTTTGGTTAAGTTCTTTTCCTTAGAATATTTAGAGGAACATAACATATCGAATTGCTCAATCAAAGTTTGACCAGTAGTATATTTGTAACCAGATGAACGTTTCACATTCAAAAAATTGTGAATATCACTTTGAAAATTACTTTTTAAAACATAATTTTTCATAGACTATCCACCTCCAAATTTAAGCAACACTCTTTAAGAGATGTAATGTCTACTTTTAAATAGATAGCTGTATTATTTATATCAGTATGTCCTAAAATTCCTGAAATAGTTGACAATGGAGTTCTATTTTGCAATAATGTAGTTGCAAGGGAATGCCTTAATGAATATGTTCCAATATACTTTTTATTAGAAATATCTATATTTGCAAGTTTAATATATTTCCTAAAAATATGATAAAAGCTGAATTGTGAAGAAAAACTTTTATCTTTTCTATCTAAAAAAATATGTTCTGAAACAACATTAGGGCGTCCATTTTTTATGTAATCAATAATTGATATACCAACATTTTCAAGTAATGGAAGTGTCACAATCTTCTTAGTTTTACTTTGAGTAATATTTAAAATATTCATTTGCCAATCAATATCGTCAAATTTAAGTTTTTTTACATCAGAAAACCTTAATCCTAAATGAATAAGTAGCATAAATATTGCATAATCTCTTTTTCCAATACTTGTAGTTGTATCAATACTATTAAGTATTTTACTTATTTCACCAGCAGACCAAACAGTATTAGGAATATTCTTATTATGATTTATCTTAATTTTAGGAATTACCAATGTAAAATCTCTTGATGTAAAATTATTCAAATACATAAACTTTAGAAATATCCTTATTTTGGAAACTATGTCATATTTGTAGTTTTGACTACATCTATTTAAAGTTAATATGTAATTAAAAATATTCTCACTTGTAATTTTTGATATGTTAGAAATATCATTTATCCTAAGATATTTTAAGAATCTGCTTAGAACTTTTTTGTTAGAGCAAATATATCCCTTTGAAAGTTTCTTATATTTTAGATTATCTAAAAATTTCTTTAGTATTAATTGATAATGTAATTTAGAACTGTTTACATTGTCAATTTCAAATTTTTGCTGTGTTAAACTAATACACATGATAAATCCCTCCTAAAAAATGTAAGATATTCTTTTATATCTCCACTTATTATTTTAAGAGGGCATGGGTTTTAAGTCAAATACAAGATAAAATGCAAAGTATTTTAAATACAATTACTGTATTTTCAGTAGCTGTATCAATTTACTTTGCATTTCTTTTTACTTTGTATTGTAACACACTACAAGACTTTTTTAGCCTATTGCAAAAAAAGTCTTTGTGTGGCAGGGAAAATTTAATTTTCCCCACACCCCTTTGCCTAAAAAATACATTTGCATTTTTTAGGTTTTAACTAAATTTGCATTCTGCAATTTAGTTAAAATTAAAGCCACCCATAGTATAAACCAGAGTGAAAGAACGAAGTAGAATTTATTGCATTTCTCTTTTGAACAAAAAAACTACTCATAGTTATAAAACTATAAGTAGCTGATTTATTCCTATTCAATTAAGCCCAAAAATCAATTTTAAGGCAGTTTCATTTCAAAGTAGAATAATTTTAAGTTTATTCTTTTTAAAAGTTTATATTTTAAATTATAGTTGAAGTCTTACTAATGCCATAATTTTTAAATTAGTCATAAGAAAATGTCAATCTGGCGAATATTGGGCATTAAAAATGATCCTCAATATTCGTTCTTTTTTTGTACC
>CAOKJC010000096.1 GCA_948468685.1 uncultured Clostridium sp. | reverse complement strand
CTATAAATATTTATGTGTTGTTACATGAAAAAATTATTGCTCTTCTAAATTGTCAGTTACATTATTAACAGGTATTTTGATTACATTATATATATTTCTTTTACCAAATATATATTTACCATTGCTATAAGAAATATTAGGTTGCTGAATACTTCTATAATCTTGTCCATGTAATTTTGAATAAAATTTAGAAGTTTCAAAAGCAGAAATAATACTTTGTCCTAAATTATCACCTTTTATATAGTAATTAAAATATACTGTTGCAGTTGGATATAGAACCTGAACTAGATAAGTAGAACCATTAGAAGCACTACGATTGTATATACTAAATAATGTTTTTTCTGGAAGTATAAAAAATGCACTTTCAGGAAATCCGCCTACTCTTGATACTTGCTCATAGAAGTCAGAAACCGCATCAGTATAAGGACTATTTATAAATTTATTAATAGCTTCGATAGATTTCTGTAATTCTATTTCTGTTTTTGGATAGTTGCCATTATTAACAGTTACAAGCATAAAATCATAAAAATCATTCCAATAGACTGTTTCCTCAGAAGGGTAAAATACTTTGATTTTTTCTAAATCTACAATTCCCAAATTGGACCAATTACCTTCTTTTATGACTTCATTAATGACTTTTAAAAAATCTATTTCAAAATAATCTTTCTGAAATTTAGAAGGAATTAAAATGTTAGACTCTTTAAGAGCATCCAAATAGTCATCATCTGTATTGTAAGCAATTACAAATGGGGAAAAGGCAAATTTTGTATAACTGGGGTCATTTTCTTTACCGTATGCTACACAAAGATTAGCATTAGGATTAGATGTTATTTCTATTTTATAATCACTACTTAAACCAGAAGTTTTAAGAGCAGCTTTAAATGCTTTTTCCATATCACTTGGTGCATATACTGTAATAGAAGTTTTTTCTTTAAATAAAGTATTCATAATATCAAAATTATCTAATACAAGCAAAACTCCTGCAAAAATTAAATAAACAATCCAACTGATAATCCGCTTTTTTCTAATGCTCATAGATTTTCTCCTCCATCAATCATTTTACTTAAGTTTTCAGATGACATCATAAATTGTGTTTCTGTTTCTTTTCTATCAAAAAGTGCTTCGACTTTTTGGCTTTGTAAAAAACTAAGAAATTTATTAACACATCTAGTTAAAGTTTTTTCTTGTTCATCACCTACTATATCAGCTATAATAAAGTTAGAATAATATTTTAATGTAGTATAAAATTCAGGAAGATATTTTTCAAAAAGAAATAAAATTCTGGTATATCCAGAACAATCATCTTTCAGAATAGATATGATTTCTGAAAGTTTATCAATGCAAATATTGATATTATTTTTATTAACTCCAAAATCATAAGAATTAGAAAGATTTTGAATTTTTTTAATAAGGTCTTCTGAATCAAGAACTTTCTTATAATCTGGATTTTTTGAAATTTTTTGCATATCTTCTTTTGCTTTCTTTGCTTCATAGTTTTTTTGTTTATGTTCTTCTGATTTTAGCAGCCTTTTTTCAATATGTTTGTGTTTGTTTATAACATGTTTTTTGTGTAATTTAATAATTAAGGATTCAAACATAGTACATAAAATATCAAATATTACTAAAGAAATTATTAGAAAAGCAAAACTTTGTAAGGTAGTGAAATGATAAATTGAAAATATTAATATTGTTATACCTATAACTAAAAGAGATGTGATAATAACATAAATCCGTTGTAATGCTTTCATCATTTAATCCTCCTTTTCATGTAAATGCATATATATTTATTTTTCAAAGTTCTAAGTGGTTAACATTATATCACGAAAAATGCTATTTTTCAATAAGAAAAATGTTCTATATATGCATAAATGTTTAATTATATATCCTACAAACTTTCCTATTTTGTTCTATTATAGGAAAATGTTAGATACACGCTATAATGTATTAATGTGAATGGTAACTTTACAGAAGTATAACATTTATAAAGGTATGAAATGTAACAAAAAAAAATAGAGTACATATAATAAGAATATAGGAGGCAATAATATGTTAGAATTTGTATTTAATACAATATTTTGGACATTAGCTATTTATGGTTTATTTGAAGTGATAAAAAATATTATATATATTAGTACATATACAAAATTTAAATCTGATGGAATTTATGTAATAATTGCAGTGAAAAATCAGGAGGAAAAAATAGAAGGTTTTTTGCGTTCGATAATATTTAAAATTTTATATGGAAGAGAAGATTGTTTAAAAAACATAATAGTTGCAGATTTACAATCAACTGACAATACAAAAGAAATTGTAAGAAAACTTTCAAAAGATTATGAGGTTCTAAAAGTTACAACATGGAAGGAATGTAAAGATTTAATGGATAATATTGATGAAAATTAGAAGAGAATACTTGAAAAGTATTCTTTTTTAGTATAAAATTGTATTGACTTGATAAATTAAGTAAATATTATATAAAACTGAGTTGCAATGAATATATATAGTTGTAACCCAAAAGAGGAGAAATGGTTGAAAAATAATTCTTTTACAACCCCAATTTCTGCCTTAAAAGAAAGGAATGTGGTAAAAATGAAAAAAACAGTAAAGGATATTGAAATGAAAGGAAAAAAGGTATTGGTAAGATGTGACTTTAATGTACCAATGGATGAAAACAAAAACATAACAGACAACACAAGAATAGTAGCAGCACTACCAACAATAAAATACTTATTAGAACAAAATTGCAAAATAATATTATCATCACATTTAGGAAGACCAAAAGGAGAAGTAAAACCAGAATATTCATTAAAACCAGTAGCAAAAGAATTATCAAGGTTATTAGATAGAGAAGTTATAATGGCAAATGATGTAATAGGAGAAGATGCAAAAACAAAAGCAACAAATTTAAAAGAAGGGGAAATACTATTACTAGAAAATGTAAGATTCCATAGAGAAGAAACAGACAATGCACCTGAATTTGCTAAAGAACTAGCATCAATGGCAGAAATATTTGTAAATGATGCATTTGGAGCAGCACATAGAGCACATGCATCAACAACAGGAATAGCTGATTATATACCAGCAGTATCAGGATTTTTAATAGAAAAAGAACTAAATGTATTAGGAAATGCAATAAACAATCCAGAAAGACCATTTATGGCAATACTTGGAGGAGCAAAAGTATCAGATAAAATAGGAGTAATAGATAGTTTATTAGATAAAGTAGATACATTAATGATAGGTGGAGGAATGGCATATACATTCTTTAAAGCACAAGGATATAATGTGGGGAATTCATTATGTGAAGTGGATAAAATAGACTTAGCATTAGAAGCTATGGAAAAAGCAAAACAAAAAGGAGTAAAATTATTATTACCAGTAGATACAAAAATAGGAAAAGAATTTAAACCAGATACAGAAAGCAAAACAGTAGCATGGACAGAAATACCAGATGAATGGGAAGGATTTGATATTGGAGAGAAAACAATAGAAATGTTTGCAGAAGAATTAAAAAATGCAAAAACTGTAATCTGGAATGGACCTTTAGGGTTATTTGAATTTGATCAATTTGCAATTGGAACAAATGCAATAGCAAAAGTTTTATCAGAATTAGATGCAACAACTATAATAGGAGGAGGAGACTCAGGAGCAGCAGTAGAAAAAGCAGGTTTGGCAGATAAGATGACACATATTTCTACTGGTGGTGGAGCTTCACTTGAATTTTTAGAGGGGAAGAAGTTACCTGGAATTGAATGTCTTTTAAACAAATAAAATAATCTAATTGAAAAATTTGTAAGATAATATGGAGAAAATATTAATGGAATTATTAGATATATTAGATGAAGATGGAAACGTAATAGGAGTTGAGGACAGAAAAGTAGTACATGAAAAGGGTTTATGGCATATTCATGTAGGAGTATGGATTATGAATGAAAAAGGAGAATTTCTATTTCAAAAAAGGTCAGCAAATAAAAAACTTAATCCCAATAAATGGACACGTACAGGTGGTCATGTAGACAGTGGAGAAACACCAATTGTGGGAATACAAAGGGAAGTTGAAGAAGAAATAGGAGTTAGAATTCCACAAGATAAATTTGAATTAATAAGCGTAGAAAAAGAAGCAGCTAATGAATATAATCATCATTTTGTATATAACTATTTTGTATATGTAAATTACAAAATAGAAGAATATACAATGCAAGAGGAAGAGGTAAGTGATTTAAAATATATTACTATTGAAGAAATGGAAGAATTAAAAAGACAAAATAATGAAGATTATACTTTTGTAAAAAAAGATACATTTGAAGAAAGAATTTCTATGCTTAAAAAGATGAGACAAATGGGACAGTACAAAAATGTCTCACATAATTTGTAGAAAAAAGTCGGAAATATAAAGTATCACAAAATGTGACAAAAAGTAACAAGATAAGTGAGACATTTTTGTACTGTCCCACTTGTCTCAAAAGGAGGATTTTATGAGAAGAAAAGTAATTGCAGGAAACTGGAAAATGAATATGCTTCCAAATGAAGCAATAGATTTTATAGAGAAGTTAACACCAGAAGTAAAGGACACAGATAGTGAAGTAATACTTTGTGTACCATACACAGATTTGTTTTATGCACTTTTAACAGCTCAAGAAACAAATATAAAAATAGGAGCACAAAATATGCACTTTGAAGAAAATGGAGCATATACTGGAGAAGTATCAGGAAAAATGTTAAAATCAATTGGAGTTGAATATGTTATTATAGGACATTCTGAAAGAAGACAATATTTTAATGAAACAGATGAATCAGTAAACAAGAAAATAAAAGCAGCATTTGCAAATGAATTAAAACCAATAGTATGTGTTGGAGAAACACTAGAAGAAAGAGAAGCAAATAAAACAGAAGAAATAATTACAAAACAAACAGAATTAGCATTACAAGGATTAACAGCAGAACAAGTAGAAAACACAATAATAGCATATGAACCAATATGGGCAATAGGTACAGGGAAAACAGCGACAGCAGAAGATGCAAATAATAGTATAAAAGCAATTCGTGACAAAATTTGTCAAATCTATGGACAAACGATAGCAAATGGAGTTATAATACAGTATGGTGGTAGCGTAAAAGGTTCAAATGCCAAAGAATTATTTGAGATGTCAGATATTGATGGAGGATTAGTTGGCGGAGCTAGCTTAAAGCCAGATGAATTTGCTAAAATAGTAAATTATAAAAAAGGAAGTTAGAAGTTAGAGCTCAGAAGTTATAGATGACATCTGACATCCGACTTCCATAAAAAGAAAGGGAGCATAATAATGAAAAACAAAGTAACAATGCTAATGATATTAGATGGATTTGGCGATAATCAAAACAAAGATGGAAATGCAATAAAACTAGCAAATACACCTAATATAGATAAACTAATAAAAAAATATCCTAATACGGACATATATACAAGTGGATTACATGTAGGATTACCAGAAGGACAAATGGGAAATTCTGAAGTAGGACACACAAATATAGGAGCAGGAAGAATAGTATATCAAGAATTAACAAGAATAACAAAATCAATAGAAGATGGAGACTTTTTTAGCAATCCAGAATTTATAGCAGCAATAGAAAATTGTAAGAAAAATAATTCAAAATTGCACATTTTAGGATTAGTATCAGATGGCGGAGTTCACAGTCATATAAGACATCTATATGGTTTATTAGAAATGGCAAAAAGAAGAGATTTTGAAGATGTATATGTACACTGTTTCTTAGATGGAAGAGATACACCACCAGCATCTGCTGAAAGTTATGTTTCTCAATTGCAAGAAAAAATGAAAGAAAAAGAAGTTGGAAAAATAGCAACACTTTCAGGAAGATTTTATGCAATGGATAGAGATAAAAGATGGGAAAGAGTTGAAAAATGTTATAATGCTTTAGTAAATGGAGAAGGAATAAAAGCTGTAGATAGCATAAAAGCAATAGAAGACTCTTATCAAAAAGAAGTATTTGACGAATTTGTAGAACCAACAGTAATAGTAAATAGTAATGAAGAACCAATTGCAAAAATAGAAGAAAATGACTCTGTAATATTCTTCAACTTTAGACCAGATAGAGCAAGAGAAATAACAAGAGCATTAGTAGATCCAGAATTTGATGGATTTGAAACAAAGAAAATGAATATATATTATGTATGTTTTACAAGCTATGATGAAACAATGCCAAATGTGCAAGTAGCATTCAAAAAAGAAGCATTAAAAAATACATTTGGAGAAGTAGTAAGTAAAAGCAAAAAAACACAATTAAGAATAGCAGAAACAGAAAAATATGCACATGTAACATTTTTCTTTAATGGTGGAGAAGAAAAACAATATGAAGGAGAAGACAGAATATTAGTACCATCACCAAAAG
>CAOKJC010000095.1 GCA_948468685.1 uncultured Clostridium sp. | reverse complement strand
TAATAAAATCAATTAGGGAATCTCGCCTCACGAGGGCGCTGATTGATTTTATTTAGATTTTCTAGGTCATGTATTAAACCGAGGAATGTAATGAAAAAAAGAATAATATAGCTTTTGCCCATGAACATTCCTCATTTTATTTTTAAAAATTTCTAAATATATTCCAGTTACATTCGATACTTTATAAATATCAATATATCAACTATTTCAATTAATTTATTAAATTATTACTTAACTGTAATGATTAAAGGAGGTTTATTATGTTAACTATAAGCACGTTTACTTTTGTAATTTTATTATTATCTTTTTTTGTAACAGCTGTGTTAACTTTTGTAATATACAAAAAAATAGATAAAAGTCAATTAAGAACTGTTTTTATATTGACTCTTTCTTGCTTATCTATTTGTTTTATAGGATTAATATTTCAAGTCTTATTTTCAAATAAATTTGGGATTCCACCTATATATTTTGACTACTTTGTGTATATAGGCACTTGCCTTTTACCTGTTGGCATTTTCTTTACAGGTGTTATATTTGCAAAAACAAAAATAGAATTTAAAAAGTCTTATTTTGCATTATTTATAGTTCCTATAATATCTTTATTGATATTATGGACAAATGATTATCATCATTTGTTTTATGAAAAATATTCTGTTAATTTTCCTGAAACTATATATGGTCCTTATATGACAATACATTCTATTTATTCATATGGATTATTACTTGTAGGATTATTTTATTTAATGAGTTATTCTATTAAAAATGCTGGATTCTTCTCTAGACAATCAATTTTGCTTATTATTGGAATTTTAATTTCATTAATTACTAATATTCTAGGAACTTTTGGTATTTTACATATGACTGTTTATATGACTCCTATCACTTTTGCTATTGGAATATTGTTTTGGGCAATTGCAATATTTAAATTTAATTTTTTAAGTATTACTCCTATTGCATTGCAAAAAATAGTTGATAAAATATCTGATGGCTATATAGTTATAGATGAAAATAATAAAATAATAGATTTTAATAAAACTTTTTTGATGATGTCTGGCTTTAAGGATTCTTATGTTAGAAATAAAAATTTATATACACTTGTAAAAGACAATTCAGCTATATCAATAAATATTGATACTTTGAAAGAGATTCTTTCTTCTGTTAAAAAGACTACAAAAACTTTGGCATTAGATAAATATTTTGAGAGTTTAAATATGCATTTTCATATAGAGTTTAGTAGATTAAATAATAAAAATTCATTTATTGGTACATTAATATTATTTAAAAATATAACTCAACATGTAGAAGACATGGAAACAATTAAAAACAATCAAGAGACTTTAATGGAAAATGAACGTCTAGCATCATTAGGACAATTAATAGGTGGAATTGCTCATAACTTAAAAACTCCTATAATGTCTATATCTGGTGCTGCTGAAGGTCTATCTGATTTAATAAAAGAATATGATTCTTCTATTGATGACCCTGAAGTAAATAGTCAAGATCATCATGATATTGCTTTAGATATGTCTACATGGGTTTCTAAAATAAAAACACATACTGAGTATATGTCAGATGTTATCACTGCTGTTAAAGGTCAAGCTGTTAATTTGTCTAATGAGAATGATATATCTTTTACTGTTACTGAGTTAGTAAAAAGAGTTAATATTTTGATGAGACATGAGCTTAAAAATTCTATTGTTTATTTGAAAGTTTTGATGAAAACTGATGAAAATACAATAATAAATGGTGATGTTAATAGTTTGGTTCAGGTTATTAATAATATGATTTCTAATTCAATTCAAGCTTATGATGGAAAACCTGAACAAAATATTGATTTAATTGTGGATAGAGATGATAATAATTTACTTATTTCTGTAAGAGATTATGGTTGTGGCTTACCTGATAAGGTTAAGGATAAGTTATTTAAAGAGATGATTACTACAAAGGGTAAAAATGGTACTGGTCTTGGTTTATATATGTCTTATTCTACTATTAGAGCTCATTTTAATGGTAATATTACTGTTGAGTCTGAGATTGATAATGGTACTACTTTTACTATTACATTGCCTATATAAAAAATGAAACACTTGGGACAGTCCTAAGTGTTTTTTGGTTATCTCTTTGTTAAAAAATATTTAAATCTCTTGATTTTTATGTAATTTACTAATATAATGTAGAAAACAATTAAAATAATGAGGTATTTTTATGAGAAAAGGACTACAAAATATTGAAAATAATGAAAATAATAATTATAAAATTATAGCAGTTGATGATGAAGAAGGAATTATAGATTCTCTATCAATCTTTTTAAAAAGGTCTGGATATAATTTTATTGGTGTAACAGACCCTCAAGAAGCAATTGAAAGAATTAGAAATGAACATTTTGATTTAATGATTTTAGACTTTATTATGACTCCTATTCATGGAGACCAAGTTGTTGAAGAAATCAGAAAATTTAACAAAGAGCTTTATATCTTATTATTAACAGGTCATAAAGATTTAGCTCCACCACTTGAAACTATTAGAAGATTAGATATTCAAGGTTATTGTGAGAAAAGTGATAAATTTGATCAACTTCTTTTATTGATTGAGTCTGGTATTAAATCTATTGCTCAAATGAATGAAATTAAAAAAATAAATTTAGAATTGTCTGACACTTACGAAAAATTAGAAAAAGCATATTTAGAAAGTATTCAAACTTTAAGATATACTGTTGAGGCTAAAGATACATATACAAGAGGTCATTCAGATAGAGTTGCTCAATATTCTGTATTAATTGGTCAAAAACTTAATTTATCTGATGATGATTTACGTTTATTACAATTAGGCGGTCTTTTCCATGATATTGGAAAAATCGGTGTTCCTGATGATATTCTTAAGAAAAATGCGAAATTGACTGATGATGAATATTCTGAGATTAAAAACCATCCTTCTATTGGCGCTCACATTTTATCTTCAGCTACAATTTTTAAGGATATTATACCTATTGTTAAACATCATCATGAAAAATATGATGGTACTGGATATCCAGGAAAATTAGCTGGCAATGATATTCCTTATTTAGCTAGAATTGCTGCTGTTGCTGATAGTTTTGATGCTATGACTTCTAAAAGAGTTTATAGGGATTCTTTACCTTTAAATGTCGTAATTAATGAATTTAGAAGGTGTAGAGGTACTCAATTCGATCCTGAAATTGATGATGTGTTTTTGGATATTTTAGAGAATCATTTTGATGAGATTAAGGAAATTCAAGAGAAATATAAATAAATATTATAAACCCGCTTCTTTTAAATAAAGCGGGTTTTCTTTAATAATTTTTTTAAGATGTGTCCCAAATTGGACAAAAATGTCCAGCTCTGCATAAGATATCTGTAACTCGCTTTGCTCGAATAGCTATCTTAAAAAAGAACTGTCCCCAATGGGACATTTACACTTTCATAGAAAGAGCAACCTTTTTTCTCTCCATATCTATTTTGATAACTTTAACCTTTACAATATCCCCAACTGAAACTAGCTCAGAAGGATTTTTTATAAACTTATCACTCATTTCAGAAATATGTACTAAACCATCATATTTTACACCAATATCTACGAAAGCTCCAAAATCTATAACATTTCTAATAGTTCCTGTTAAAATCATACCTTCTTTTAAATCTTCTAGTTTCAATACATCTGAACGTAAAACTGGTTTTGGCATGTCTTCACGTGGGTCTCTTCCTGGTTTGCTAAGCTCTGCAATAATATCTGTTAATGTCATTTCTCCTATTTCTAATTCTTTTGCTGTTTTTGCTATATCAACTGTTTTTAATTTTTGTCTTAAAGCGTCTATCTTTTCTTTGTCTCTTAAGTCTTCTTTGTCAAACCCTAATGCTTTTAATAATTTTTCAGTTACTTCATAGCTTTCTGGGTGAACTGCTGTAATTTCTAATGGATTTTTTCCATCTATAATTCTTAAGAACCCTGCACATTGCTCATATGCTACTTTCCCTAGCTTTGGAACTTTTAAAAGTTCTTTTCTTTCTTTTAATTTTCCATTTTCATCTCTATATTTTACAATATTTTTTGCTATTGTACTATTTATTCCTGACACATATGAAAGTAATGATGGTGTTGCTGTATTAACGTCAACTCCTACTTTATTAACACTATCTTCTACTACGCCTGTAAGGCTTTCTGCTAGTCTTTTTTGATTTACATCATGTTGATATTGTCCTACTCCTATTGCTTTTGGGTCTATTTTTACAAGTTCTGCTAATGGGTCTTGTAATCTTCTTGCTATTGATATTGCTCCTCTTATTGAAACATTTATATCTGGATATTCTTCTGTTGCAAGTTTTGATGCAGAATATACTGATGCTCCTGCTTCACTTACTATTACATAATGAACTTCTCTTTTTGCTTCTTTTATCATATCTGCCACGAACATTTCAGATTCTCTTGATGCTGTTCCATTTCCTATTGCTATCATATCAATTTTATCTTTTTCTATTAGTTTTAGTAATTCTTTTTTTGCTCCTTCTACATCATTTTGAGGCTCTGTTGGATATACTGTTGTGTAATCTAAAACTTTTCCTGTTTCATCAATTACTGCAATTTTACATCCTGTTCTATATGCTGGGTCGAATCCCATTACTGTTTTTCCTTTTATTGGTGCTCCTAATAGTAATTGTTTTGAGTTTTGTCCAAATACTTTTATCGCTTTTTCTTCTGCTTTTTCTGTTAAATCTGAACGTATTTCTCTATCAATTGATGGTTCAATTAACCTTTCAAAACTATCTAATATTGTGTCTTTTATCATTTGTGTAAATTGTGTCTCACCTTTTATAATATCTTTTTCCATATATATCAATATTTTGTCTTGTGGTTTTTCTATTGATACTTTTAAGAATTCTTCTTTTTCTCCTCTATTTATGGCTAATATTCTATGACTTGGAACGTATTTTAATGTTTCTGATTTATCATAATACATTTCATAATTTGATTTAGCTTCTTTATCTTTTGCTTTTGTTTGTAATAATCCTTCTCTAAACAAAAGTCTTTTTATCTCTTTTCTATATTTTGCATTGTCAGAAATATCTTCAGCTATGATATCTAATGCTCCTTGTATTGCATCTTCTGGAGTTGCTACTACTTTATCTTTGTTTTTCTTATCTTCTTCTGATAATTTATCTATATTTATATATTGTTTTGCAATTTCTATAATTGGTGATTTCTCTTTTTGTTCAATTATTATTTGTGCTAATGGTTCTAATCCTTTTGCTTTGGCAACTGTTGCTCTTGTCTTTTTCTTTTGTTTATATGGTCTATAAATATCTTCTACTTCAGCCAATGTCTTTGCTATTGCCACTGCTTGTAATATTTCATCTGTTAGTTTTCCTTGTTCATCTATTGATTTTATAACCTCTTCTTTTCTTGTTTCTAAGTTTCTTAAATATGTTAGTCTTTCTCCAAATGTTCTTAATATTTCGTCACTTAGTCCTCCTGTTACTTCTTTTCTATAACGTGCAATAAATGGTATTGTATTTCCTTCATCTATTAGTTTTATTGTATTCTCTACTTGTGTTGTTTTAATATTTAGCTCTTCTGCTATTGTTTTTATAATTTTTTCCACTGTCTTTACCTCTCTTACTTCTATTCTCATCTTCCTCTAAATCTTCTTTATCTTTATCAAAAAAAATCTGAAAGTTTATCATAATAATTTTCTTTTTCTTCGTTTCCAATTTGGTTTTTCAATTCTATTGCTGAACCTACTCTTATTACTGACGATAATTTAGCATCATTTGTATATCCTGCATTTTTCATTTTTCAAAAATTAGGTTTTTAAATCTAATATTCACACTTTTATTTTTATATTTCTAAAAAACTTCCATTTTTACTTCTTTACCTCTAAAAGCAAACACCATCTTTGTTATATTGGAAAATCCTCTTTCTATTAAAGATGCTTCATATTGCTTTTCTTCTATTTGTTTTTTTGCATTTTCTATTGTTTCTTCTATTTTTTTTTCTTCTAAATCATCTAATACTTTAAATTCTAATATAAAGCTATTTCCATTTTTATCTTTTGGTTCTAACATTATATCGTATCTTCCCATTCCTGATTCTCTATTTGAATTTACATAGTAACTATCCCTTAGTCCTACTAACATTCCTAATGCAAATGCATGGTAAAAATTCTCTGCTGTATTTTCCCCTACATCCATATAACTAAACATTTGAGTTGTTAGTATTCTAAATTTTTTTTCAAATTCTTTTAAATTTAATGTTACTAAATCATTCAGTATTGTTTTTAAATCATTCCCTATTACTTTGTCTCTAAACCAATTTCTTATTATACTTCTAAATAATTCTTTTATTTCTCTATTTGGTATTTTTACTTTATATATATTGTCAGATGCATCAACAACTTCTACTACTTTTAGGTATCCTGTTCCTACTAATAAGCCCCATATATTGTCTTCATTTTGTTCTATTCCATTTATTATTGTTTCTTGGTCTACTATTACTTCTA
>CAOKJC010000094.1 GCA_948468685.1 uncultured Clostridium sp. | reverse complement strand
AGAATCTATATACATCTTTTTCTAATAGTTCTAGTCTTTTTCCTAATTCTATTCTAACTAATCCTGCTATTTTTTGTGCTGCTGTAAATTCATCTGCAATAAAGAATATACTTGATTTTTTTGTCATTCCATATTCTTTTTCTAGTTGTTCTTTTATTTCCTCTGTGATGAATTTTGATATTCCTCCTGTAATTTCTCCAGATTCTTCATATTTTGCCCAAGCTAATCCTTTAGCTCCTGCTTCTTCTACTGCAAATTCTGTCATTTTGTCAAAGAATTTTCTTCCTTGTTCTGCTCCATTTGGAACTACTATTGCTTTTATTGTTTTTCCTTCAAATGCTTTGAATTCTGAACTTTCGAAACATTTTGTTACATCTTGTATTATTAGCGGATTTCTTAAATCTGGTTTGTCAATTCCGTATTTTTCCATTGCTTCTCTATATGGAATTCTTATAAATGGTCCTTTATCAACTTTCCAGTTTGTAAATTTTTCAAATGTATATGGTACTACATTTTCAATTACTTTAAATACATCTTCTTGTGTTGCAAAACTCATTTCAAAGTCTAATTGGTAAAATTCTCCTGGTGCTCTGTCTGCTCTTGGATCTTCATCTCTAAAACATGGTGCTATTTGAAAGTATTTATCAAATCCAGATACCATTAATAATTGCTTAAATTGTTGTGGTGCTTGTGGTAATGCATAGAATTCTCCTGGATTTAGTCTACTTGGTACTAAATAGTCTCTTGCTCCTTCTGGTGATGAGTTTGCTAATATTGGTGTTTGAATCTCTGCAAATCCTAATTCATCCATTCTATCTCTTAATGTTTTTAATATTTTTGAGCGAAGTAAAATATTATTATGTAGCTTTTCATTTCTTAAATCTAAAAATCTATATTCTAATCTTAAATCTTCTCTTACTTCTTGGTCTGTATTTACTTCAAATGGAAGTACGTTTTTGCATTTTCCTAGTACTTCTATTTCATTTGCAATTACTTCTATTTCTCCTGTTGGGATTTTTGTATTTTTGTTACTTCTTTCCACAACTTTTCCAGAAATGTGGATACAACTTTCTGTTGTAAGTTCTTTTGCTTGTTTTTGTAATTCTTCGTCATTTATAACTATTTGTGTTATTCCAAATTGGTCTCTTAAATCAATAAATACCATTGCTCCTAAGTTTCTTATTTTTTGTATCCACCCTGCAAGTTCTACTGTTTCATTTACATTTGTTAAATTTAATTCTCCACATGTTTTTGTTCTATACATTATTATTCCCCCAAAAATTTTACTAAACTATAACTATTTTAAGTTACAATTCACAGCAAATATCTATTTTATCAAAAATGTTTAATATATAATATTTAAAATTGAGTTTGCCCTTGAAGCCTTATTCATTTCAATATATTATAGTGTGTTTAACAACTATGAATATTCCGTATCTTAAGCGCCTTGAAAAACGGAAATTTCAAATATTATATATTAAACATTTTTCTAAATATTTTAAACTATGAATTGTAACTATTTTACCACATTTTTTTCAATTTTACAATTTATTCATTGAAGTTATTTATATTTTATGATAAAATTTTATTAATTTTATAAGGAGACTATCTATGAAAAATAATGTTAAAGGAATATTCTATGTAAAAAAAGGCTCTTTTAAGCAATCAGAATATTTAAAAATAGAAATTTTAGAAGACAAAAATTTGGTAAAATACTCAATAAATGATTTGCCAAAAATACTTGAAGTTAGTAATGACAAAATAAATATTTTTATAGAACGATTTTTTAGGACAACTATTAATTGGAAAGAACAATATATTAACAATAATTTTACAGATGGAACTACTTGGCAATTAAAAATTGTTTTTAAAGATAATTCTCAAAAAAATTATTTAGGTCAAAATAGTTTTCCTAATAATTTTGAGAATTTTAATAAAATAAAGAATGAATTATTAAAATAAGGATGTAATAATAATGTTTACAGAGAATGATATAAAAAAATATATTCCACTAATAATAGATGTTTATAGTAAATTATTTGGTGAAAAATATAGAAATATAATAACAACACGTTTAAATAATTTGCAATATTTTATATATGATAATATTACAGACACTCCTAATGTTGAAGGTTTTGAATCTTACTATGATTACTTATTAAATTGCAAACAAAAAGAATTATCTACTAAATCTCCTGAATTGATGGAAATTGAATATAAAAATTACAAGGCTACTTTAGAACCTTATAGAAAGTCAAATCTTGAACAACACGAACTTAAAGAAAAGATATATAATAAAAAAAGTGAAAAATTTTTAGAACATGTTTATTCAAAATTACCATTAAAAATAAGGTTACTTATGGCTAAAAATCATCAAACAATGCAAAATGTTTTAGGATGTTTTAATGTTTTAGAAGAAGAATCTAATATTGAATCTTTTTCTTCTTCATTTGATAAAATTTTGGAAGACCCTAATGAAAATGAAAATACTAAAGAAACTATTAAAAATTTTAGAATGCAATACTTTAGTTCACTTGGAGCTTCCATAGACCCTGACACAGACCATTATGAAGATGTTATCAAAAAGAGAAAAATAAAAAAATTAATACCTTCTAAAAAAACTGTAGAAAATATCATTAATTTACGAGAAATTATGTTAAATGATGCAAAAAAAGAGTATTACTATACTCAATATGATTTAGAAAAATATCCTTATTCAAAAGAAATTTTTATTTATAACTCTATAATTAATGAAGATATCTGTATTGCTTCATCTATTGACTGCAACTTTACAAATTTAGATACATTTTTGTGTTTCACAGTTAGATATGGCGAATATGGTATTCTTGATTATATATTATTACATGAATTTTGCCATGCTATAGAAACAAACATTTTTAATAACATACTATCTATTGGTTTTGATATTGGAGCTTCAAAAAACAAATTAGAATATAATCCTTATGATAAACATTATAAAAAATATGAAAGATTAAATGAAAATATTACTGATATTTTTGCAATTGATGCTTTAGGAATTATAAGAAATAAAGGAATTTATATGCTTGAAGATGAAAACACTATTAAAGGTATGGATGAAATTAAAAATCATAATACAAGTCAAATTACTAAAAATCTTTTACGACCATTTGTTCAAAAGTATAGAAAACAAATTGTACAAGCTAGAATTACAGGAAATAGTACTAATCTTTTTGCTACAATAGGTAAAGAAAATTTTGAAGAGTTAAATGATGCTATAAATAAATTAGATTACCTGATATATCTAGAAGGCATTTATAGTATTGAATTTATAAATAAAGAAAGTAGTAATGAAAACATTGTAGAATGCTATAATCAATTACAAAGAATTGAAAGAATATATACAAATATGGATAATTATAGAAATAATATTGAACAAACAAATGAAAATACCCATAACACTGAATGTACTCATTCATTTGATGATGATATGGAAATATAATAAAGGAGGTCAATTATGGCAAAAGAAATTTTTGATTTTTATGATAGGACAAGTTTAAAATCCTATAACTTAGATAAAAGTATGCAATATCAATTAAATATATTAGGATCTTTGGATGTTTTTACACGAAAACATTGTGAAAATGTCGCAAGTATCGTATGTAGAATTTGTCAATATCTGCATTGTACAAAAAGCTTTACAGAATATTGTACCATTTGTGCTTATTTACATGATATAGGAAAGCAATTTATTCCTTCTAGTATATTGCAAAAAAATGGACCTCTAACTGAGGAAGAATACAAAATAATGAAAACTCATACTACAATAGGTCACAAAATTTGTATGGATGATTTAAAGTTAAGACCATATGCAGCAGGAACTCTTTATCATCATGAAGCATTAAATGGTACTGGATATCCAAATGGACTAACCAAAAAGGATATTCCCTATGAAGGGCAAATCATTCGTGTTGCTGATGAATTTGATGCTATTGTTAGCAAAAGGCAATACAAATCTCATATTGGTATTATAGATACTCTTAAAATTTTAATAGATGAAACAAAACCTGTATCAAATACAGATGCACTTAAAGTTATTATTTCTGAAGCAAAGCCTGATGCTTCTCATAAATTAGGAAAAAATAATCCTATTATTGTTAAAGCTTTAATGAAAGTTATTATTGATGATACTGAATACGAAATTTCTTGTATTATGGATTATTTAAAGGATTTAAAAATCGATACAAAAAGACTTGAAGAAATTGAAAAATATGATAAAAAACGTATTGCAACCAAAAGTGAAAACAAAAAAAATTATTATCTTAGTGGTATGAAATGCCTACTTAAAGGTAATGAAACAATTGACAATTATATGGAAGTCTTAAATTCTCATAAAAATATTATTAAAGAAAGAAATGAACATATAAACAAATTATTTGAAGAAATAAAAATTATTAAAAAATTAAAGGTTTAGAAGATTTATTCTTCTAAACCAAAACTTACTCCAAGTGCATTATTTATTCTATTTATAATATTTTCATCTTCTATGTGTCCTATTTTTTCTTTTAATCTACTTTTATCTATCGTTCTTATTTGTTCAGCTAAAACAACTGAATCATTTTTTAACCCACATTTTTCTGAATCTATTTCTATATGTGTTGGTAGTCTAGTTTTATTAGTTTGTGATGTTATTGCTGCTGCAATTACTGTTGGACTATATTTATTTCCCATATCATTTTGTATAATTAAAACTGGCCTTATTCCTCCTTGTTCTGAACCTACAACAGGACTTAAATCAGCATAAAACATATCTCCTCTTTTTATTATCATGTTCTTCACTCCCAATATTAGTATGTGTCAAGTTTGCGTTTTTATATTAGTTTCAGAGATAAATATTATATTTCTTTTGTCAAATTAAATATTTTAAATGCATATATTTTTTCACTTGCTGTTTGATTTATATTTATCTCATTATATATTATGTAGATTATTGAATTTTGGTTAGCATCAATTATTTCCATTTTTATTGGGTTTCCGTTTTGTTTTGATATATATAATTTCTTGTATTTTTGATAATTATTTTCATTTACTGCTGTTGTTTCCATTACAATTTGGTCATTCTCTTCTTTAAACTTTGAATTTGGATTATTTTTGTAATTTTCTATAAATGTACTTAAATCTAAATTATTTTGTGTTATATCTTTATAATTTTCGATTATTTTTGTTAAGCTTAATTTTGTATTTTCTATTTTTAAATTTGTTCCTTCTTTTATTATTTTTACTCCTTGTATATTGCTTGGTTCTAATACTTCCTGTGTACTTTTTTCATTATTTATGTATGTTTGTTTTATTCTATATTTATTTGTATTTTTATTGCTTTTTACTTCTACTTCTATTTTTGCTTCATATGAACTAATACTTAAAACGTAATCTACAATTTCTTGACTACTACTATTCTTTCCAATTTTTGAAGTTTTAGCCGTTTTATTGTTAATTTTTATAAAAATTATTATTGATATTATTAAAAGTACTACTATTAGTGCTATTATAACTATTTTTCTTTTGCTTTTGTTTTCTTTTTGATTGTATTTTGTTTGTATTTTTTTGCTTTTTATTTTTTTTGTCATTTTTAAAAGCCTCCTAAAAATTATTCTTACTTAATTTTTATTCGGCTTTTTAATTTTTATGTGTGCTAGTTATATTGAGTTTGTCAATAGTGGTGTGTAAATTTTTTTGTATTTTTAAAACTAATTTTTTTACAATGTTTTTGTTATGGCTTTAGAGCTCAGCTCTACTAATAGAAAGTTGAGCGAAAAGATAAGTCGTAATCATGTCCAGATTTTATGGACTTGCCACGGGTCGAGGCTGGACTACTACCACCATTCGATCCCAACCCACCTCCTCTAAAAGCACACACAAGGCTACTGGACACTGTTGAATGTTCTAATGTCCATTCCTTTAAATTTCCTGCAAAATCATAGATATTCATTTTCTTTGTCGCTTCTGATTTTGCGGTTAATGAATTATTACTATAATTTCCCCAACTTGAACTATTTGAATTTATTTGAGCTGTTGTAAGACCACCTTTAACTTCAAGATATTTACATACTAAATCCCATTGTATTCCAAATAATAGACTACTTGTTTTTGTTGAATCTGGTGAATATTCACTTGCTTTTTTTTGTGCACTTGCACATGTTATTTCTACTGTTCCATCTTCATATCTTTGTATCCAAAATCCTCCATTTGTATATACACTACTTAACATTTTATTATACATTTTATTATATGTTGTGACATCTGCTACTCCACATCCAGAATACCATTCATCTGTCCAATTCTCATTTTGAGTTGCTGAACCTTTTCTATATACTCCTGCATATGTTATTAAATCTGATTTTATATTAGCATAATCTGTACTACTTTTTGCAGTTTTAAACACTGTTGTTTTTGATACTTGTATCCATACCCATTCTCTATTATTTTTATCTTTTATTACTATTCCTTTTGATGCATCTGTTTCAATATATT
>CAOKJC010000093.1 GCA_948468685.1 uncultured Clostridium sp. | reverse complement strand
AAATGGCAATATAATTATTGATTTTTGAAGAATTATGAAGTATAATTTAAAACATAATGAAAGAAAAAGAGGCATAGTAATTTGTAAACTTGAAAACTTTTCGGATTTTTAAGTTGCTATGAGTCAAACGAAAGGGAAGATAATATGAAAGCAATAGAAATAAGAAATAAATATTTAAAATTTTTTGAAGAACATGGGCATAAAGTAATACCATCAGCACCATTAATACCAGAAAATGACCCATCAGTATTATTCAACACAGCAGGAATGCAACCATTAGTACCATATTTATTAGGAGAAAAACACCCATCAGGAACAAGATTAACAGATTATCAAAAATGTGTAAGAACAAATGACATAGAAGAAGTTGGAGATAATAGACACTTAACATATTTTGAAATGTTAGGAAACTGGTCATTAGGCGACTATTTTAAAGAAGAGTCAATTCAAATGAGTTTTGATTTTTTAACAAAAGAGTTACAAATACCAGTAGAAAAATTATCTGTAACAGTGTTTGCAGGAGATGAAGACTGTCCAAGAGATGAAATTGCAGCAGAATGTTGGAAAAAAGCAGGAATATTAGATGGACATATTTATTTTTATGGAAAAGATGATAACTGGTGGATAGCAGGAGAAGAAGGACCATGTGGACCAGATACAGAAATGTTTTACGATACAGGAAAACCAGCATGTGGACCAGATTGTCAACCTTCTTGTGATTGTGGTAAATATGTTGAAATATGGAACAATGTATTTATGGAATATTTTAAAGATAAAGAAGGAAAATATACAAAATTATCACAAAAAAATGTTGATACAGGTTTAGGATTAGAAAGAATGACAATGTTATTACAAGGAAAAGAAACACCATTTGATACAGAATTATTTAAACCTGTAATGGATAAATTATTCGAATTGCAAAAGGTAGATATAATAGAAAGTAGAAGAATAATAGCAGAACACTTACGTTCAAGTATGATGATAATATCTGATGGTGGAAGACCAAGTAATGTTGATAGAGGATATGTTTTAAGAAGATTGATACGTAGAATGGTAAGACATATGAATAAATTACAAATAAACCTAGATGAAATATCAACATTAATAGACATAAATGTTGAAAATCTAAAAGAAATGTATCCAGAGTTAGAAAATAACAAAGAAATGATAAAAACTACAATAATAGAAGAAAAAGATAAATTTGTAAAGACATTAACACATGGTGAAAAAGAATTCCAAAAAGAGATGAACAGAGCAAAAAATCAAGAAAAAAATATGATAGATGGACAAGTAGTATTCAAATTATATGATACATATGGATTTCCACCAGAAGTAACAAAGGAATTGGCAGAAGAAAATGGAATGAAAGTTGATATGGGAAAATTTGAAGAACTATTTAGAGCGCATCAAGAAAAATCAAGATTAGGTTCAGAACAAAAATTTAAAGGTGGATTAGCAGAACAAAATGAAGTTACAACAGCGTATCATACAGCAACACACTTATTGAATGCAGCATTAAAAATAGTTTTAGGACCTGATACACATCAAAGAGGTTCAAATATAACTGCAGAAAGAATGAGATTTGACTTTAACTGTGACCATAAAATGACAGAAGAAGAGAAAAAACAAGCTGAAGATTTAGTAAATCAATGGATACAAGAAGAATTGGATATAACAATAGAAGAAATGAGCAAAGAAGAAGCTATAAAATCAGGAGCAGAGTGTATGTTTATTGAAAAATATCCAGATATTGTTACAGTATATTCGATAGGAAATGTTTCAAAGGAATTATGTGGCGGACCTCATGTAAAAAATACAGCTGAATTAGGAAAATTTAAAATAAAGAAAGAAGAAGCTAGTTCAGCAGGTATTAGAAGAATAAAGGCTGTGTTAGAGAAATAAGGTTAAATATTGTAAGTAAAATGCTAGAGATTAGAATTCAGATAGTAGATTAAATATTCAATGTAGATAAAAGGAGATAATAATGGAAGATTGTTTATTTTGTAAAATAATAAAAGGTGAAATATCTTCAAGTAAAGTATATGAAGATGATGAAATTTTAGCATTTAATGATATAAATCCAGCAGCACCAATTCATATATTAGTAATTCCAAAGAAGCATATAACATCATTAGCACATATGGAAAAAGAAGATGAAGCTATAGTAGGAAGAATATATGGAGTTATAAATAAAATTGCTGAAGAGAAAGACTTTAAAGAAAATGGATATAGAGTAATAGTAAATTGTGGAAGAGATGCTGGACAAGAAGTAATGCATTTACATTTTCATATATTGGCTGGAGCAAAATTTGGAGATAAAATTGTGTGAACTGTAACGAAATTTTACAAAAATGAATTTAAATAGAGTTTTTGCATTGACTTTTTGTTTAAATAACAGTATAATATATATGTATTATTTTGAAAAGGAGAAAAGACTTATGTTAAAAAAATACTGGAAAAAAATTGGAATGATTATATTAATAGTAGCTTGTGTATTTAATGTAATGGGTAAATTAATCCATAAAAATTCTTTAAATGATGAGATGCTACAATCAGCTCAGTATATTTCAGTAGAGCAAGAAAATGAAAATACAAAAAAATAATACTTGAAAAAATTTCGATAATATGTTATTATAAAAAACAGTCATGTTATAAAATACGAAAAAGAGGTGAATTTAATGAAAGAAGGATTACATCCAACATATAATCAAACAACAATCACATGTGCATGTGGAAATGTTTTAGAAGTTGGTTCAACAAAAAAAGATATAAAAGTTGATGTTTGCTCAAAATGTCATCCATACTGGACTGGAAACTTAAGACAAGAAACAGTTGGTGGTAGAGCAGATAAATTCAAAAAGAAATATGGACTTGCATAATAAGAAAACTAGAATATTATTAATAAGTCAAAACAAGGCAGGAATAAGAATTTCAGTCTTGTTTTTATTTTGCTTGCAAGAAAACAAAAAACATGATATACTATTAACATAAAGTGCTAATAGCATATGTATAAAAAAAGTGTAATTTTGATTTGAGAAAGGAGAACAATTTATGAAAGAACGGAGCAAGAAGACAAGCAAAGGAATAGAAAAAAGAGTAATCCTGAAAACTATAGGATTTACTTTACTAATTGACATTGCAGTTATTATAACATTTGGTATTATCTTTTTTGTTGCAGGTGCACCAATAGAAGAAATGAAATTAGTTTGTGGGATAATCTTAATTATGGATATACTTCCAATATATTTTTATGGAACTTTATACACAAGAGAAGAAAAAGACAAAGTCAAATCGGAAATGGCAAAAGACATATTTAGAAAGGATGATTCTACAATTGTTTATCCAAAGGTTTTTCCAAAAAAAGGACATTTTAAGCAAAGGAGGCTCTTTGAAAAGGAGTTACCTCAAATGGCAGACTATTATGCTAATCTATACGAAGATGGCAGAATAGAAGTAGTAGCAAAATTTAAAGATTATAAGAAGGTTTTGCATATAGAATATATTACAAAGGAAAATTTTATTGACGCCTATGATGTGCTCGAAGCAACATTAACAGATAGCTTGAATTAAAATTACAAAAATAATTAACCTCCATTTTTCTAATATAATAATTAGGAGAATGGGGGTGTTACAGTTCGCAGATACAGAAAATTATTATTATACATTTGAAAATATTAATATAAATTAGCTGTGAATTTTAACTGGTGATATTTATTTTTTTTAAAATTATTAAACCAAACTCTTGTTTTTATAAAGCGAATATAGTATAATATCAAAAGAAAAACAAGATGTGTCCCCAATTAAGATAGCTGTTCGAGCAAAGCGATGTTATAGCTGTTGATTTCTTATCCATAGCATTTTAATGCATATGGATAAGTTATGTAGAGTAGGCCTTGTCGATTACAGATATAGTATACAGAGTAGTTACAGATATCTTATGCAAAGATGGGACAAAATGTCCCAAAAAGAAACGTCCCCAATGGGACATGGAGGTAAAAAAATGAACGATAAAATAATAATAAAAGGTGCAAAAGAGCACAACCTAAAAAATATAAACTTAGAAATACCAAGAGACAAAATGGTAGTAGTAACAGGACTATCAGGCTCAGGAAAATCATCACTAGCATTTGATACATTATATGCAGAAGGACAAAGAAGATATGTAGAAAGTCTATCATCATATGCAAGACAATTCTTAGGAATAATGGAAAAGCCAGATGTAGAGTCAATAGAAGGGCTATCACCAGCAATATCAATAGACCAAAAAACAACATCAAAAAATCCACGTTCAACAGTTGGAACAGTAACAGAAATATATGATTATGTTCGTCTATTATATGCAAATATAGGTGTACCATATTGTCCAAACTGTGGCAAAAAAATAGAGAAACAAACAATAGATCAAATTGTTGATAATATTATGGCATTAGAAGAAGGCACAAGAATACAAATATTAGCACCAGTTGTTAGAAGTAGAAAAGGTGAATTTGTAAAGCAATTAGAAAGTTATCAAAAAGATGGATTTGTAAGAGCCAGAATAGATGGAGAAGTTTATGATTTGTCTGATGAAATAAAATTAGATAAAAACAAGAAACATGAAATAGAATTAATAGTTGATAGATTAGTTGTAAAAGAAGAAATAAGAAGTAGACTTACAGAGTCTGTTGAAACAGCTTTGAAACATGCAGAAAATTTAGTATTAGTAAATAGTATAGATAAAGATAAAAATGAAGATAGAATGGTATTATATAGCTCAAATTATGCATGTCCAGATTGTGGTTTCAGTTTTCCAGAACTATCACCTAGAATGTTTTCGTTTAATAATCCATATGGAGCATGTCCAGATTGTATGGGTATTGGATATTTAATGAAAATGGATGAAGATTTAATAATTCCTGATAAAAACAAAACTTTATATGATGGGGTAAAAGCTTTTGGTTCAAGTACTATGAAAAAAGGAGATACAATGGCAAAAATGTATTTCGAAAGCATAGGAAAACATTATGGAATTGAAATAAAGGATAAAAAAATAAAAGATTTACCACGTTGGTTTTTAGAAAAAATCTTATATGGAACAGGTGATGAAAAAATAGACTTTGAATATTCATCTGCTGCAGGAGTAAGAAAATTCACAGCTCCATTTGAAGGAGTGTTACCAACACTAGATAGACGTCATAGCGAAACAAAATCACAAGGAATGAGAAGTTTTTATGAAATGTATATGACAAACTCACACTGTCATACTTGTAATGGAGCAAGACTAAAAAAAGAAATACTATGTATCAAAATTGGAGACAAAAATATAAACGAAATGACAGATATGTCAATTAAATCAATGAAAAAATTCTTAAATGACTTAAAACTAACTAAAAAAGAAATAATGATAGCAGATATGATACTAAAAGAGATAAACACAAGACTTCAATTTCTAATAGATGTAGGACTTGAATATTTAACATTATCAAGAGGAGCAGGAACATTATCAGGAGGAGAGGCACAAAGAATTAGATTAGCAACACAAATAGGCTCAGGACTTACAGGAGTCATGTATATATTAGATGAACCAAGTATAGGACTTCATCAAAGAGATAATGATAAACTAATAGCAACACTTAAAAAATTAAGAGATTTAGGAAATACATTATTAGTTGTAGAACATGATGAAGATACAATGTATGCAGCAGACCAAATAATAGATATTGGACCAGGAGCAGGAGTTCATGGTGGAAATGTTATGGCACAAGGAACTGCTGAAGAAATAAAAGAAGTAAAAGATTCTGTTACAGGACAATACTTAAGTGGAAGAAAGAAAATCGAAGTGCCTAAAACAAGAAGAAAGGCTACAAAAACAAAAGTAATAGAAGTAAAAAATGCAACAGAGAATAATTTGAAAAACATAAGTGTAAAATTTCCACTAGGAGTATTTACATGTGTTACAGGAGTATCAGGTTCAGGGAAATCAACACTTGTAAATGAAGTGTTATATAAAACAATAGCTAAAGAGCTAAATGGAGCATCAGAGAAACCTGGAAAATGTAAAGAAGTAAAAGGATTGGAAAATATAGATAAAATAATTAATATAGACCAATCACCAATAGGAAGAACACCACGTTCAAATCCAGCAACTTACACAGGAGTATTTGATTTAATTAGAGATATATTTGCAGAAACAAATGAAGCAAAAATGCGTGGCTTTAGTAAAGGTAGATTTAGCTTTAATGTATCAGGAGGAAGATGTGAGAGTTGTAATGGTGATGGTGTTCACAAAATAGAAATGCACTTTTTACCTGATGTATATGTACCTTGTGAAGTATGTAAAGGAAAAAGATATAATAGGGAGACTTTAGAAGTAAAATATAAGGGTAAAACAATAGCAGATGTTTTAGATATGACTGTTGAAGAAGCATTAGAATTTTTTGACAAAATACCAAAAATAAAACAAAAAATACAAACATTAAATGATGTTGGACTAGGATATATCAAATTAGGACAACCATCAACAACATTGTCAGGAGGAGAAGCACAAAGAGTTAAGCTTGCAACAGAACTTTCTAAAAAAGCAACAGGAAAAACATTATATATTTTAGATGAACCAACAACAGGGCTTCATATAGATGATGTTCATAGATTAG
>CAOKJC010000092.1 GCA_948468685.1 uncultured Clostridium sp. | reverse complement strand
AAAAATAGCTTCTCTTATGTAATTAGTTCCATTTGAATTTAAAGGAATTTTTAATTTCCAAAACAATAGGTCAAGATCTTCATTAGTTAAATCTTCATATTCTCCAAAAAGATACATTTCATTTATTGTATCATATAAACCATCAAAATTTTCTTTATCATAGATTACTTTGTATATTTTAGCAGCATTAGACAAATCTAAGTTTTCTTCTTTTAGAGTTGTTAATATAATGTTGTTATTTCTCTTATCTGCAATACTTGTGGATAATCTATCAATTATTTCAATACAATTTATATCTTTTAAGCAAGAATCCAAAACTAATACATTAGGTCTAATATCAATATACTTTTCTAAAGTTGTAATCCCATCAACTGTTTCTATTATTTCTAACCTTTTATCATTTGCAAGGTTTTTACAAAGTTTTATTCTTTGCTCAGCATTAGGATTAGCTATAAGGATTTTCTGCATTTGTAATTCCTCCTACAAATGTCTATTTTAATAAATTCGATAACATTATACCATAAAAATTATGTAAACACAATATAAAATGGAAAATTTATCCATAAACCAAAAGATTTAGCCTTTTTTCGCCCTTTATAGCCTTTTTCCACCTTTTTTAACATCAGCAAGAGAGAACTTTATATAATGCAAACAACTTAATCAAAGTCTTAAAAGAGAGTAGATTCAAAAGATATAGAAGAAACAGAAGATAATTACAAATACATATATAAGACTTTGATTATTAAAATGATTTACTTTTTTATTATTTAAAACTCCTTTAAGAAATTTGTTTAGGAATTACTTTGCAAGGGAGTTTTTTATATGGAAAGGGGTATAAATAATAATGTAGAAGATAATTCAAAAATAATTACAATACTAGATGTAAGTATTATATATTTATGCCTATTTCAAATAATCAAATGTGCAATGTTGTGTTGTATGTTTGATTTTTTTTATTTACTAAAAGAAAAACATTGTCGTAGTCCACCTCTAATCAATTCAAACAAAAACTGAATTGATTGGAGGAAAGAGAAATGCAATATGATGTAGATACATATAAATTAGAATATATAGAAGAAACTGAACAATACTATATATCTTTTAAAGATAGTGTAGAAAATGACTGTAGAATTGAAATTAGTAAAGACATATTTGAAGCTTATATAACATCAAAAAAATCATATATTAAAGTGAAAAATCAAAAAGATAGACATGAAGAGCCAGGTAATTTAACAGAAGAAGATATTTATATAAGATCAATTGATAAAGAAAAGGGAACAGAAGATAAAGCAATAGCTAATATTTATAAAGAACAATTAAAAAATGCAAAAAAAGCATTAACAGAATCACAAAAGAGAAGAATTGAATTAAATATTGAAACTGGTATTAGTATAAGAGAATTAGCCAAAAGAGAAAATGTAAGAAAAAATCAAATTGAGAAAAGTATAACACTAGGATTGAAAAAATTAAAAAATTTTTTTGAAAACTAGGGGGGGACAAAAGTCGATTTAGTGAGCTAGTAAGTGAGAGGGTATAAAACTCTTTCACTTATTTCTTTTTATAAGAATAAAAAAGCACTTTGAAAATTAAATAACAATTCATTAGATACATTCCTACTATTCGAGCTAGTTAAAAAGTAATATTACAAATTACTTCACTTAAATATAAGATAGCAACTTATAAGGCGAGGACAAGTAGTAGGTATAATGATACACTTGCATAGCCACAGTTCGAGCGAGATAAAACCGTCCCAAGCAATGGATGCAAATCTGCCAAAAGCAGGTAGGTGAAAGTCCTGTGGAGCAATTTTGCTAATTGCCGTTTAATGAATTTCAAGTGAAGAGATAGAAAATAATTAAAGGCTATCTATTTAAACTTAGGTAGCCTTTTGAATAAAAAAAGGAGAATCAGATTATGAATATTTTATTAATTATATTTTTTATAATACTTGTACTTGTAGCAATACTTACATATTTAATTATTTTAGGTGCAAGCATGGATAAAACAGATGAAGAAAGAATGATTGAAGATCAAGAACAAATGGAATATTTAAAAAATTATAGAAAGATAGAGGAAAATAATAATATGGAAATAAAAAGAGGAGATTTATTTTATGCAGCATTAGATGAAACTTATGTAGGAAGTGAACAAACAGGAGTTAGACCAGTAGTAATAGTACAAAATGATATAGGTAATGAATATAGTCCAACTGTTATAGTTGCACCAATTACAAGTAAAGTAAATTCAAAAGCTATCATACCAACACATGTATATATTAAAGGATATAAAAACAGATTAAAACAAAATTCACTTGTTTTGACAGAACAAATTAGAGCAATAGATAAAACAAGATTAAAATATTATATAGGAGCTTTAGATACTGGAGAATTAAGAAAAGTAGATAAAGCCCTTATTATTTCTTTAGGAATAGATTTGGACAAAGTTAAGAAAGAAGTAATACACAGAGAGGGAATAGAAGAAAAAACAGAATTTGTTACAAGAAAGCAAATATCGTCTTATGGTATGGTTGCTAGAGAATTTTTAAAACATACAGGAAATTTAGAAATTTCAAATGAAGAATTTGGAAAATATATATTAACTCTTATTGATTTATACTATCCAGATGAAGTTGAAAAACAAGCAGACATGCTAAAAGATAGAAAATAGAAAAAATGCAAATGTGTAAATAGATTAAAATTTCTAAAATTGCACATTTCACATAATTAGGAAAATGAGTTAGTCTTTGATTAATCAAAGACTAACTTTTAAAGTTAGGAGGATTTGATGAAAGTAAAAAAATCAAAAATAAAATTTGAAGACTTACCAGATACAATAACTCCAGAAATATATTCTGATTGGAGAGGAATAGGAGTTGTAAAAGCAAGAGAAAGATTTCATAGTTATGGTTTTCCATTAATAAAAGATTGTGGAGCAAATTTAATTGCTGATAAAAGAGCTGTATTTATATATGAATTCTGTGTAGATGAGGAAACAAAGAAAATGATATTAGAAAAAATTGCTACCAAAATGTTTGAGTAATCTTTAATTTTATAGAATGGAGGAAAAAATGGCAAGAAATTTGAATAAAAGAGGAAATGGAGAAGGAACAATTTTTTATAGAGAATCACTAAAAAAATGGGTAGGGCAAGTTAGTCTAGGACAAGATAACGATGGGAAACAGATAAGAAAAACATTTTATGGAAATACACGTAAAGAAGTAAAAGATAAAATGGAATTTTTACAAAGAGAATTGCAAACAGGAAAAGATGTCAATAATAAATTGTCAATAGTAGATATAGCAAATGAAATTAGAGAACTAAAGTATAATACTAATTCTATAAAAAGGGCTTCATATATAAGAATTGGAGAAACCATAGATATAATGCAAAAGATACTACCTTTTGCAAATATACCAATTCAAAATGTTACTAGAAGTATAATAAATATGCAAAGCCAATCACTTACTTCATATTCACAATCAGTTATAACAAAAGTATGGCAACAATTACAAGGAGCATTTAATGAGGCTAGAATCAGAGATATAGTAGATAAAAATCCTTTTGAATTAAAAGGTTACTTAATGAAACCTAAATCAAGTAAACCAACAAAAGAAATAGATGCATTAACATTAGAGGAAGAAGAAAGATTTATAAAAGAACTAGATAAGGGGTATGATGATTATACAATAGTATTTTATATTGCTATATATACAGGAATGAGAATAAGTGAAATATTAGCTTTGAAAAGAGAAGATATAGATTTAGAAAATAAGAAAATATATGTAAGGAAAACATTAAGTCATGTTGATAAAGGAAGAATTTTGTTAGAAAATACTACAAAGACTTATGCAGGAATGAGAGATGTACCAATATTAGATTCATTATATGATAAATTATTAGAATACAAAATTGATAAAAAAAGAGGTTTTTTGTTTTTAAAGAATGGCAACTTTATTCATGCTACAAACTTTAATGCAAGATTTCAAAAACTATGTAAAAATGCAGATATAAGAGTTTACAAAAAAAGAGTAGGAATAAAAGGTGGAAGAAAAACTAAAACAGTATATCAATGTAATATTACTAAAAGCAAAGTAAATACACACATGTTAAGACATACATTTGCAACAAGATGTATTGAAAATGGAGTAAGTCCAGTTGTTTTACAAAGAATTTTAGGGCATAAAGATATTCAAGTAACATTAAATACATATACAAGTGTATTTCATGAATTTAAAGAAAAAGAAATTGAAAAGATTAATTCTATTTTCTAAAATAGAGTTAAAAAATGCTTACATTTAATTGAAATTTCTATTATAATATGATATAGTATGTATTGTAATTAAGACTAAGAAAAAAATTAATAAGTTTTAATAAGTTTCAAAGAATTTAATGGGGTAGCTGTAAAATAGCACTTTTTCAACTAGAAAAAAACTTAGAAATGCTAGTAATAAAGCATGATACAGCAAACTTAGAAAATTGTTCTATGAAACCACTTAATAACGTTTAATGAGTTTTAATAGCGATTTATAATTCGCAAAACTTCCATAGCTGTAAGGATATAAATAATATTATAAAAGTTGCTAAAAAAGTAAAATTTGTTAAAAATAAGCTAGTAGCATTAAAATAGCATTGCAAAAATAATGATTTTATAATCTATAAAAGTGAAGAATGGAAAAATCTTGCTATTTAAGTAGGGAGATTTACATTACAAACAGGGTATAGAAATATATCCTGTCGTCTTTTTAATAAAAAGTTTAATAAAAAGTAAAACTTTTTAGTCATATTTATACAAGATATTAAAAATATAGAAAATTTTAAAAGGAACAATTAATATGCAAAATGAACAATTACTAAAATGTAAAAATGCAATTATAAAAAAGTTTAAGCTTCATAAATTCGATCATATAAGTTATGAAAGATTTTTAGAAATATATCAATCATCAAAAGGAATTTTAGCTAAATATAGTATAGAATTGAAAGAAAGAGAATTTGCAGAACAAATACTAGAGTTGACTAATTCATCATACAAAGCAATGAAATTTGTAAATCAAGCACCAAGAATTTTAAGACAATATGAAATTGATATAGAGCAAATACAAGCAATGAGGCAAAAAGTGATAAGAAGCAAAAGATTACATAGAGAAGATATGATGTCAATTGTAGAGATTAAGGCAATTTTTGATAGCGAAGAATATTACTTGCCACTAAAAGAAAGTGATTACTATAAGGAAATACTTGATATTTTAGAGTTAAATCAGAAACACATAAAAAAAGACAGTAAATCAAAAACTAGGATATTGACTAATGAAGGAATAAGTGAAGAAGAAGTGTTAAGCTTTAGGAGAGAAGTATTAAGGGAAGAAAATTTACATATAAAAGACTCTCTAACTTATGCTATGTGCAGAGAAATATTTGATAGAAACTATATAGTGTTATCAGAAACTGAGTTTATGCTAAGAATTTTAGATGTCTCGTTTAAATCATATAATGAAGCTAGATATAATCCCGAGAAAACTGTATGGATTTTAGCTAATGAGTCGCTAAGTGATGAGACTATAGAAGAAGTAAAGAAAAAGATAATTGTAACAGAAGGACTTCATAAGCAAGATTTAATAGACTACAATAAATTTAGAGAAATTTTTGATAAATATTATACTCCTTTATCAGAAGTTGAATTTGCAAAAAGGATGTTAGATATAACGGAAACAGCTCTTAGGACAATAAAGTCCAATGGACAAAAAGCGGTAATTTTAAAGAATTTAAAGGTAACGGAAAAATCGATACTAGAATTTAGAAAAAAAGTTATAGAACAGAACAACTTATATATAGGACAAAGGATAAGCTATAAAGAATTAAAGAAGATATATGATGAAAATTACTTCCCACTTAGTGAAGCTGAATTTGCAGAAAAGATACTAGATATTACGCAAAAGAATTACCAGCAACTAAAATATATAAAAGATAGAACTGCAATTATTTTGAAAAATGAGATAATTTTAAATGAAGAAATTAAACAAATTCAAGGAGAAATAAAACAGAATTATAGAGTTGGAGAAAAAATAGATATAAACATATTTAATGAAATATATACGAGATATCCAATTAGATTATCTAAAAAGGATTATGCAGAACAAATTTTACATATATCAAGAATGCAATTTAAAGATATGAAATCTAAAAAAACGAAAATCACACTTGAAATTGGAGAAGAAGAATTTACAAATAATTTATTTGAAACATTACACAAAGATGGATATTATATTGGATATAAGGTAGAGCTAGAAAAATTTGAAAAACTATATAAAAAATTCGAAAACAAAGTAACCAAAAGAAAATTCGCTCAAATACTTGGAATAGAATATAGTCTATTGGTGAAAGATTTAAAAGTACCTATTTTAAATAGAAGGATAAAAAAAGCAAAAATCAATTTTAAAGAAAGTGTAAAAGGAAAAGAAGTAAGTTTTCATACTTTAGAAGAAATGAAAGGTTTTTGTGAGGAAAATGAAATTAGTTTTGAAGAATTTGCTAAATATATATTAAGCATATACTTTATTGATACAGGAAAACTAAAAAAACTAATAGAAGAAAAGCAAGGATTATGGTATGGAGAAAGAAAGATAAGTTGTTCAGTAGAATTTACAAAAAAATATGATAGTGAAATTATGAAAATAGCTAAAGATATAGCAAGAGGA
>CAOKJC010000091.1 GCA_948468685.1 uncultured Clostridium sp. | reverse complement strand
AATCTGTAGATACTATGCCAATACTTGTATCCATTATTCCTAAATCCAATAATATATACCAATCTTCTAGTAAAAATTTAAAATTAATATTACTTACTATTGCTAAATCATCTCCGTTTGTGTTTTTTATGTTTAATTTTGTATTTACAGTAGGAATACAAATACATTGATTTATATATGCGATTATGGAAGCATTAACATAATATTTATAATCTTCTTCTTTTAATGGGTTAACTAATATATTAATCTCTAAATTTTGACTATCTTTATTGTATTTATAATCTATTAAACTTCCATAAATTGTTGAGTTTTTACTTTTTTCTATAAATTCCTTCATTTGAAAATCAAAGACTTCTTCATTTATAAATCTTTTATATTCCGCCTTTTCTGTAATATCAAATTCCGTTTCATTATTAAACTCTTTATATATACATAAATATTCATTTTTATTGGTAATAATATATTGTTGTTTAAAATCTGCTCTTAGCATTGCTCCATAACTATTTTGACTATCTACGTATGACTTTACTTCTATTACATTGTTGTAATTTACATCTATGTTCCAATCTTTCATCTTTGGAAAAGTTGCTGTTGATGGTGTTTTTAATGAGTCTGTTATATCTTTTTTTATTTTTTCATACATTTCTTTTTTCATTTTGTTAGTTAGATTAATTTTTTTACCTATCATAGTATATTCTGTGCATGTATTACTACTTACATTCTCAGTTTTATTTTCATAAACTGCTATAACACTAATAGCTATTAAACCCACTATTGCTAATATAGTTACCCATAATTTCCAATTTTCCCAAATACTTTTACTATGTTTACTCATATTATCCCCTCCTAAAAAGAGGATAACACAAAGAAAATATCAAATGCTGTCGAATGTTGTCATATTTTTTTATTTTGTATAATTGCTCGAATATAATTTAAAAGAGTGCCATAATTGACACTCCTTTTTTAGTTAAGAAAGTTTAGGTAGGTTGACAATCCTACATCTCCTAACATGGGTGGCGGCTGCCTGTTCCGCCCTCAGAAACTTTCTTTTATATTATATGTTAATATTATAATATCATACATTTTATTTTTTTTCAAGCTTTTATCAGTATTTTTTAGCATAACCATTATCTAAATATATATTAATTTTTCTTTCAGTCATTTTAAACATTGTCTTAGCGAACATTGTTCCTTTATTTGATATTCTTACTGCTACTAATATAAATTCATTGTCTATCTTATATTCTTTTATGTATTCAATTGAACCTTGATTAGGATTTCTAGCAACATATGTTGGATTATTTATTATATCTTTTATTCTTTTTCCATATTTTTCATAATCTTCTGGATGTTGCCTTTTCATATGTTCTATATTAGCTTCACCAAGTATTATTGGTAATTCCTGTTTATATTCTAAATTTAATAAATCAATAACTTTCTTATTTACTTTTCCTATTTGCCTATTCATTTTCTGTTCCTTTCTTAACTAATAGTATTTTACTATACTTTTATTATTTTTACAATACTTTTAAAAATCTTCTGCTCCCACTTCTTCTTCATCTTTATTTTCAACCTTATTTAATTCTGCATATTCTTGCATAATTATTGGTATTTCATCTATATAGTAATCTTCCATAAATTCTTTTTTACTTATTCCAATTTTTATACAGATGGCAATTGTTCTTTGAAGCCAATTAGAGTTGTTGTTCCCTTCATAACTGGCTTCATTTGTACGAAAAAATCTTCTAATTTATTTACTTCCCAGAACTTCTTACAAATTTCAAATAATTCATTTGGTGTTAGTTGTTCTTTTAAAATTTCTTCATCTATATCTAATATTTCACTTAAAAATCTAAATAAAAACTTTGGTGCAACAATCATTAATTTTGTTATTAAATTCATTATATTTTCCACTGTAAACATTTCTGATAATTTAAAATCTTGTTTATTGTCAGATATTTCTCTTATGAAGTCCTCTGGCAAATCCTTTAAAGTTTGTAGAGCTTCAAAATACTTGCCACAAGGCATCTTTTTAACCTCTACACCATGTATTCTTATTGTTTTTGGTAAACTTTTCGCTTCGTTACTTTTAACCATTTTAATTTCCTCCTAAATAAATTTAAGGAGAGTATTTCTACTCTCCAGTTGGTCCTACTGTTTCTATTGTGTCTAGCCAAGTTAAATCTGCATTTGTTTCAGTATCTTTAATATCGTAGAATAATCCATCACAACTTCTATTTAAGAATTTTCCTGATATTTCTACTCCGCCTTTATTTCCATTTCCTTTTGTTTCTAAATCCATTTTAATTTTTGATACTTTAAAACGGTATTGTTTCCACATTCTATAATTTCCATCAGCTAGTAAGCCTCTGTAAGAACACGCTAATTCTGGTGCTACGTCTCCTTTTTTGAAACTATATACTTTTGTTGTTTCGTCATATGTTCCACCACGAAGTTTAGCTCTTAATTCATTTGATAACTCTGCTAATGTAATTGTTACGTCTTCTCCTGTTACATCTGTGTCTGTATCCCAAACCTCATCATCAGCTAAAATTTCATCTTCTGTAGCTTGTTCATCTTTACTTAATTTTTGTGCAGAAATTACAGATATTCTTTCTCCTACTTTATAACTTGTTTCTGTGTTTTCTAACACTGGAAATATACTTAATTTACTAAAACCTTTTAAATATTTTCTTGCCATTTTTATGACCTCCTTTATAAAATTTCTTCTTTTTCAAAACGCATTGTTTTGTGTTTTTGTTTACTATTCAAATCAATTACATCTAAATAAAGTGTTCTTTTATAGCCTAATTCTTTCATTTTTGCAACTACTTGCATTGCTAGTTTAGACACTTCGCTAGATGATTTTCCCCATGCATCAGCTTTTATTGCTAATGCACTTGAATATTCTTCATCATCAGCACTTTCTGCCTCTGAATTATCTAATTCATAATAAGTTACACATGGCATTTTTGACCAATCCTGTGAACCTTCTTCACATACTTGTTTTGTTTTACCTTCTGTCTCTAATTCACTTAACTTTTTATATACTATTGGTTTTTGATTAATCATTATTTACCACTTCCTAACTTTCTAATATCTGATTGTATTGATTTAATTACTTCTTGTTCTACTTCACCTGTATTTTTTGCATGTAAATATGCAGGAGTTAAGAATGGTTGTGCAGGTATTCCTTTCCAATCTGCTTTATATGATATTCCGTTCAGGTCTATCTATATTGCTTTCTCTTCCTCGTTGTCCTGTTCCAAACTCTGGATAAATAGCATGCTCACAGTTAGTATATACTTGTGCTTCTACTCCGTCTTGCATTTCTTGTGACTTGGTTTTGATAGAGTTTCGAAGTTGCCCTGTCTTAACTGGTGCTAAATATTTAGCATTTTTCTGTATCTTCTTCGCCCCTCTTTCAAGTGCCTTTCTAGAACTTTGTTTAATATCTCCACCTAAACCGTGATAAAGTAGCAAGTAATTCATCTAATCCTTCTACACTAGACATTCTCATCACTTCCATTCACAAGTAATGTTGTATGACTATCTGATATTATTTTGCTTTTAATTGTATAATCATTGCTATTATAGACAAGTATATTTCCAATTTGAGCGATTGTTTTGTCACAAGTAACTATTGCATTAGCTTCTATTTCTTTGCCATATTCTTGCTGTATATACTCCCTTGTACTAAACTGAAAATTCCCTTCAAAATTATCAATCTTTTTTACTTTTCCTGTTCCTACTTCTGCTCCCTCATCGTCCTTTATCGTTCCTGATGACCATATTTCGATTTTTTTATCATAGAAAGTATCCTCTATTACCTGTTTAAACATTTCTGGTATCTTCATATTCTCCACTCCATATACGAATAATTTGCTATTTCTGTCATATTTTTAACAATTACTTTATCAATATCTATATCATCTTTTGAAATGTTTTCTATTATTTTAAAATTAACAGATTGCCCATTATCGGATGCACTTGTTATTTGTAATTGCTCATTATTAGAATTATCTTTGTCTTTGTAATATAAGTAGCTTTTTCTTGCAAATTCAATACACATATAGTTTAATTCTTGTGGAAAGTCTTTTCTTTTACAAATAGATTTTACTTTATCACAAAATAAATCTATATATTCTTGTATCTTATTATCATAGCTATCGTCTTGTATTCCTAATAAAGTTTTTACTCTTTCTAAAATTGTTTTTTCTTTCATTTATACCTCCTAAAAAGGATAAGGAACTAGTCCTTACCCTTTAGAGATTATTCTTGCAATATAGATTTGTTTGTCATCTATATATTTTCTATTAGCACCTGTTCCAGCATCATGTACTAATTCCCAGTTTGCACCGTTTGCTAATTCTTCATCTGTTGGAGAAAGTTTTGCTTGGGACTTTTTAGTATAAGAAATTCCATATGGTGCAAATACTTTTCTTTGTCTAGCATATAAGGTATCTTGTCCACCATTTGTTTTTGGGTCTCTATCCATTTCAAATGGAACTTTTGCACCTATATTCTCATAATCAATAGCTCCATCACCTAAAAGATATGTAGTATATTTTATATGTGCTTCTATTCCTTCGCCAGCTTCAACTTCCTCTGTAGGCATATTGTCATCTATTAAAACAACTCTTCCATTCCAAGACGCTAAAGTTAAATCTCTTTGAACTCCATTTGCATCTGTATATTTTAAGTAAGCTAATAGTTGTAAATTTTCTAAATTAGTTGCAACAGTAGAGTGCATAATTGCCATAGTAAATTTTGCTTTTTTATCTCCTGAAGCTTTTTGAATTGCTGAATTTAAAGTTGTTGCACCAGCTTTTGCTTTTTCTCCTTCTTCTTCTGTGATATCAAAAGTATGATTATTTACAAATTCTAAGTTTTTTGTTCCTGTCATTGCAAATATACCTTTTAATACTGCTAGTAATGTGTCTTGGTCTACATCTTCAAAATATTCAGACACTTGTGCTGCAACATTGTCCATAAAGTCTACTCCACCTGTAATATCTGTTGAAAAGTCTTTTTCAACCCAAGAGCCCATTCTCCCAACAACTACAACTCCTCTCTCATAAGTTGTAGAACCTTGTGGGTCCATATCTGTTTCTCCATCATAATTTTGTACTTTTCCACCTATTCTTCCATACATAGGTAATACTGCATATGCTGTTCCTGTTTGAGAACTAAAAGCATCTCTAATTTCTTTGTTTCCTTTTAAAACTCCTGACTTAATTAATTCATTTTTTCTTGTTTTTGGTATTCTCTCCACATATTTTCCAAAAGCTTGTGGATTAAAGCTTTTTGCATCAAATTTTGCCATTTTACATCTTTCCTTTCTTTTTTCATTAAAAAAAGAGCCTTTAAGCTCTAAATTTTTGCATCTGGATTTTTTTCTAAATAATCACACATTTCTGAATATGACATTGTATCTAATTTGTGGTCATCTTCATCTATTTTTTGTCGACCATTTTCTCCAACACCTGTAATTACAGTTTCTTCTTTGTTAAATAAATAGTCTTTTCTTTCTTTTAAACTATTAATTTGTTCATCTAGTCCAATAAAATTTTCTCCTTCAAGACTAATCCTTGACATATCAAGATTTGCTTTGATGTCTAAAACATCTTTTGCATTAATTTCTTTTGACATTAATTTAACTGCTAATCTACTGTCAAAATTATTTTGTTTAACTTTGTTATCTGCTTCTTCTTGTATTTCTTTTACTTTTGTTTCATATTCTTCTTGAGTAATAGAACCTTTTTTATAGTTGTCATACTCTGTTTGAATATTGGTGTTAGTTTCAGTCAATGTCTGAACTTGTTTTTCTAAATCCTCTTTTTGAGTTTTTAGTTTGGAATATCTTTCTTCAATATTTTCTTCTTTAGTTAAGAATATCTTTTCATCAGATAATCCTTTTTCAATTTTTGTTATGTCTTCATTTGCATAACCTATTTTTTTTAGTAATTCTTTAATCATGTTTTACCTCCATTACGCTTTTTACGAGGTTGCTTCTCATATGTTTTTGTAAGTTGTTCTTTTACGCCTACAAGCTCCAAAAAGGCATAATAAAAAGACACATTTCTGTGTCTTTAATTTATAATTATAAAATTTTAATAACTTATTTAATAACTTTTTCTAAATCCTTATTTTCATTATCTTCTACTACTTCCCATTTCCCACACCTGCTACTATCTTCAAGTGAACCTGGTCTGCTTATAGAGTATAAGTAATCTTCTCCACTATCATCTATTATTCTAAACATATCATCTTCTATTGCAATTACTTCATATTCTTTTCCATTTGTTAGTCCTTCAACTCCAAAACTTTCTCCTATATATTTAACTTTCATTTTAATGTTTTTCCTTTCAATTTAAAATCATATTTTCCATATTTATTATGTTCTACCCAATGCACATCAAATATATATTTATCACTTTCTATTTTACCAACTCTTTTAGTCCATTCTTGTGTTTTTCCACCATATGCTTGTGCATATTTATTTGCACTTCTAAATACTGTCTGTGTTCCATTTCCAGCAATAATATGTACATTAGATATTATACTACTTTTAGGAATAAAATTCAAATTATTTGCCTCATTGTAAAATCCTAATTGTTTATCTAATACACTATTACTTACAGTTTTTGTCTTTGGCAGTTTAGTAGACAAGTGCCTCACGACACAAGCCCCTATTCAGAACCGTACGTGC
>CAOKJC010000090.1 GCA_948468685.1 uncultured Clostridium sp. | reverse complement strand
AAAAATGAGCGAAAATATTTCGCTCATTTTTCTAAGGAACTTTTTTTACAGCCCCAATCAATGAGTTCTTTACAGAATGTTTCTGAATATACAGGACAAAGCATGTCAGAATTTTCTAATATTATGAATAAATTTGGTGCATATATGACTAAATCAGATTTGGCAACTACAATAAAAAATTTTAGTTTAATGGGAATGTCAGCACAAGAAACAGAAAAAATGATAGAAGCATTAACAAATAGTGCTATACGTAATAGAAATGCTAATTACACGGTTTCAGAAGCGGTAAGAGTAGCATCAGAAGGTTATAGGCAAGGTTTATCTACATTAAGTGATAGTGCAGGTGTTACAGAAAATTTAAGTGTAATGCTTGATAATTATGCAAAATCAATAGGAAAAACAGCAAGTCAGTTAACAGAAGCAGAAAAAAATCAGGCATATCTAAATAGAACAATGTATGCAGCTGAACCATTTGCAGGAGCAATGTCTGAATATATGGACACCCTAGCTGGTAAACAAGGTCAATATAGTCAAGCAATGAGAGAAACGCAAGTAGCTTATGCAGAAGCAATAGAGCCAATATTGGGAAAGATGACAGAAGGAGGAACAGGGCTTTTAAATATATTAAATTCATTAATATCTGCTAATCCAACTCTAACTAGTGGCATGACAGTATTTGGAGTTACATTAGCGGGAGTGACAGTTGCAATGATTGCACTAAAAAAAGCAAAAGATGCCTATTCAGCTTCTACTATAGCAGCAACAGTGGCGACTAAGGGATTTACAGGGGCATTAATGGCTAATCCTATATTTTTAATTGCAACAGCAGCAGCTACTGCAATATCTGCAATCACAATGTTATGTAGTGCTATAAAAGAAAATGAAGAAGCTCAAGTAAAACTAAATGAAGCATCAGAACGATACAATCAAATAAAAAATAACACTTATGATTATAAGGACAGCAATTTATCACAATTACAAGCAGACAAAGAAGCAATAGAAGAGCAAATTACACTTGCAGAGAAATATTTGGGCATACAGAAACAGATAGATGAAATAAATGCAAGAAGTGTAGATGAAACAAGTATTACAGGATATCGTTATAGTGATGAAGACTTAAAAAGTATTGAAAATTATAGAAAAGAATTAAAAAGTGCAGGTAAAGAATTAACGGAAGCAAGAAAAAGAATCAGTAATTATGGTCAGTCATTAGAAGAGTTAAAAGAAAAGCAAAAATTAAATACTAAAGAAATTGAAAAAGTAAATATAAAGCAAGACATAAACAATTTATTAGATACAGAGAGCATTAAAAACAAGAAGAAAGAAGCAGCAACAGCAGTGGAAACAGCAAAATCATATCAAAAGTTATTTCAAACTTATCAAAAGGGAGAAAAAGGAACAAAAGATTACGAAAATGCAGTAATGGAATTAGAAAAGAAATTTCCAGAAGCAGTTAATGCAAATGGAATTATGGCTAATGAAATGAGTATCTTAATTGATAAGATGGCACAAGATGCGGGAATATCGTGGGATAATACACAATCAACAATTCAAGATAGAATAAATAATATTACAACTGCTATAGCGAATTGTAATCCAGAAATAGACGTAAATGGAACATATGCAAAATCATTATCTGAAAAAATAGGAGTACCAACAAATGAAGTAATAGGAACATTACAAACTGCCCTAAATTTATTTAATATGTTATTAAATAAAGAATCAAATGAGGTAGGTGGAGTTAAACCAGTTTCAAGAGTAACTACGCCAAAGTCAAGTGGAGCAAGTTCATATTCAAATAAAGCGCTAGATAATTATAAAAAGCAAATAGAACACAAAAAGGCACTAGACCAATTAAGTACACAACAAGAAATACAAATGTATGAATATGCACTAAGAAGATATGCAAGAACAGCAGATGAAAAAAACGAAATAAGAGAAAAGATATATGAACTAAACAAAGAACTAGCAAACAAAGAAAAAGAAATCTTAGAACAACAAACAGAAGACTACGAAACATATATACAACAACAAAAGAATTTAAGAGGTTCAGCATATGATATAACAGAACAAACAAGAGATTATAATAAAATAATTCAAATGCATAAAAGTTACTTAAGCCAGATAATGAAAGATGAACGTTTGTCACTTGATGAAAGAAAGCAAATATACAGAGAAGAACTACAAACAATAAGAGACTATGAACAACAAAAACGTGATTTAAGGGTAGAACAAATAGATAACACAGTATCACAATTAACAAATGCAATAACAAAGCAACTAGAAGAAATGCAAGAAAAAGACAAAGAATTTATAGATAAACAAATAGAAGAAATAGAGAAACTAAAAGAAATCAGAATAAATGCTATAAATGCAGAATATGATGCCAAAATAGAAGCAATAGAAAAAGAGTTAGAAGCATTAGACAAAGCAGAGCAACAAAAATCAAGAGATGAAGAAGATGCAGAATATGAAAAGAAAAAGAAACGATTAGAAGAATTAGTAGCATTTGAACATGATGCAACAACAAAAGCTAATTATCAAAAAGAATTAGACAAGTTATTAGCAGAATATCAAAAAACATTAGATAATAGAGCTTTAGAAGACAAAAAAGAAGCATTAAATGCAGAAAAAGATTTATTACAAGAAGAACAAGACAATAAAGTACAAGCAGTAGAAGATGAAGTAGAAAAACAAAAAGAGTTATATAATAAGCAATTAGAAGACTTAGAAAAATATTATGATGAACAATTAGACATAGCACAAGAAACAGCAGAAAAGATGTTACTAAATGTAGAACAAAACCAAAATCAAATAATTAATTTATTAAAATCATATGGCAATGCTTACGAAATAACAGGTCAAACTTTAGGTGAAAAATTAGCACAAGGCATTAATGAAGGTTTAGCATCTAAAATAGAAAACATTATTAGTAGAATACAAAATACAATTGATGCAGGAATAGAGAATAAATTAGCTCAAATAGCAGGAAGTGTATATAAGTATGAGGCAGGAGCAAATAAACCTCAAACAACAAGTGTAAACGTGACACAAAATAATTATATAGAACAAAACCCAGAATTGCCAAGTGAAACTTACAGAAAATTGAATAATGTAAGTGAAAAATTAGCAGCAGAATTTGCAGGAATGTAGGTGATAAAATGCAAAAATTAGAAGTTATAAATTTAGCTTTAAATGAAAGTATAGTATTCGATAGTGTAGGAAATTTAGAAGAAGATATATTATTAAGTCATATAGATGGACTAGGGCATCCAGGAGCAACTTCACAAAAAAGTCAAGGAATAAATCAAGATGGCTGTAATAGTGAAGATAGTTTACTAGACCCACGTATAATAAAGCTACAAGTAACAATAAAAACAAAAAATAGAGAAAAACTATATGAATTAAGACGTAAAATATTTAGAATAATAAATCCTAAAACATATAATCAATCAACAGGTAAACGAGGAGAACTATTAATATATTATACTAATGATTACAAAAAATATAGAATATATGGAAAAGTAGAAGATAGTGCAGAGTTTAATAATAGAAAGAAAAATCATGACAAAGCAACTATCTCTTTTTATTGTCAAGATCCATATTGGTTAGATGAAAAAGGACAAGATATAGATATTAAATCAGTAAATGGTGGATTATCTTTTCCGTTAGTACTACGAAATCATTTTTCTTTAGTTTCATTTTATAAAGAAATAGAAAATAAAGGAGATGTTGAATCAGCGGTTCAAATAGAATATGTAGGACCAGCACTTAATCCTAAAGTAACAAACGAAACTACTGGAGAATATATACAGGTCAATATGGAAATTGACGAAAAGGAAAAATTAGTAATAGATACACGAGAAGGGAAAGAAACAGTAAATCTTATAACACCTCATGAGACAATAGATGTATATAATAAAATAGATTTAAACTCTACATTCTTTAAACTAATAGTAGGAAAGAACTTAATTAAGTATAGCTCAGATATAGAAGGAGCAAAAGATAAAGTAACAATAATTGACTATACTAATAAGTATGTAGGTGTTTAAATGAATTGTATAGAAATAATTAATACTAATTTCGAATTATTAGGGATTATTACTAATTTTGATAGTTTGATTTGTATATGGAATTATTACGAATGTGGAACATTTGAATTAACCATAAATAAAAACAAAGCTAATACAAGTAAATTACAAAAAGATAATATGTTAATAGTTAATAAAAAAGATGACAAAATTTTATTAATAGATAAAGTGGTTATAACAACTACTAAAAATAGCAAAACTTTAAAAGTAACAGGAACTTGTATAAAGGGAATAACAAAAAGAAGAATTGTCGCAACAAATGGGTATGATAGAGTTACAGAAACAGAAGCAGAGAATATACAAAAACATTATATAAGAAATCATTTAGTAGAAAGTTATTATGATGATATTAGAACTCCTGAAAGAGATGTTGTGTGGATAAAAATAGCACCTAGTCAAAATAGAGGTATAAAAACAGTGTGGCAAGCAAGATTAACAAATTTACATGATGAATTAAAACATATTAGCGAAGATACAGGTCTTGGTTGGAAAGGATATCTTGATAGAAATGAGAAATGTATTTATTTTGATAGTATAAGAGGAACAGATAGAACAATAAGACAAGTTGAAAGTTTCAATAGTCATAAATCTTTAGAAAATTTTACTCATTCAGAATTAGGAAAATATACACATAAAGAATTACAAGGAACAATAAAACATCCTTATATTGTATTTTCAGAAAAGAAGAAAAATTTACTAGAAGGAAAAACAACAGATGATAACACAAACTATAAAAATGTGGGTTATGTAGCAGGAAAAGGAGAAAACGAAGATAGACTTATTACAGTATTAGGAAATGCAACAGGATTTGATAGAAGAGAAATTTTAATAGATTTAAACAACATTGAAGACCCAGATGAATTAATGCAAGAAGGACAAAAAAAATTAGATACATATAAAATTATTCAATCTGTAGAAGGAAAAGTATATTATATTCCAAATATGGAATATGAAGAAGACTTCTTCTTAGGAGATTTAGTAACTTTGGAAAGCGATGGATTATATGAAGATAAACGTATTATTCAAGCTAAAGAAATATATGAAAGAAATAATATAACTGTAGAATTGGGGTTTGGAGACAAAGTACCAAGTTTACGGAGAAGAAATAAAAAGAGTAATTTCAAGACCTATTAGTTAGGTCTTGTTTTTATGGAAAGGAAGAGATATGTCAGTAACATTAAAAAGTTTTCCATTTGATAGTATGGAAGTTTTAAATTCTGCAAGTGGTCAAATGGAGCCAGACCGTTTATATGAAGCAGAAATTTTTAGAAAATATTTTGCTAAATTTTTGAGCAGTGGTGTTTATTTTGGGCATTACAAAAACTATGGCGAAAATAGTATGAAAGTAACTGCTGATGGAGGCTTAAATATTAAAATAGCTAAAGGAGCAGGAATAATTGAAGGTGCTGATTATGAAAACGAAGAAGAAAGAATAATCACATTAGAAAGACCAACAAGTGGAAATAGAATCGATAGAGTAATAGTAAAACTTGATAAAACATTAGCTGTAAGAGAAACACAATTATATGTAAAACAAGGAAATGGAACAACTCCTGTAAGTTTACAAAGAGATGATAACATATATGAAATATGTTTAGCTGAAGTAACTGTAAGAAGCAGTTCAAATATAACACAAACAGATATAGTTGATAGAAGAATAAAGAAAGATGTTTGTGGAATAGTAACTTCTTTAATTAGTATAGATGGAGAGGAATTATATCAAAAGTTTCAGCAATATATAGAAAGTATAAAAAGTAATCTTGTATTAAAAAATCAAGATAATACAATAACAGGGAAATTAATAGTGAATGGAGGCATAGAAGCAAATGTCAAAGGTAATGTTACAGGTAATTGTAGTGGTTCTTCTAGTAGTTGTACTGGTAATGCTCGGAACAGCTACAAAACTACAAACAGTAAGAAATATAAAATTACAAGGTGCAGTTAGCGGAAATGCTAATTTTAATGGAAGCGAAAATATAACAATAAATACTATACAATCAAATATATCAATATTAACAGGTACAATAACAATGCCAGAAACAAATAGTAACACATTGCAAGGAAGCGTTGATATAAATTATCCATCAGGATTTACTAACACAAATTGTGTTGTTATTAGTGTAATGTCACATAACACTATACATACTGATTGGTGGGGAACACCTAGATATCATGCACATAGTTCAAGTGTTACAACTGGAAATGGAGATACATGTGTAATATTAAAACCAAACAATATTACTGTTCATAGTTACAAGGCGAATAATGAAGAAGCAAGAAAAGATGTTACATTTAAAATTGTATTAATGAAAGTATAGGAGGGGTAAGATGGCAACTTATACAGAACATTATAATGCTAAAAAACCTAATAAGTCAGAAAATTATGATATAGATATAGCTAATTTTAATAATGATTTGTGGGACGAAAAAATATTTGAAAAACAAGATAAAATAGCAGGGAAAAGTCTTTCAACTAATGACTTTACAAATGCCTATAAAACTAAATTAGATAATTTAGAAAATTATAATGATACTCAAGTAAAAAGTAGTATTGAAGACATTCAAGCAGAACAAATAACACAAAACAATAAAATAACATCATTAGAAGCAGACAATACATCAAATAAAACAAACATAACACAAATAAAAGAAAAGAACACAGAACAAG
>CAOKJC010000089.1 GCA_948468685.1 uncultured Clostridium sp. | reverse complement strand
GTAATGGAATAGGACCTGAAACTTTTGCTCCTGTTTTTTTAGCTGTTTCTACTATCTTCTCAGCAGACTGATCTAAAACCACATGGTCATAAGCTTTTAATCTTATTCTAATTTTTTCACTTGTTACAACTGTTGTATTTGCCATTGTAATTTTCCCTCCTTAAAAATATTATCCATTGGCAAGCTAAAACGCACTCTGGTGTTTTGAAAACACCTTTTATTAAAACCCAAAATACGCATGATAATTCTGGGATAAGTGTTTTTTTCTTACCGCCTGGTCTTTGCCATGACATACTCCACTGAAGTTCCCTCCACCCACATTTCCGTAAGGGTGTAGCCACATTCAGTTTCATCGCTTAATTCATGCACTTTATATTATACAATGCTTTGTTCCGTATGTCAACAGGTTTTTGGAAATTTTTTCAACATTTTTATAATAGCAAAAATAAAAGAACCCTATAATTATAGAGTTCTTTTATTTTATAGCAACTTCAATTATATATGGTTTAGCGTTTTGATTTTTACTAATTCTTAGAAATTGATTCTTTCATCTCAAACAGTAAATTTCTTACTCTTTCATATTGCTCAAGTTCTTTTGGTAAAACCTGTTGTGGATTACCATTTATATGCCGATTTTCACATTCCAAAAATCGACAACAAAAGCTGGCATCTGTGCAAATAGCTCGAATTTTTTCTAATGATTTTGCTTCTAAGACTTCATCTGGTTCAAGATTTGTTGCACATTGTAATATATATGCGTTTTTTTCCTCTCTGTATTTGTTCCACCAAATTTCCCTTTGCTTAAAAATACCTTCTATAATTCTCTGAAGTGCTTTTCTTTTTTTAGCTTCTTCCTGAAGTTGCTCTAATTCTATTGTTTTTTCTCGGATTGCACTTAACACATCTTCTATTGGAAAATTAACAATTTCATTAAAAACATAACCAAAAAATATTCCATCTTTATAGTTCCTGTCATCAAATATTATTTGGAACTCTTTTATCAATTCTTCCTCTTTCTTCCGTAAAATTTGTAAATCAGCCATTGCCATTACTCCTTTCTTAATTAATAAGCAAATTATTTCTCTTATAACATTTTCATACAACAATATATATTTTTTATATCATATTTTTCTTCTTTTTTCAATTATGATTCAAAATTTTGTCGTTTTATTAAAATTTTTCACAATTTGTACCCCATATTTATTATATACAAAATCCTGGAGCTACACCTAAAGTGTAACTTAATTCTGCATAAAGAAATTGCCCTGAACTTGTAACTGAACAAAAAGATTTTTTTGTTCCATAATTGTATGGTATAGATCTAAGCCACCAATCTTCTGCCCCTTGCTGTGTTCCTGTGAATTTGGATGGTTTTCTATTATACGTATTAGTAGCTTTCCAATAACATGGATATAATTCATAATATTTATATCTTTTTCCCTCATTAACATTAGCTATATTTCCTGAGTAGTATGCTTCTTGACATGATAATAACCAAAAATAGTCATTTGATTGTGAAACTTCAGTTGCCTTTCTTTCTGCTCCATATTCCTTAATCACTTGTTTTATATTTAATTGTTCAATAGTAGAACTATAGGTATCTCCATTTAAGTCTGCTCTAATCTTACTTGCTCCCCAACCTCCATCAGCTGTTTCTGCTGTTGTCATTACAGAATATCTTAAAAAATCTATACATTCAAATGATATTCCAGCATATGTATTATTTCGTCCATATGAATTTTGATTTACTAATAAATCATGATTAAATCCTAAAATTCTTATTTTAATATCTTTATTATTTATTTTTATTGTTTTTGTATCTCCTACCCCTAATGTATATTGATTTCCATCTATATTTACTTGTGTAAATACTGTATCAGAATCTATATTCGGATAATTATTTGATATTTCCCCTGCAACTTTTACTAATTCCTCCCAACTATATGTTATATCTTTAGTTGTATATATTACTTCAATTGTACTAGTTCCTTTTACATTTCCACAATTTGCTGTTATTGTTACTGTCCCTAATTTCAATGCTGTTACTAAACCACTATCTGATACAGTTGCTATACTTGCATCAGATGTTTCCCATTTTACACTATCTGTTGTATCACTTGGTGTTGGTATCGCTGTTAATTGTTTTGTATGTCCAACGTCTATTTTTCCCCCTTGTGGCGAAATTCCTACTCTTATTGTTGGTACTTTTACATTTACTGTACAGTATGCTTTTTCATTTCCGCATGTTACTGTTATCTGTGATGTTCCTGATCCTACTGCTGTTATTATTGCATTTTTTCCTGTTTCGTCTGTAGTTATTGTTGCTACATTTGTTTTTTCAGAATTCCATACTATTGGTTCTGTTGTATCTGGTGGGTTTAATGTTACTGTTAATAATTGTGTGTCATCTTTATTAATTTCAATATTTAACTTGTCTAATGTTATTCCTTTCGCATAAATTACTACATTTATTGTACATGTCGATTTTTTGCTTCCATCTTCATTACTTGCTGTTATTATTGTTGTTCCTCCTGATATTCCAATTACCACACCTTCTTCTGAAACTGTTGCTACACTTTCATTTTCAGAGCTGTATATTATTTTTTCTGTTGTATCTTCTGGAGTTATTTTTATTATAGAACTTAAATCTATATTTTTTCCTCTTTCCAAATCTATTATATTTGGTTCAAATATAATTTCTGTCATTAGTGTCATTACTTTTACTGTACACACTTCTGTAACTCCACTTTTAGCTTCCCTTATTGTTATTGCTACTTCTCCAAGTTCATTTTTTGAAGTTAATATTATCTTTTCTTTATTTTCTTTTGATAATTCTGCTAAGACTAAATCATTGTTATTTGATTCTACTATTACTTCTGGTTCTTTATCTATTGTTCCTAAATCTATATCCTTTGTATTTATTGTGATTTTTTCATTATTAAATAGTATTTCATAACTTTTTCCATCTATTTCTACAAAATATCTAACTGCATCTTTTCCATAATCCATAGTATAAGTTAAAATTTTTTCTGAGTTTCTATCCATTTTTATTTTAGTATTATTTAATACTATTCCTATTACTTTTGAATTTTCATTTAATAATTCTTTAATATTATACCCTGATGCTTTTAAATCACTGACAACTCCTGCTATTGTTGCAGACTCCCCTTTTGATATTTCATCTATTTTTCTTGTCATATATGATAGTTGTGCTATTTCTTCTATTTCTTTTATTTTTGTTAATTTTCCTGCTTGTCCAACCCTTGCTAATAATCCACTATTTGTTAATGAATTAATTGCTATTCCGTGCTAATATTAATAAAATTATGATTGTAATTACTAATGCTACTAGTGTTATTCCTTTTTCTTTTTTCATATGTGTTCCTTCTTTCTTATTTAAATATAATTTTATTATATATTCTTTTCACACCAGTGTCAATATATTAAATTGTTTTTTTATTATAATTAATTCATATTTGTATAATAACAATTTTTTATAACTACAAAATTCGATTACTGTTAAATAAAAAGTAGTAACTTTAAAATTTATTGGAGATAATATAATGAAAAATTCAAATAAATATGAGAACAATTTAAATATAATAGGACCCATTCTAAGAGAAAAAAGAAAAGAAAAAAATATATCTTTTGAAAAACTTTCAGATAAGCTTTTACTTTTAGGAATTAACATTCCTGTTACTTGCTTACATAGGATTGAAAATAATCAACGTACTGTTAGGGATTATGAACTATGTGCTTTATCAATTGCTTTAGATATTGATGTAAAAGATTTATTAAACCATTTTCTTAATAATTTAAATAATATATGATGAATAAAAAAACACCTAGAATCTTCAAATAGACTCTAGGTTATATGAATGACTTAGAGCTTCAAAAGTTTTCTAAGTACCACTCATAAATATTATATTATAAAGTTATATTTTTTATACATTAAATCCAATTATTCTTAATATATCATTTATATCAATTGAATTTAGTTTTTCTTTTAGTTTATCAACTTCTTTATCAAATAAGTTTTCAAATTCTTTGAATTTATCTTTATCTAATAAAACTTTCATACATTCTATAATCATATATATATTTGTAAAGTTGCCATCTATTTTATAGTTTTTATCTATATTCTTGAAACTAATGTAGTATTTGTTACGATAACAAAATAATCTATCAGAGTGTGCAGATATATTTCTTATCATCGTTAAATTTGCAAGTATTTGTTTTAGTAACTTGTCAGAAATTTTAAAATATTTACTTATATCTTGTCTATCATTTTGTTTAAGCAATCCATAGTACCTACTAACAACACCAAATGTTAAGATTTTAGTTAATACAAAAGGTGGAATAAAATTATATGTATCTTTGTAATGTTTAATGGCTGTATGCTTATTGTAGTTGTCATCTATCTCTTTATTAATGTTTTCAATTAAATTATTTTTTAAATCTTTATTAGCATTTTCATCAAAGTTCTCTATTTTTAAATAATCTTGAATACCATATTTTTCTGCCAAAGTATTTGCCATAAGCGATTTTATTATAACTTCTATTTCTAAAGTGAATTTTAAAAATATAGCTTTTATATTTTTATCAAACTAATATAGAGCAAATATTTCTTCAAAAGCAACATTAGGTTTATAATTATTATCTTTATCTTAAAAAACACTTTTATAGCCATTAACAATAGAATAATATGAATATTTTTTTATGTCATTTAATGTTTGTTCTTTATTAGCTATTGTTACATTTTTAGATATTAAATATTCAATTAGTTGTTCATTATTTTTATATTCTTTCAATGTTACCTCCATGTTATATAAAAAATGACTCAAGGCTTCGAAAGTTTCTTGAGTACCACTCAATATATTTATGAATAACTTATGATATAATCACCCTATAAAATTAATTTATGAAAAGTTCACCCTATGATATAATGGAGGTATAAGAACTTTTATGAATGATAAAGAAGAATTAAAGAAAGCAGTAATAGAATGTTGTATTAATGGAACTATGACAATTAAGGTTGCAGCAGATAGGTTAGGTTTTTCAGAGCGTTATGTAAAAAAATTGAAAGCGAGGTATAAAAAATATGGCGCTTCATCCATGATACATGGAAATTTTGGAAAACAACCTAAACATACTATTGATGCTGATATCAAAAGTAGAATTTGGGAAATTTGGAACTTGCCTGAACTGGAAGAATGCAATTTTACACATTTTCAGGAAATTTTAGAAGAAGATTATGGAATTAAAATTAGCTATACTCCTTTATACAAATTATTAAAATCTAAAGGTGCAAAAAGTCCTAGGAAACATAAGAAATCTAAAGCTCATAATAGACGCCAAGAGCGCCATTCTGCTGGTGAACTGTTACAAGTTGATGGTACTCCTCATCAGTTTTTCTATGGAGATAATAAAGAATATTGTTTGCATGGATTTATTGATGATGCTACTCATAAAGTTACAGGTCTATACATGTGTGAAAATGAGTGTATGCATGGCTATTTAGAAGTAACTAGACAAACCTTTAAAAATTTTGGTGTTCCTCTAGCTCTTTATGCTGATGGTTCTAGTATATTTTTTCCTAAAGATGAAAAACTTACTCTTGAAGAGCAATTGGCAGGTGTTACAGAACCAACTACTCAATATGGTAGAATGATGAAATTTTTAGGTGTAAATTTAATTCATGCTGGTTCTTTTCAAGCTAAAGGTAGAATTGAACGATTATGGAATACTTTACATGATAGGCTTAGAACCGAATTTAGACGTCATAATATTACAACAATTGAAGAAGCCAATGAATTTTTAAAAACTTATATTTCAAAGTTCAATAAAAAATTTTCTATTGAACCAAAGGATAAAAGATCATCTTTTATGAAATTACCCCAATATGTCAATTTGGATTATCTTCTTTCTGTTAAATATACTAGAACCATTGACGTTAGTAATTGTATTAGTATAAGTGGGACAACTTTTGTTATAGATACAAAAGAAATTTTACACAAAAAGAAAATAGAAGTATGTATTATTTTTTCAAACTTTTATTATTCTCTTTTTGAAGTTGTTTTAGACTTTTTTTAGGTGTTGGTAAATCTTCTGGCATAGTTCCGTCCAGCTTCTTTAATAGCCTTCTATATTCTTTTTCTGTAATTTCTTGTTTTCTTGTTTGAACTGCAAAATATGTTTGTGCAAGAGCGATAACCTTTTTTCTAGGATCTCCATTTTGTGCTATTAAATAACAGGCATACCTATTTAATTTGTAATCTTTAATTATAGATTTTCTTCCTTTTCCAGAAATTATTGACTTGTCGACGTCGACAAAGCAATCAAACACACTAATATCACTATTTTTACAACTTTCTTTTGCTTTATTTATTACATTTTCAAATTTTCGCCATTCTTTATAATTTAAAACTAATTGTAACTCTCTAGCATACCAATATTCAATTCTATTTTCGTCAATATGTTTAATATCTTCAAAAGTTTTGTTATTCTTATCTATTTCTTTCATACATATCATCTCCATTTATATATATTTTATTTCTATACCGATTATTATAAAACAATCGTTTGTTAAAGCCAATAGTATTTTATATTTTGCGAATATTTTTTCCTCCTTTAGCATTTGATTTCGAGCATAGGACTTTGTCTTGACTGAAGTCCTAACCCAGTAAGAATAAGTTAAGTACACTTTAAATTTTATTCAAAAAATATTTTTGTAAAAGACAGCTAAACAGATATAAAATTATAGTTCTAAAAGTAGCAAAATTAAATTTTAGGAGGTTTTTGTTATGGTAGAGATAACTTATCACAAAGAAGGAGATTTTTTCGTTCCTGACTTATA
>CAOKJC010000088.1 GCA_948468685.1 uncultured Clostridium sp. | reverse complement strand
TCTAGCATTTTCAACATCTGCATCTTTTACTCCAAATCTTAAACATATTTTTTGAAATTCTTTTTCATCAAATTCATTTATATTTTTTTCATTATGTTCATGATATAAAATTGCAGTATTTACCATAGCAGTTTTACTATCTTCTATACCTTGTTCTCTTAGATATTTCTTTGCAACACTTGTACTATATTCAGCATGTGCATCTTTTCCATCTGCTCTTCTTCCATTATGAAATTCTTCATTTCTTCCAGAATCATGATATTTTGCCGCTTCTAATAATAATTTTTTAGCTTCATCGTCTAGCTTATTTTCTTTATTTGCAATCATATATGAAAATAAAACTACATCTTGGATATGTCTTTTTGAATGAATCCCTTCATTTGGATACTCTGGCATTTCTTCTATATCTCTAACAATTTTAGCTACTTGTTCTTTTCCATTTTCACCTAAACATTGTTTTCTAAATTCAACTATATTGTCAGGTTTATTGTATTCTTCAAGCCATTTATTAATATATTCATTATGATTATATCCTCTTTCTGTTCTTAGTTGGTTATTATAACCAAAACATTCATATTTTTGTTCTTCCTCTATAGTTGTTTTTATTAACATTTCTTTGCATTCATTTGCAAGTTTTTTATCTTTAGTTTCTAATTTAGATATTATTTCTTCTATTCTTTCTATTCTTTCTTGTAATATTTGCGGAGAAAATATTTTTTCCTTAATTTCTTTACAAAAAGTACTACCAGTTCTATTATTCTCTGACTCTACGATTATTCTATTTATTAAACTGGAATTACCCGTTTTCTCTAATTGTTTCTCTAAATTGTCTATTTTTTCCTTTTCTTTAATAGCAATATGTGTTCTATCCACAATAACAATTGGTAATGGTTTTATTTCTCCTTCATCATTTTCTGTTGAAAAATCTCTTGAAGCTCTTACAGAGTTTTCCCATATTTTATCGTTTTGTGTATATTCTAGCAACAATCTATTGCGTTCATCCACATCATCCAGTTTTCCTTGCTGTTGTAATTCCATATATTTTTCTAATGGAATTTCTGGAATATACACTACATATGCTGGTTGCTTTTTATATATTTTTCCTTTATCTAATGCTCTTCTTTCTCTTACATTCTCAGGATGAGTATGTCTGATATTATCAATTTGTTTACGTGGAATATTATATAATATTCTCCCATCTTTAATATACTGACTTGTATTCATTGCTTCATTTGCTTTTGTTGACATTACATCCCATGGAGCTGATAAAAGTAATGAATTCTCTGCAAAATCGTTAAACCCTAGAGCTACATATTTTATTCTTGCAGTTGCTAGATTATTATTTGCAATAGGGGTTGTACAAAATCCATGTGATTTTATTAGCTTTCTATTCCATTCTTCATTAAAATTTGAGTTAACATCATACTTACTATATGCTCCTAGTGAAGTTAATTCAATCATAAAATTCTCTCCAGCATTATATATCTGTAGTCCCTGTGCTAGTGGCAAATCAATATTTATCTTATCATCATCTTTCACTTTATATAATTCTTTGTTAGATTGCCTTGCAAAATATGTTCTAATTTCACTTTCTATTATATTACTAAACAAATAGTTATCTTGCAAATTTTCTTTACTCTTATATATTTCTTCCAAAGTCTTTTTGTCATATGTATTTAAAATGTTTCTTATTGATTCAAGATATGCCTTTACTTTTACATCTCTTTCATTATCTAATTCAAATTCGTTTAAGTCCTTACCATATGTTTTAAGTAACCTTATACTTTCTTCTAAAGATTGTCCATATTTCTTTTCTAATACACATAATTGTAACTTTTCTATTCTGTTTAAATTACGAATGTATTTTGCGCTTATCTCTCCTTGTTTAATTTTCTCTACATACTCTATCCTATTGAAGTTTTCTACTTCTTCTATACTTTTTATATCAAATATATTCTCTGGATTTGAAAGTATATATGCTAACTTTCTAATTATCTCCTCATCTGTTATCTTTGAACTTTCTATGTTTTCTAATAGATCTTTGTATTTTTTATTGTTTAGTCCTTCTAACAAATTATCTATGATTGGAATCCAATCTTTAATATCATCTTTTTCTACTATGTCTAATACTTTTACTAATATTTCATATCCATTATTACTTAAATTTAATATCTTTTTTTGCACTTCTAAATCACATGTTATAACATCCAATTTTGTACTTAAATCTTTATATTCTTCTGTTAACATTTTAAATTCACATGTGCTTAACACATCTTCGTTTATATTTTTTAATCTTCTTAAGTTATCTTCTAAAAATTGTATTTTTTCATCACTTTCATTTTGTAAATAATTGATTAATTCAAATCTATATACACTTAATACTTTTTCATCAATACTACCAATTCTTTTTAATCTTTCTCCTAGAATTATTTTTTTATCTTCTTTTTCATTAAGCAAATATTTATTTAACATATCTATAACTTCATCATTTATGAATTTTATATCGAAAAATATCTCTTGGATTCCATTCTTGCTTAATATTTGTAATAAAGGATCATATTCTTTTTCTGAGTTTCTTAATATTTGCATTTTTTGATCTGCATCAAGTTCTAATATTATATCCATCAAACTAACATCTTCATAAAAATCGCCATTCCTTAAAATGTTTAATACATAATCATATTTATTTTCTTCATTTTTAAGTATTGACATTTTTGAATTATTATTAATATTTTCTTTTACTAATTTTCCCAATAAATCATCTTTTCTATCATATAAAAATGGAATAAATCGGTATGACCAATCTTCATCTGTAATAGTTGTATATTCTGAAAATATTCTTAATTTATTTTCTTCGCTTAATGAATTAAATATTTCAATTTTGTCTCCTTCATCTTTTAGTCTTATAAAATGTAAATTCTTATTGTCTGGATTAAGCAAGAATTTTATCCTTTCTTCCTCTGATAATGACAAAATAATACTCTTTAGTACTTCATTATCCATTTCTGCTGTTATAGGATTATAAACTATATCTCCATAATCTCCCTCTTCTTCTTCCTTACAATTCAATATATCTAGCTTATCTTTATCTGATAATGAAGTAATTGCATTAATTAATTGTTCTCTTTCTATGTTATCTTCATCAGTTCGTATATTACGGATATTAAGATAATCATTCATTGTTCTCGCATATTCTTTCATAGCTCTAACTAAACATTTATTATCTACTAAATATTGATAGAATTCAGGATCTTTCAGTAATTTTATTTCTTCTTGCTTATATTTTTCATAATTGTCATGAGTGAAAAAGTCTATATCTTTTCCTTCTAATAACTCGTCTCCTAATTGATTATAATTTATTTCATCTTTTAAGTATTTTACTACAGTTTCAAACTTTTTAGTTTTATCCACGTATTTTCCTCCACACTATTTTTATCTTATTTATTATTTTTATAATAATATTTTGTTTTTCAATTATTTGTAGAGATTTATTCTCTTTAGTATTTTGATTCTCAATTGGCTGTTTTTTGAATAATTCTATATCTGCTGGTTCTTTCTTTTGTTCTGTTTCAAACCATTCTTTTCTATCTTTTTGTATTATTTGTTTTCTTATATCTTCATTGCATATATAATCTCTATATATTACAGATAATATTGCTCTTGTTTCTTGTTTTAAGTTTTGTTCATTTATTCCTTTTGTGTTATCATATTTTGAAATATATGTTGTGGACATATTTTCTTTTATATTATCTATAAATTCTTTTGGAATTTTCTTTAATAAATCTTTATTTAAATATTTTAAAATTTCATTTACTTCTGTAAATGCTTCTTTATATGCTTCTGTCATTTGTTTTCCTCTATTTACTTATTATTAATTAATATTCTATCATAATGAAAAAAAAATACTTCTATCGTTACCTTAATTTTATGATTTTCTATTCTTTTAATCTTATTTTTGCCTTTTCTCTTAAAACTCCTATTTTGTAGCTTTTTTACTTCATTCAATATTGTTAAACAAAATTTTTTTGTGATTTGCAAATTATACAGTGCTTTTTTATTCATTGTTGTATTATCATCACATTTAAATGTAAAATCCATTTGCCAATGTAATTTGTTTTCAACATTCCAATGTGTTCTTATAGCATATGAAAATAAATTTATATTTAACAACAAACTTGATATGTAATAGCGTTTCTCTTCAACCTTTGTTCCATCCGATTCTTCTATAGTTTTCTTTACTAATCCAAAACTTTTAAGACCTTCCCATAATTCTTTTTCTGCATACCAATTTACTTTTTCTGTTTGATAATATTCGTATGTTATTACTGTTTCATGATTTTTCTCCCTTGTTAATTGATATCCTCCTTCATATCCTGACTCTATTATCATTAGTCTATCTTCGTCAAAGTAGTCTTCTACGTCTTTATAAAAATTTGGTTGATTTGCTTTTAATGCTACACAATAATCTCCACCTTTGGCTCTTACTGCTTTTACATTTTCTTTTTGTGTATTTAATGCATCCCAAGTACATATTACATTTTTTAAATTTAATCTTTTTATCACTTCTGGTATTGCTGTTATTTCATTTGTTTTTTCTTCTATCATTTCTTGTTCTATGCACATTTGTAATTTATCTGAGTACACATTTAAAACATTTAATGGTTTGGTTTCTTCCACTATATATCCTTTTTTTCTCGAACTTCCTTTATCTACTTTTCCATCAAACGATAATATATCTTTAAAAAATTTATTGTCCATAAATTGAATACTTTTTACAAAATCTACAAATATTTTATTTAACTCTTGACAATCTATTAAACTTATGACTCTTTCATAATATCCTATCCATAGACCTTTTATTTTTTCAAATACTTGTAGTCCTTTGCCAAATTGTTCTTTTAAATCTTCTATTATTGGTTCTGATGGAGATATAATTCCTATTGTATCTCCTATATTTAGTTTATTTGCTAACATATATATCCCTCTTTCTATTTTCTTATTTAGTTTTCTATTAGTTGCTTTTGCACCCTTTTAGGAAAACTTTTTATTACCTCATCATACGAATGGTCTATCATTTCAAAGATCATCTCATCACTAACGGTTTTATTTATATAAACTGTATTTCTGTAAATTGCTTTAACTGGTGAACAATGATAGCCTCTAACTACTACCAGTTCATACTGTTTTCTATATAATTCTGCTAATAATGGATCACATTTTAATGTTATTTTATAATCATTCTTTAACGGATATAGTTCTGCAAATATTTTATTATTTACTTTAAAGCATATTGGAATATCTCCAAATGGATAATCAATGTATGCTTTATTCTTTTTTTTGTCAATATTCTATTATTTCATTTACTAACATCTTTTATCCTTCTATATCTTCTTTCCAATCTTTATTAAACATAGCAATTCCATCTATATTAAATCCGAATTTTTTATAATAATCTTCTTTATCTAATTCTGTTGTTAAAATTCTTCTTCCAAATCCTTCAAATTTTTTCATAAAATCATTCATCATTATTTTTCCTAATCCCATTTTTTGATACTCTGGATTTACAAGTAAATATGTAATAAAGACATTTATATATCCATCAGTAATTGCAGATATTAACCCTACTAAATTTTCATTATTCCATACTGTCATTATATATTCACTATTTTTTATAGCATTGCATAATCTATTTGGATATTCTGCTGTTTTCCATCCAACAGATTCAAATAATTTTACCAATTGATTCTTATCTATGTCATTTTCATATTTATACAAGAAGTCTTTTTTCATATTTCTTATCATCATTACATGAGCAGAAACACGATTATTTTCTTTTTCTTCAAATTCATATAACGGCACAAATCCATTTTTTTCATGCAATTTTAATGAAGAACTATTAGATAAATCAACACAACTAAATATAGTATAATCCTTATATTTGTTAATTACATATTCTATCAATTTAGTTGCAATTCCCTTACCTGAATACTTTTTATCAGTGATAATTTCCCATATATATGCTACTTTGTCTGGCATATTTTCTATCTTATTAGGATATTCTTCTTTGTCACAAAAATCTTTTCCAAAATATATAGTAGTATATGCCATTGTTATATTATTCTCTCTATACACTATTTTTAGCATACTATTATCATTTATTGCTATTTGGTTACTTTCATATGTTATATATCCATTATTATTTTCTTTCCATATTCTTTGTATATCTTCAAAATAATCATTTTCTATTATCATATTTCTAATCCTCTCGTAATTTGTCAGATTATTTCTAACAAGTTTAAATATTTTATTTTCTCATTATACTTCTTTATATTTAATTTATATCACAAATTAACAATTTTTTATAGTGTTTTACCAATATTTGCAAAACATATTTATCCTTACATTTGCTTAATTGCCACAAAATCTCCAATAGAAATAATGTCAAGAGCGAGTGATAACGAGTTTATTTACTCTTGATATTATTTCTATTGGAGATTAAAATTGGTATGCAAATGTATAAGAGAAAAAATAAGTATCAGCACATATCTACTGACACCTAATTTTATAAAGATTCCCTATAACTCATTTTAATAAATTTCTTCTATTTATTGAAATACCTAGCTTTACATCATATCTACTAACCTGCACAACCTATACCTGTTATGCTTATCTTATATACAATCTCAAATTCTTTTATATTTCAAACACTTTACTCAATTTTCTAAAAATTACACTATGTGTTTCCACTTACCACTTAAGCAACTACTTTAACTTTCACACCCCAATTTTGATGTTTTTCTTTCCCAAATCTGCCTTTCTCCTCAAAAGTTATAATCTGTGAAACCATATCAAAATCAAGTATTACATGTCTTACCTTAGTTGTAGCACTGCTACACACTCCACATGTGTCACAGGAAGTTAATATTCATGTCTACGCACTACCTTAAATCATACAATATTTGGTGCGGGTATTCATGTCTACGATACTTACTAGCTATCTCTC
>CAOKJC010000087.1 GCA_948468685.1 uncultured Clostridium sp. | reverse complement strand
TGACAATTTAGAAGAGCAATAATTTTTTCATGTAACAACACATAAATATTTATAGCCACTAGGTACTATTGTACTTAGTGGCTTTTTATATTATAATCTGTTTAAAAAGTGTGCCAAAAAGGGACGTCCCTTTTGGCACATTTTATCTAAATATGTATAATCCTATAATGAATAGTCCAAATAAAACTCTATATATAGCAAAAATTTTAAAACTTCCTTTTTTCAAATATTCAAGTAAGAATTTTATAACAATTATTCCAACTATAAAACTAGCTAAAACTCCAATAAAAAATGGCATTCCAAGTACAAAATCTTTAAATTTATAAAGAGTTGCACCTAATACTATTGGTGTAGATAATAAAAATGTATATTTAGCAGTTGACTCTCTATCTACTCCCATTAATCTTCCAGTTGTCATTGTTACACCTGAACGTGATACACCTGGTATAAATGCTAAAGCTTGTGAACATCCAATTAGAAATGTTTGTTTAAAAGTCATATTTTTATAATCAGTATTTGATGGACATTTTTTATCAACTATATAAAGTATAATTCCCATAACTATTAGCGCTGATGCAATTACTAATGGCATCTTTCCTAAACTATCACCAATAAAGTGGTCTAGTAAAAATCCTATTGCTCCACCTGGAATTGTTGCCGCTACTAAATACCAAAACATCTTTCCTTCAAAGCTTTTTTCTTTTTTTACAACTTGTTTATATCCACCTTCTAATAACTTTAACCAATCTTTAAAGAAAAAGATTACAATTGCAAGTAATGTTCCAAAATGTAATGCTACATCAAAACTTGGTGGCATCTCCCAATTAAATATCCATGGTAATAAATTTAAGTGAGCTGAGCTCGAAATTGGTAGTAATTCTGTTAATCCTTGAACTACACCTAAAACTAGTGCTTGTAAAATTTCATTCATTTTATTTCTTCCCTTCTATATTATTTATATTATTATATATTTTATTTACTTATTTTTATGCTTCCAAATTATTTATATAGAATTTCTCAATGTTTATATATTAGTATTTTGAGGTTCAAGACCCAATGGTAGACCCCAGATATGTTTTGAACAAAAAATATTAATATATTAACATTTAAGCAATCTATAAAATAAATTTAGTTTCCTATTTCTCTATCTTTTTCATCAAATTCATACTCTACATTTTGTCCATTTCTTTCTGCCCTCTTTTTTAAAAGACTTATATCATCATACCCCAAATTTCTAGTAATTTCAAACATTCCCTCAAGGTGCTCTTTTGCTCTTACTTCCTTCTTCTGATATTTGCTTTCCATCTCTTGATTTTTTTGTATATTAAATGGAATAGAAATTCTTGCAATTATAGGTATAAAAATAGGGTCTTTCTTTACTTTTGGTACAATTTTCGCTGAATTTATATCTATTGCCACATTTGCATATTTTATTGCATTATCTTTATCGCCTTTAATCATAGCTATTTTTGAAAGCTCATAATAACTATCTGCTGATAATTCATCATCGTCAATTGCTTCCAAAAAATATTTCTCTGCTTCTTCTAGTTCTTTATATATTAAAGCTATCTCTGCAAGAGAATATTTTGAATTATATGAAAGTGAATTTATTTGTGCAGCTTTTTCATAGCACATTTTAGCATTTTGAAAGTCATTAAGCATTGTATATGCAATTCCTAAATTGTAATTTATATCAAAGCTTAAAGGATTATATCTTAATGCATTTTGATATATATTTACAGCTTCTTTATACATTTCCTTACTTATTAATATATCGCCTAACAGTTCTGTTGCCTTATAATAATCTGGCTTTTTATTCAATAAATTGAATAACATCTCTGCTGCTTCATCAGATTTATCTAAATTAGTTAATAACTCTGCCACTTTGTAATATGAATCATAATCTTTTTTATTTATATCAATTGCTTGCACATATTCGTCAATAGCTTTTCTCATTCCGCCTTCTAACTCATAAATTTCAGCTAACATTTTATGTCCAATATAATTTTCTGGGTCTTTTGTTACTAAATTTATTAATTGCTCCTTAGCCTTTTTATTATTACTCATCTTTAAATATATTTCAGCTTTAGCTACACTTACAATTTGAATTAATGCTATTCCTCTTTTTTCTATAATCATAACAGCAATTGGAATTAGTACTCCAAATACATATTTTATTATAGTCCAAAATGCACCTATTTCTTTTTTTGTTAATACTGCTATAAAATTTAATGCTATACCTATTGTTTGAATTACTAATACTGATATGTAGTTAGTATCATTTTTTTGAAACATTCTAAAAAACATATAGACAAATAATCCAAATACAATTATAGTAAATATTAATTGTTCTAATATCATACTGTTTTCCTCCATCTTCTTACTATTTTATTGCATTTTTTATTATTTGTCTAGTATTTTTGAATTATTTATCTATAAACTCTAGGCACCCTCTTTCCAATAGAACACAAAATCTCATTAGAAACTGTACCTAAATAATCAGCAACATATTTAATATGCTCAACATCTTTTAGAATTTCAACTTCATCATACAATTTTACACAATCATCTATCTTTACAAAAAGCATATCCATACAAACATTTCCAACAATAGGATATTCTTTTCCATTTATAAACACCATTCTACCTTTATTTTGACGACTAATACCATCAGCATATCCAATTGCAACAACTGCAATTCTTTCATTTTCTTCAGCTTCATATGTGCCATCATATCCAACTGTCTCACCAGGATTTAATTCATTGATTTGAATAACTTGACTTTTCAACGAGAAAGTTGATTCTAGTTTTAATTCTTTTCTATTTGTAAAACCATACATTATAATTCCTAATCTACATCCATTTATATTTTGTGGCTTTTCATAATTACTCATAGCATCGCTTGCTGATGTATGAATTATTTTAATTTCTTCTAATGGTATTAAACTTGTAATCTCATTAAATTTACTAATCTGATTATTATATATTTCTTGATTATTGGCATTATACATATGAGTAAAAATACCTTCTATTTCAATTTTCTTATCTTTTGCAATTTCATAGGCTTTCTTTAAATCTTCTTTTTCTTTTATACCTAATCTATTCATTCCAGTATTAAGTTTTATATGTGCCTTCAAACTTTCTACATTTACATTTTCTAATTCTTCCATATATTTCAAAGAAGGTATTGTAATTGTAATATTTTGTTCTTTACAAACATCTATGTACTCCCTTGTAATTACTCCCATACATAAAATTGGTATATCTTTAATTTCTTTTCTAATCTCTATTGCTTCATCTAAAGTTGCTACGCTTAAATAATTACAGCCACCTTTTATTACTGCTCTTACTGTTTTTAAATCACTATGTCCATAGCAATCAGCTTTTACAACTCCAAAATAATATTTATAATCATTATGATTTTCTATAACCTTTTTTACATTATTTTCTATATTTTCTAAATCAATTTCTAAAAAAGTATTTCTGTACATTTTACTATTTGTCCTCCCTATACTACCATTTAAAATCTATTTTAATTTATTACTAATATTTCTACATATTATAATTAACAATTATTGTTTATTAGTTAGAAAGATGTTTAATATATAATATTTAAAATTGAGTTTGCCCTTGAAGCATCGTTCATTTTAATCAATTATAAAATTTATAAATTAGAATAAATCTTATAATCTCTAAGAATTTTTCTTACATAATTATTAGTTTCTTTATACGGAATATTCTCTACATCAGACCCATCTGGTTTTATTATGCCATTCTCAATCCACTTATTTACTGTACCAATTCCAGCATTATATGCAGTTATAGCCAATTCCACGTTTTGATATCTTTGTATCAAATCTGACAAATACTTCGTTCCCAATTTTATATTTATATCTACATCAAGTAAATTTTGTTCTATTTTGTCATCATCTAATTGCAAATTAATATTTTGACTTACTTCTTTTGCTGTTTCTTTCATTAATTGCATTAGCCCAATTGCATCTTTACTTGATTTAGCATCATTTTTAAAATTACTTTCTGCCTTAATTACTGCATAAATCAAATTCTCATCTACATTATATTCTTTAGCATATTTTGTGACATATTCTGAATATTGTTTTTTATATATACATTTTTGTATTTTTGTTGGAATGTCTACAAATATTACTATTATACTTATAATGAATATTACTAATAAAGTAATTAATGTCTTTTTCTTTATAATAACTATTTTAAACTACTCCCTTCTCATGTCCAAAAGGGACGGTTCTTTTTGGACATTTCCTTTTTACCACATAATCAAGATATGTCCCCAGTGGGACAAAATGTCCCACAAAGAAACGTCCCCAATGGGACATTATTTGCACTCATACCAATTTTCTGCCTCTGAAACATCAGCTACTAATGGAACTCTTAAACTTATTGCACTTTCCATTTCAGTTTTTATTAATTCTTTAACTTCTTCCGCTTCTTCAATAGGCACTTCAAGCATCATTTCATCATGAACTTGTAATACGATTTTAGTTTTTAGTTTTCTACTTTTTAATTGATTATATACATTTATCATTGCAATCTTCATTATATCTGCTGCTGTTCCTTGGATAGGGGTGTTCATTGCTGCCCTTGCTCCAAATTGTCTTACCATATAATTATTTGATTTCAATTCTGGTATATATCTTCTTCTATTAAATAATGTTTCTACATATCCTATCTCTTTTGCATTTTCTGTTACATTATCCATGAAGTCTTTAATTCCTTTATATTCCGCCAAATATTCATCTATATATTGTTTTGCTTTTTTCCTTGATATTCCAAGTTGCTCCCCTAATCCAAAATCACTTATTCCATATACTATCCCAAAGTTTACTGCTTTTGCATTACTTCTTTGTTCTTTTGTTACTTCGTCTATTGGTGTTTTAAATACTTTTGATGCTGCTTGTTTATGAATATCTTGATTTTCTTTAAATGCTTGAACCATATGTTCATCTTCTGACATGTGTGCTAATACTCTTAATTCTATTTGTGAATAATCTGCATCTATATATACTTTTCCTTGTTCTGGCTTAAAGATTTTTCTTAAGTGTTTTCCTAATTCAAATCTTGTTGGTATGTTTTGTAGATTAGGCTCTGTTGAGCTTATTCTTCCTGTTGCTGTTATTGTTTGATGAAAAAATGAATGTATTCTTTTTGTTTTTGGATTGATGTATTGTTTTAGTCCTTCTACATATGTTGAGTTTAGCTTCATTAATTGTCTATAATCTAGTATTTCTGATATTATTGGGTCTTCTGATTTTAGTTTTTCTAATACATCTACATCTGTTGAATACCCACTTTTTGTTTTCTTTACAACTGGTAATTTCATTTTTTCAAATAAAATTTCTCCTAATTGTTTTGTTGAATTTATATTGAATTCTTCTCCGGCCATTTCATATATCATTTTTGTTTTTATTTCTAATTGTTCTTTTAATTTATTTCCAAATCTGTTCAATTCTTCTTCATCTGCATACATTCCATTCCATTGCATATCTGCTAATACTGTTACTGTTGGCATATCTATATTATTAAATAAATCTATTGCTTTTATTTCTTCTAATTTCTTTATTGTTATTTCTTGTAATTTGTAAATTAAATATGAATAAAAAGTATATTTCTTTTCATCTAACTTATTTTTATTTTGTTTCTCTTCCTCATCTTTTTTGCTAATTTCGTCAAATAAATTAATTTGTTCTGCTTTTTTATCTTGATTTTCTCCTAAAATTTCATTTACATCTATTTCTAAATATTGTTCTGCTAAATTTTCTATTTTTAATTTGTTGTCTGTCGGATTTAAAATATATGCTGCTATTGAAGCATCAAATTTTATTCCTTTTAAATCAATTCCCTCTTGTCTTAATAATATATAAGTTTTGCTTAAGTCTATTCCTATTTTTGATATATCTTCACTTTCAAAAACATCTTTTAATTCTTGAATTTTTTCATTTTCCTTTAATTCTATATAATATGCTTGATTGTATTCTTTATTAAAAATACCTATTCCTTCTATTTTTTCTTTTACGATTTTTTCTTCGTTTTCATCTTTTGAAGTATTTATATAAAAAATCATCTCTTTCTGTTTTTGCAAAATATTCTTAAGCTCTTCAATCTTCTTACTCTCAACTTTATATAATTCTTCTATTTTGTCAACTTCCGACCTCTGACTTCCGAACTCCAATATCTAACAAATTAAATCTCTCAATATATCTTTTAAAATTCAATTCTTTAAATATCTCTAATACTCTTGGCTTGTCCCATTCTTCTACTTTTAGTTCTTCTAATGTATCTTTTATTGGAACTTCTATATTTATCTCACCTAATGTTCTTGAAAGATATGCTAATTCTTTATTTTGTTCTAAATTTTCTTTTTGTTTTCCTTTAAAACTTGGGTCTCCTTCTTCTAATTTTTTATATAAATTGTCTATTGTTTCAAATTTTTGAATTAGTGAAAGTGCTGTTTTTTCTCCTATTCCTGGTACCCCTGGTATATTGTCTGATGTATCTCCTTGTAATCCTTTTACTTCTATTAATTGTTTTGGCTCTATTCCATAAACTTCTCTTACTTTTTCTCTATCAAAAATTTCTGTTTCTGTTTTTCCTGCTTTTGTTCTTGGTATGTGAATTTTAACATTATCTGTTGCTAATTGAAAAGTATCTCTATCTCCTGAAAGTATTATTACTTCTAATCCTTTTTTCTCTCCATATCTTGATAATGTTCCTATTATATCATCGCCCTCATAACCTTCTTTTTCTATTATATCAATATTCATTGCTCTTAAAACATCTTTAATAATAGGCATTTGCTCTGCAAGTTCATTTGGCATTCCTTTTCTATTTGCTTTATATCCTTCATACATATCATGTCTTGCTGTTGGTCCTTTTAAATCAAATGAAACTCCTAAATATTCTGGATTCTCATCTTCTATTAATTTAAATAATACTTTAAAAGGCTTTTCTGAAGAAGTTTGTTCCCTTTTCCCATACTTCCTGAAAACAATGCCTTTTCTTTCCATTTCTCAAAACTATGAATTACAAATATAACGATATAATTGTTCAGTATACCATAAAAAACAGTTTTAGGAATACATA
>CAOKJC010000086.1 GCA_948468685.1 uncultured Clostridium sp. | reverse complement strand
AGTTAAAATTATAACTCAAATCTCATTTTTCTAAGGAACTTTTTTTACAGCCCCAAATTGGTTGGTAGATTTTTAAATCCACACCATTTATATTTGCTTTCCAACCGACTAGGAAAAGGGATAGTCGCAAATTGACTAGCAATATTTTGAGCAGATAAATATGCGGAGCCAGAATTTAAAGAACCTGTAACTAAATCAACACCATCAGGATTAACCATAGGCATAATATAAATTGAAGAAGAATTAAATAAACGCTTAACAGAATAACCATATAAGTCAGAATTATTACTATAAGCAACACAATAATCCTCAATAAATTTCATAAGTAAAACGCTTGTAATCCATTCGTTTCCGGTGTATAGAACCAGAATAAAACACCTTTTTTGGACCTCTACCAAGTTTAACAACATAGATACATTTACCTAAAACACTATTACCAACTTCTTGAATATTTAAGAAAGGATAAGTACGATTTAACATAATAAGATTTTGTAATAATATAGAAGAATTATAATTAACATTTGTTGGAACAATACTCATTTTTAATCACCTAAGATATGTTATTAAGAAGAAAGATAAATTATTCTCATTTGAAAAACTTTTCTATAATATAAGTAATAAATATAGCAAAAATAAATATTTTAAATATAATATATAAGGAGTATTTTTTTGAAGGGTGAATAACAGATGTTTAGAAGATTTGCATATATGATACAAAAGAATTTTGATTTGAAAAGAGATTTTAATGACCAAAAAGACATTACAAAAGAAGATTTAGACTCTTATATAAAAGAAGGAGCTACAATAATTGATGTAAGAAGTCCACAAGAATATAGAGAGGGACATGTAGATGGCTCAATTTGTATTCCAGATTACCAAATAAAAAGAGATATACAAAAATATGTGAAAGATAAAGATGAAATTATAGTTGTATATTGTTCAACAGGACATAGAAGTCAAAGATGCCAACAAATATTGGAAAATATGGGATATACAAATGTTTATAATGTATATGATGGAATAATAATATAACAGCACAACATTTAAACAAAAATGTTGTACAAATTTACTATTGTGATTTTTTAAGTAATATGTTAAAATAAGGAAAAATGTGCCAAAAAGGGACGCCCCTATTGTCACAAAATAAATCGGAGTGAAGAAAATGAATAACAGACAAGAACATATTAGAAATTTTAGTATAATTGCACACATAGACCATGGAAAATCAACATTAGCAGACAGATTAATAGAAATGACAGGAGTACTTTCAAAAAGAGAAATGGAAAGTCAAGTATTAGACAATATGGAAATTGAAAAAGAAAGAGGAATAACAATAAAATCCCAAGCAGTAAGAATGGTATATAAAGCAAAAAATGGACAAGAATACATATTAAATTTAATAGACACACCAGGACATGTAGATTTTAATTATGAAGTATCAAGAAGTTTAGCTGCATGTGATGGAGCAATTTTGGTTGTTGATTCAAGTCAAGGAGTAGAAGCACAAACACTTGCAAATGTATACTTAGCAATAGACAGCAACTTAGAAATATTGCCAGTAATAAACAAAATAGACCTACCAAATGCAAGACCAGACGAAGTAAAAAAAGAAATAGAAGATATAATAGGAATACCAGCAGAAGATGCACCATGTATATCAGCAAAATCTGGATTGAATGTGGAAGAAGTATTAGAAAGAATTGTAACTGATTTGCCAGAACCTAAAGGAGAAGAAAACGAAAAGACAAAATGTTTAATATTTGACTCATATTATGATAACTACAAAGGAGCAGTAGCATATGTCAGAGTAATGGATGGTAGCGTAAAAGCAGGAGATGAAATAATTCTAATGGCAACAAATAAAATATATACAGTTGCAGAAGTAGGATACTTTGCACCAGGAGCATATATACCAGCAGAAGAAATAAAAGCAGGAGAAGTAGGGTATATAGCAGCAAGCATAAAAAGTTTATCAGACATACATGTAGGAGACACAGTAACAGTAGCAAATAATCCAGCAGAAGAACCATTAAAAGGATACAAAAAAGTAACACCAATGGTATATTGTGGGCTATATCCAATAGATGGAAGTGAATATGAAAACTTAAAAATAGCATTAGAAAAGCTACAATTAAATGATGCAGCATTAGAATATGAAACAGAAACATCAGCAGCACTTGGATTTGGATTTAGATGTGGGTTCTTAGGATTATTACACTTAGAAATAATAGAAGAAAGACTAGACAGAGAATTTGATTTAGGACTAATTACAACAGCACCATCAGTTATATATAAAGTACATAAAACAACTGGAGAAGTTGAAGATATATACAATCCAACAGACTTACCAACCCCACAAGAAATAGCGTACATAGAAGAACCAGTTGTAACAGCAAATATATTAACACCAAAAGAATATGTAGGAAATATAATGGATATATGCCAAAAAAGAAGAGGCATATATATAGATATGAAATATTTAGATGAAAATAGAGTAACACTTATATACGAAATGCCATTAAATGAAATAATATATGATTTCTTTGATAACTTAAAATCGAAAACCAAAGGATATGCATCATTTGACTATGAATTTAAAGAATATAGACAATCAAAATTAGTAAAATTAGATATACATATAAATGGAGAACCAGTAGATGCACTTTCATTTATAGTTCATAAAGATAGCGCTTACAATAGAGGAAAGAAAATGGTAGAAAAATTAAAAACAGTTATACCAAGAAAACTATTTACAATACCAATTCAAGCTGTTGTAGGTGGACAAATTATAGCAAGAGAAACAATATCAGCAATGAGAAAAGATGTATTAGCAAAATGTTATGGTGGAGATGTTACTAGAAAGAAAAAACTTCTAGAAAAACAAAAAAGAGGTAAAAAGAAAATGCGTGAAATAGGTAATGTTGAAGTACCACAAGAAGCATTTTTATCAGTTCTTAAATTGGATGATGAATAATGTCCCAGCTTTGCATAAGATATTCGTAACTCGTTTTGCTCGAACGAATATCTTAATTGGGGACGATTCTTACTTAATGTTTACAGAATTTATTACATAAATTCTGCATAAGATATCTTTCACTACTCTATATACTATATCTGTAATCGGCAAAGCCTCAACAGCGATAGTATCACTTTGTTCGAACAGCTATCTTAATTTTTGTCCCACTAGGGACGGATGTTGAAATGAAAGGAAGTAATAAAAATGGAAAGTAAAAATAGAAAAGTTCAATGGCATATATAATTAAATATTTATGTATACATAGAACTTTCTTATAATATAAAAAAGAAGACCATTAGGCCTTCCGATAAGACAAAGAGTTAAGTTCTTCTTCTAAATCAAGCTTTTTATTTAGATACATTTCAGATAAATTTTTTTGATAGGAACTTTTCAAACTATAATCAGCAGCCATTTTATGCAGGTTTCTACACTCATTGTAAGCACGACCGTATGTCCTGTCTGCGTGTTCTGCTGCAGAATTATAAGTAGTTGACATTTTAGAAAAATAATCTGATTTAGATAAAGTGTCTTGATATTTTAGAGTATACTTATAAACTCTGTGCTGTAACCATTTCTTTTTAATACTAATAAAAATCTTCATGTGAAATACCTCCTTGAGTTTTAGTTGAAATGTTAACATATAAATTATATTAATATAATAACATAAAAAATAAAAAAAGTAAAGGAATAAAGAAAATGAAAAATAATTATAACCAAAAAACAAATAATAAAAATGTAAGAAAAGAAAAAATTGAAAATAAAGAAGAAAGAAGTTATGATGACCAAGTAGAAGGAAGAAACTCAGTGCTTGAACTATTAGAAAGTGAAAAAGATATAAATAAAATCTTTGTAACAAAAGGAGAAAGACATGGTTCAATAAATAAAATAATAGCCATGGCAAAAGAAAAAAATATAATAATAGTAGAAAAAGATAAAAGAAAAATGGATGAAATGGCACAAAATCAAAATTATCAAGGAGTAATCGCAATTGTTCCACCATTTGAATATTGTGAAATAGAAGATATTTTAGATGAAGCAAAACAAAAAAATGAAGACCCATTTGTATTAATTTTAGACGGAATAGAAGACCCGCATAACTTAGGTTCAATAATTAGAACAGCAGAGACAGCAGGAGTACATGGAATAATAATACCAAAAAGAAGAGCAGCAGCAGTAAATAGTACAGTAAATAAAGTATCAGCAGGAGCGGTAGAACATATGAAGGTAGCAAGAGTTACAAACATATCAGACACAATACGAAAATTAAAAGATGCAGGACTATGGATATGTGGAACAGATATAAATACAGATAAATATTACTATAATCAAGACTTGACAGGACCATTAGGAATAGTAATAGGAAATGAGGGAGCTGGAATGAATGAAAAGGTTAGAAAAAATTGCGACTTCAATGTTAAAATTCCTATGAAGGGAAAAGTAACATCATTAAATGCATCAGTATCAACAGGTATAATTGTATATGAAGCAGTAAAACAAAGGATTTCAAAATAATTTAAGTTTCGGTATTTTTTTAATATAATATTATTTAGAAGAAAGATATATATAAGTTCTGTTCTCCAAGGCATTTAAGATACTATATATTCAAAATTTAGAAACACACTATAAACAGATATTGAAATTGCTTAATTAGATCTAACTCACTTTGAAATATATATTTTTCTTATATAATCAATTTGTAAAATAATAAAAATACCAAAACTTAAACAAAATAAATGTTGATAAAAAATATGAAAAAATATATAATATATTTATACAAAGGAATTTAGGAGGAATAATTTATGATGCCAGCGAAAAAAAGAAAAGCTATTATATTAGCTTCTATTGTTTTGGCAATTCTTATAATTATAGGGATTGTGTCTAGTGTGTGGTTTCTATATTTAAAAACAGATATGTTCAAATCAAATGAAACATTATTTGCTAAATATTTTTTGCAAAATTTTAATATAGTAGAAATGTTTAAAAATAAAGAAAATTCAGATATAGAAAATATATTAAATAGCAATAAATATACATCAAATTTAGAAGCGAAAATTGAGTATGTGGAAAATATAGGAACTACAAATGAAAACAAAAATAGTTCTATTAATGATGTTGGAATAAAAATAAAAAGTAATGTAGACAAAAATAATCAATATAACTATAAAGATATATCAGTAGGAACAGAAGAAACAGATTTATTAAAACTGGAATATATAAATCAAGACCAAAATTATGGGATAAGATTAAATGGAATATTACAATTTGTTTCAATTGATATTAATCAAGATGAAGAAATATTAAATAATTTGGGGATAGAGAATGTAAATGAAACATTATCTAATATAGATATAAATTCTATTTTGAATTTTTCAGAAGAAGAAAAACAAAATTTAATAAATACATATTTAAATGTAATAAAAGCAAATGTACCTAAAGAGAAATATTATAAACAAGCAAAGAGCTTAATAACTGTAAATAATAAAGATATGCAAGCTAATTCTTATTATATCAAATTAACAATAGAAGAATATAATAATTTATTAATAAAAATTTTAGAACAAATAACACAAGATGAAATTATATTATTAAAAATAGATTTAATTGAAAATGAAATCAAACAAAGATATTCTAATGATGAAAATGATAAAAGTTTGAGAGAAGAATTTATAAACACTATAAATAATGAAATAGAAAACATAAAAAATAATAACATTGGAAATGATGAAATAAGAATTACAGTATATGAAAACAACCAAAAGACAGTAAGAACATCAATAGAAAAAGGGACAGAAAAAACAAATATTGATATAGATGAAAATTCAGGAGTGAAAATATATTGTAACAAATTAGGAGAAAATATAATAGAACAATCTATAACAATTGAAAAACAAAATAATTCTATAGCTATTAATTATGAAAATGTACAAGATAATAATATTCTTATGAAGCTAAAATTATATTTTCAAGAATCAATTGATAATGACAAAATAAACCAAAAGGCAGAAATAGAGATTTCTAATAAAAATTATAAAAGTTCTTTAGCTATAATTAATGATATTCAATTAGTACAAGAATTTGAAAATAGAATAACTTTGGATAATGATAATGTTAAGTTAGGTGAGTTACAAGAAGAACAGTTAGCAATGGTTTTAGGACTAATTGGACAAAATATACAAGGACAAGTAACTAATTTATTATCAGTAGTCAATTTAGAAGATTTTGTTGATATGTTTAAAAACTTAGGAATAATTAATAAGACAGATATACAATTACCAACAGAAAGTGAAGTGACAGAAAATACAAAAAAAAGATTTAATTCACAATTTGAGTATTTTGCTAATAATAATTTAAATCAAGACAATGTTGAAGAATTAGTAAAAATTGTAGAAAACAATTTAGATGATATGAAGATTTTATTAAAAAGTGGTGAGATTGAAGATTTTGATTTGGAAAATTTGAATAAAGATGATATTTCGGAAATACTATTTTTGATAAAAAAGAATTCTTATAATATAGAGAAAAAAGAATTATTTTTGAAATTTTTAGAGGGTAATTCTAATAAGAAATATACAGTTGAACTTCAATATGATAATGATGGATTGGTGAATTTAGTTAGGATTCAAATCCAAGGAGAGTAGGCTATACTTTTTAGTATAGCTTTTTATATAATAGGAAAGTCATACTTTCCTATTATATAAAACTTAATTGTACAGAAATTTTCTAAGGCACTATAGATAGCAATATTTTGAATTTATATACACACTATAATGCGAATAATAACTCAAAAACAAATGAATTTTAAAAATAAAATATTTTTTTATTAATATAGATATTAACTGTGAATTGTACCAAAATATAAAAAATATAAAAAAAGTATAAAAAAGTATTGACTTTAATAAAAAAAAGTGGTAGTATTTTATTTAGCCCACGACAAAAATAAACGCTAAAAAAACAATATGAAAAATATGTAGAAAAAAATCTAAAAAAATTTTAAAAAAAGTGTTGACAAAGAAAAAAAGTTGTGGTAGAATACAAATCGTTCCACACAAAACGGAACAAAAAAGTACATTGAAAAGTAAACAGTAAATCCTTTAGAGAATAAACCAA
>CAOKJC010000085.1 GCA_948468685.1 uncultured Clostridium sp. | reverse complement strand
ATTTCTCCTAAATTTGTTTCTTCTGTATTTACTTTAATTTCTCCATTGTTAAATACTATTTCATAATCTTTTCCATCTACTTCTACAAAATATCTAACAAGTGTTCCATCTGAATATACAAATGTATATGTTATTGTTTTTTCTGTATTTCTTTCCATTGTTATATTTTCTTCACTTAATGCTATTCCTGTTATACTATTTGTTCCTCCTGCTATTTCTTTTATTATATATCCTTTTTCTCTTAAGTTACTTATCACACCTGCTATTGTGGCTACCTATCCTTTTGTTATTTCATCTATTTGTCTTGTCATATATTATATTTGCGCCAATTCTTCTATCTCTTTTAATTTTGATAGCTTTGCTGCTCCTCCTGCCTTTGTTAATAATCCACTATTTGTTAATGAGTTTATTGCTATTCCGTGCTAATATTAGCAAAATTATAATTGTAATCACTAACGCAATTAAAGTAATACCTCTATTCTTATCTATTCTCCTTTGCATCTACTATACACCCTTTCTTTAGTTTAATTTTTTTAATAATTGCTTAAATATCTTTTAAAGTAAATTACCAAAAAAATAAATAATCAATTACTAACAATAGCATTATATATTTTGACATTTTCAAACACAATAAAAAGAAACCATTTTGTTGGTCACTTTTTTACATAATATGTTAGCAATCATTTATGAACTTAATAATAACAAACATACTATTAAAAAAATCTGTGAACTGTAACAAGAAATTACCAATTTTTCACAAAATTTTCACAATTCTATTGTATTATTTTAATAATTTGATATATTATAAGAATATATCAACAAAATATAGGAGGTCTTTCTAATGGAAGAAAATCAAAATAATGAAACAAAATTTAAAGCAATACCAGTAACAGAAAGTAGTTCATCTAGCAAATCTGCAAAAAGTACAAGTGGTTTTGGTAAAAGTGTATTAATCCCATTTATTAGTGGAGTTGTAGGTTGCGCTGTTGTAATAGGAACTTGCTTTGGTGTCCCATCAATAAAATCCAAATTAATTGGAAGTACAACATCCAATATTAGCAATTCTGGTAATAATTCTACACAATCTAATGGATATGTAAAAGAAATATCTTTAAGTAATTATTCAGATACAGCAGTATATGCTGCAAATAAAATATTACCATCTATTGTTGGCATAAACATTGAATATACTATAAATACTAATTCATTTTTTGGAAAATCTACTTCAACAGCAAATGCTTCTGGTTCTGGAATTATTATTAGTGAAGATGGATATATTTTAACAAATAATCATGTTGTTTCTTCTTCTTCAGAATCAAATTCATATTATCAAATTTCTGAAGCAAAAAAAGTTACTGTTACTTTATTTAATGATGAAACAGAATATGAAGCAAAAATTATTGGTAAGGATGAACAAACCGATTTAGCTGTTATAAAAATTGAAAAAAATGGTTTAACTTCTGCTGAATTTGCTGATTCAGACAGTGTTAAAGTTGGTGAATTTGTAATGGCTGTTGGTAACCCCGTTAATATGACAAGTACTGTAACTGATGGTATAATTAGTGCTGTTAATAGAAAAATTACTGATTCAGATGGAAAAACCTTTACATGCATTCAAACTAATGCTGCTATAAATTCTGGTAATAGTGGTGGTGCTTTAGTTAATAGTGAAGGTAAAGTTATAGGAATAAATACTTTAAAATTATCTGGTACAGGAATTGAAGGTATTGGATTTGCTATCCCTATTAATTCTACTACTGACATTACATCACAATTAATTCAATATAGTAAGGTTAAAAGACCTTATATAGGAATTTCTGGTATTGATTTAGATGATACTACTGCTAAAAAATATAATTTAGTTATTGGTGTTTATGTTAGAACTGTTGAAGAATTTTCTGCTGCTGAAAAAGGTGGTTTAAAAATTGGTGATGTAATTGTTGAGGCTGAAGGAAAATCAATTACTAAAATGGATGAGTTAAATGAAATTAAAAATTCTCATCAAATTGGTGATGAAATAAAATTAAAAATTAATAGAGATGGTACTGAAAAAGAAATTACTATTAAATTAGGTGAACAACCTTAAGTTTTTAGAAGTTTTCACTTTTAATTCACAAAATGGACAAAAACTATTATTATAATACAAACATAATCAGTTAGTAATACCTGATTTAAATAGAAAACATCCCCTTTTATTTTCAAAAAGGAACTAGTTAACTCTAGTTCCTTTTATATTTTTCGACCTTATTGTACAAAAAAATCCCTTGACATCAACTGTTATTTAGAATATACTAAACACATAAATAAATACGGTATAGCCGTAATAAAAAGGAGGCAATCAAATGGATAACCTAATAGAAATCAGATGGCATGGTAGAGGAGGTCAAGGAGCAAAAACAGCATCATTACTACTAGCAGACGCAGCATTTAACACTGGAAAATACATACAAGGATTTCCAGAATATGGTCCAGAAAGAATGGGAGCACCAATTACTGCATACAACAGAATAAGTGACAAGCCAATAACAGTTCACAGTAACATTTATGAGCCAGATTATGTAGTTGTAGTTGATGATACACTTTTAGAATCAGTCCCAGTTACAGAAGGACTAAAAGAAACAGGAGCAATTATAATTAACACAACAAAATCACCAGAATACCTAAAAAAAGTTTTAAAAGGATACAATGGTAGTATTTACACTATAGATGCAAGAAAAATATCAGTAGAAACACTTGGAAAATATTTTCCAAATACGCCAATGCTTGCAGCAATAGTAAAAGTAAGTGGAATTATGACAGATGAAGCTTTTCTAGAAGATATGAAAGGTTCATTTAAACATAAATTTTCTAAAAAACCTGAAGTTATTGAAGGTAATATGAAAGCATTAGAAATGGCATTAAAAGAAGTTAAAAAGATTTAAAAATCTGTGCCAAAGGGGACGTACCTTTTTGGCACAAAACCAAACAAAATTTAAAAACAAAATTTAAAAATAAAATTTGTGCCAAAAAGGTACGTCCCCTTTGGCACAGATTAGAAAGGAAAAGTTATGACAAATATAAATAAAACAACACCTATGGAAGATTTAACAATAGGTGGAAATATTTATACAGCAGGAAATGCAAAAGAATTCAAAACAGGTGACTGGAGAAGTATGAGACCTGTATGGATTGAAGAAAAATGCAAACAATGTGGACTATGTTTCCCTGTTTGCCCTGATAACGCTATTCCTGTATGTAAAGATACATTAAAAAGAACAGATTATAATTATGATTATTGCAAAGGATGTGGCGTTTGTGCAAAAGTATGCCCATTTGGTGCAATAGAAATGAAGGAAGAAGGTGTTACTGAGTAATGAGTATAAGAGAAAGATTAAGTGGTAATGAAGCTGTCGCTACAGCTATGAAACAAATTAATCCTGATGTTGTTGCCGCATTCCCAATTACACCATCAACAGAAATTCCTCAATATTTTTCAACATTTGTTGCAAATGGTACAGTGGATACTGAATTTGTGGCAGTTGAAAGTGAGCACAGTGCAATGAGTGCTTGTATTGGAGCGCAATCAGCAGGTTCAAGAGCTATGACAGCCACATCAGCAAATGGATTATCATTAATGTGGGAAATGATTTATATTGCATCAAGTTTAAGACTTCCTATAGTTTTAAACTTAGTAAACAGAGCAGTGTCTGGACCATTAAACATTCATAATGACCATTCAGATGCAATGGGAGTTAGAGACGCTGGATGGATAATGTTATTTTCTGAAAGCAATCAAGAGGCATATGATAATAATTTAATGGCTCACAAAATTGCCGAAAATAAAAATGTCCAATTACCAATAATGATATGCCAAGATGGATTTATAACATCACATTCAATTGAAAATATTGAATTAGAAGAAGATTCCGAAGTAAAAAAATTCGTTGGAGAATATCATCCAGAGCATTATTTATTAAATAAAAATGAGCCAATAGCAGTAGGTCCTTTAGATTTACAAGCTTACTTATTTGAACACAAGGCACAACAAGCAGATGCCATGAGAGCGGCAAAGCAAGTTATATTAGATGTTTCTAAAGAATTTGAAAATTGGACAGGAAGACATTATGGTCTATTTGAAGAATACAAATTAGAAGATGCTGAAATTGCAATTGTTTGTATGAATTCAACAGCAGGTACAACAAAAGCAGTTGTTGACAAATTAAGAGAAAAAGGTGTAAAAGCTGGTTTATTAAAAATAAGAGTTTATAGACCATTCCCAGGAGAAGAAGTTGCCAAAGCATTAAGTCATTTAAAAGCTGTAGCAGTATTAGATAAAGCTGACTCTTTAAATGCTGTTGGTGGAGCATTATTTGAAGATGTAACATCTAACATGTATGTTTCAAAAGCATCAGTTCCTGTTGTAAACTACGTTTATGGAATTGGTGGTAGAGATACTACTGAAAAAGAAATAGAATCAGTATTTACAGATTTAACTGAAATAGCTTCAAGTGGAAAAGTAGAAAATCCTTATAGATATTTAGGATTACGTAAATAAAAAATATATAAAATAGTGTTACGTTTTACTTTTTCATTATATTCGTCATCTAAAGATTTTGAAAAAATCTTTGGATGACGATGAACGGAGCGGAGCGTAGTGTAGTGAAAGGAGATAAATAATTATGGCATACAATTTAAAAGAAGTAGTAGCAAACAAGCCTTCAAGATTCACAGAAGGACATAGAATGTGTGCTGGATGTGGAGCTCCAGTTGTTGCAAGACACATATTAAGAGCATTAAAAGATGAAGACCATGCAGTAATATCAGGCGCAACTGGATGTATGGAAGTATCAACATTTATATATCCATATACAGCATGGACAGATTCATTTATACACACAGCATTTGAATGTGCTGGAGCAACATTATCTGGAGTTGAAGCAGCATACAAATCATTAAAAAGACAAGGAAAATTACCAGAAGATGAACACACTAAATTCATAGCATTTGGTGGAGATGGTGGAACATATGATATAGGATTACAATCATTGTCAGGTGCAATGGAAAGAGGACATGACATGGTTTATGTATGTTATGACAATGGAGCATATATGAACACAGGAATTCAGCGTTCATCTGCAACACCAAAATTTGCAGACACATCAACATCACCAGCAGGAAAAGTAATTCCTGGAAAAATGGAATCAAGAAAAGATTTAGCAAAAATAATGGTAGGACATCACATACCATATGTAGCACAAACAGCAGCAATAAATAACATGAAAGACTTATATGAAAAAGCAGAAAAAGCAATATATACAGAAGGACCAGCATTCTTAAACGTTATGGCTCCATGTCCAAGAGGATGGGGATATTCAACAGAAGAGTTAATGCAAATTAATAAATTAGCTGTTGAAACGTGTTATTGGCCTTTATATGAAGTTGTTGATGGTGTTTACCATATAACTTATAAACCAGTAAAAAAACTACCAATTGAGGAATTCTTAAAGCCACAAAAAAGATTTAAACACATGTTTAAACCTGGAAATGAATGGATGATAGAAGAATTCCAAAAAGAAGTTGATAAAAGATGGCAAGAACTATTAGATTTAGAAGAAATTACAAATCGTAATTGACTTCCTGACTTTAATGTATTATAATATTAAAAATTTTATAATATAAAGGAGAAATCATATGAAATCAGAACGATACTTTACTCTTTTTAAATCTCATTGCATTTATCTTGAAACTGATAATAGCATTACAATCGATGATTTTAATTATGATTTAAAAAATTTTTCAATATCCCAGATAGAAAAAATTTATAATCTTCCAAATGGTTATTTTAAAAAAATTATTGAAGAACATTCTTAATATTCCTTTTAATAGTAAGCTAATTACTATTACTTCTAAAAAGCAAACTATTTTTTAAAAATAGTTTGCCTTTCTTAATATTGATGTTACAGTTTAGTAAGAATCTATTTTAATTATTTGAAATTGTTGATATATAAACAATTTCATAGCATTTTATTTCTTACTGAACTGTAACTGTCTTTCCCAATATTTTTCATACAATTCTTTTGCTGTTTTGGGACTATCAACTCCATCTTTATTTTTAACAGGAGCAAAATCATCTTCTCTTTTTCCTCTTAATATTGCAATATCATCAAATAACTCAAAACTATCAAAAATAAAAGCTTCAAATTTATAAGAATTTAGTTCTTCTGGAATAACTTCTCTACCATTATCATCAATATAAGAGTTCTTCTTTATAGCACTATGATAAATTAAAGGTTCTTGGCTAATTCTTTCAATTGCTTCAATAGTAAATAAATTACACATTATATGTGATTCACCATATTTTAGTTCTCCATTGTCATCTATTTCTTCTGCCATACTTTTAGGTAATTCTGAATATTCAATAACTTTTGGATGTCCATTCATCTTACAGAACACTCCAACTTTTTCATGTGGATTTGCTTTAACTACTGACTTTGATGCAATTTGTACCTCTCTATCTATTGCCATTCCTAATAAAGTAATATCTGCCATTTTTAAAATTGCATTGTCTACTCCTCCAATAAAAATCCATTTTACTCCTCTTTCCTTCATGTCAGCAAGCATACCTGTTTTTCTTAAAGATGTAAATACACCTCCATTTCCATCTGATGCTTCTTTTATTTTAAAATCTTTTCCTATAAGCATTTTACCTTCAAAATCAATCAAAGGTAATTCTCCCTGTTCAAAAAGCATTACATTATTTTTGTCGTATCCAAAATAATTATTCTTTTCTAAAAATTCTTGTGTTTCATCATTGTTTTCTTTACTTGTCATTATGTACCAAGGAATAATTGTATTATATTTCTTATTAGCTTCTTTTAAATTCTCTGCTAATATTTCAAATAAATATTTTCCTTTTCCATATACATCTAATTTGAATGTACCTTTTGGCCCAGTGTGCCCAAGTCTTGTTCCTTGTCCTCCTGCCATTGTTACAACTGCATAATGTCCACTAACTATTTCTTTTTCTCCTAATTCATCAAATGTTTCTTTTTCAGCTTTATTTAGTTTTGCTTTATCAAGATAATATATTTCTTCTATCTTATTTTCTCTTATTTCTATTTCTTTTTTTGTATTTTCATATAATTCCATTATTTGATGAAAATCTATTCTATTTATTTGTTCTAATAATTCTTCTTTCTGTTTTCCTTCTAATTTTTCAATTAAATCAATTATATGATGTTGATTATATTCT
>CAOKJC010000084.1 GCA_948468685.1 uncultured Clostridium sp. | reverse complement strand
GGTGAAATATTTGCTTATAAACTTTCAAGGTGATTTTATCATAAATTAAATACAGTTAATATAGTGTTTTTCTTGATTTTTATATGAATATAGTGTATTATATTATAGATATATTTATGGATACAAGAGGAAGGAAATTAAAATGTCAAAGATATTTGATTGGAAAGAGAATATAAAAGAAGAAGAACTACAGGAAGTAGAAGAAACATTAAAAAATGGTGGAATAGTAATATTTCCAACAGATACAGTATATGGTATAGGATGTAATTGTTTTTCAAAAAAAGCAATTAAAAGGATTTTTGATGTAAAATCAAGATCTGAAAGAAAGCCTATAAATGTATTGACTGATAAAGTAGAAAAAATAGAAAATGTAACAAAAAATATAAAAAAAGAAGAAAAAGAAATAATAAATAAATATATGCCAGGTGCAGTAACAATAGTATTAGATAAAAAAGAAGATGTACCTGATATTTTAACATCAGGTTTAGACACAATAGGAGTAAGAATACCAAATAATAAAATAGCACTAGAAATTTTGAAAAAATTTGAAAATCCACTTGCAACAACAAGTGTAAATATTTCAGGAAATTTGCCAGGATTGGAAATAAATGACTTTATAAAAGAATTTGAAAATAAAGTTGATATTATTATAGATGGTGGAAAAACTAAAATAGGAGTTGCATCAACAATTGTTAGAGTTGATGAAAATTCCGAAATAAATATTTTGAGAGAAGGAAACATCAAATTATGAAAAAAATTTATATCATTTTAACATATTCAGGGACATTTTTATCTAAAATAATAAAATATTATACAAGAGATGAATTTTCACATGTATCAATTGCTTTAGATTCAGAATTGAAAAAAATGTATAGTTTTGGACGTTTAAATCCATATAATCCTTTTTGGGGAGGATTTGTACATGAAGGAGTAAATTTTGGAACATTTAAAAGATTTTCAAGAACAAGAGCTAAAGTATATTCTTTAGAAGTAAAAGATGAACAATATGAAAAAGTAAAAGAAGCAATATATTATATAAAAAAGATAAGAAAACAATACAAATTCAACATATTAGGACTTTTTGCAGTGGGATTTAAAATGAAAATACGTTCAGATAAAGCATTTTATTGTGCAGAATTTGTAAAATATGCTTTAGACAAAGCAGAAATAGAAACGAATTTGCCAGATTTAGTAAAACCAGAAGATTTTAAAGAAATTAAAAATATAAAATTAGAATATGATGGATTATTAAAGTTGTATAAAGCCAATAAAGCTTTACTTGAAGCATCAAGCAAAAAAGAAAAGGAAACACTTGCTTAATATTTTTAAGTAGTATTTCCTTTTTTGCATTTTAAATCAAAACCAAACATATATTGTAATAATAAAATATAGGTGGTGATTTTGTGAAAAATACATATACAGTAGCACTTGCAGGAAATCCCAATGTAGGAAAATCAACAATATTCAATAGTTTGACAGGAATGCACCAACATACAGGAAATTGGACAGGAAAAACAGTAGCAAATGCAACAGGAAAATCAAAAATAAAAGATAAAGAATTTATATTTGTAGATATACCAGGCACATATTCAATAATGTCAAATTCTGAAGAAGAAGAAATAGCAAGAGATTATATATGCTTTGGGAGTCCAGACGTAACAATAGTAGTAGTAGATGCAACAGTTTTAGAAAGAAATTTAAATTTGGTTTTTCAAATAATGGAAATAACAGATAATGTGATAGTTTGTGTAAATTTATTAGATGAAGCGAAAAAGAAAAAAATAAAAGTAGACTTAAAAAAGTTAGAAAAATTACTAGGAGTACCTGTTGTAGGTACAATAGCAAGAGATAAAAATACATTAGAAAATTTAAAAAATATGATATATAAAGTATGTGAAGGAGAAATTATACCAGTTACTAAAGAAATAGAATATAATACAGAAATTGAAGACAATATTAATCTATTAGAACAAAAATTGATAGAAATCTATGAAGAAGATAGTCAAACTACAAATAGGTCAATTACAACTAAAATTGAAGAAGAGAAAAAAATATCAAGAAAATTATATAGGTGGATTTCTATTAAATTAATTGATGGAGAAGAGAAAATACTAAAAACAATACAAAATAATTTGAATATAGATTTTGAAAAAGAAAAAATTCAAAAGTGTATATCAGACATAAAACAAAACTTAAAAGAACACAATATAAATCAAAACAATTTTAAAGATAGAGTAGTAACAAATATAATGCAGAAAGCAGAAGAAATATCAAAAGAAGTTTGTACATTTGATAATGAAGATTATGGAGCAAGAGATAGAAAAATAGATAAGATTTTAACATCAAAAAAATTTGGAATTCCAATAATGATATTCTTTCTAGGAATTATATTTTGGATAACAATAATTGGAGCTAATTATCCATCAAATTTGTTATTTAATATGTTTAACTGGTTTCAAGATAAATTAGTAATTTTTGCAGAATATATACATTGTCCTGAATGGCTTTCAAACATGTTAATATATGGAGTATATCAAACATTAACTTGGATTGTAGCTGTTATGCTACCACCAATGGCCATATTTTTTCCATTATTTACGTTTTTAGAAGATTTGGGATATTTACCTAGAATCGCATTTAATATGGATGGATTTTTTAAAAAAGCTTGTTGTAGTGGTAAACAAATGATTACAATGTGTATGGGATTTGGCTGTAACGCATGTGGTGTAACAGGATGTAGAATAATTGATTCACCAAGAGAAAGACTAATTGCAATATTAACAAATAATTTGGTACCATGTAACGGACGATTTCCATTACTAATATCAATTGCAACGATATTTATTGCAGGGGCTTATGCAGGAAGTAATGGATTTTTAGCATCACTGTTATCAGCTATAGCAGTAATAATTGTTATAATATTTGGAATATATTTAACATTAGTAATATCAAGAATATTATCAAACACAATATTAAAAGGGATTCCTTCATCAATGGTTCTAGAGCTACCACCATATAGAAAACCACAATTTGGAAAAATATTGGTACGTTCAATATTAGATAGGACATTATTTGTCTTAGGAAGGGCAATTGCAGTTGCAGCGCCTGCAGGTCTTGTAATTTGGTTATTAGCAAATATAGGAATTAATGGAGAGAGTTTACTTACAATAATAGCTAATTTCTTAAATCCTTTTGCAAAATTAATGGGGCTAGATGGTTATATTTTAACAGCTTTTATTTTAGGAATGCCAGCTAATGAGATTGTATTACCAATAATTTTGATGTGTTATTTGAAAGGTGGAACTCTAGTAAATATAGAAGATACAGTACAAATCGGTCAAATTCTAATTCATAATGGCTGGAATATGTTGACAGCTATTAATGTAATGTTATTTACAGTATTACATTTTCCTTGTACTACTACTTTATTGACTATAAAGAAAGAAACTGGAAGTTGGAAGTGGACTGCTTTATCTTTTGCTATTCCTACTGTTTGTGGAATTGTTTTATGTATGTGTACTACATTAGCATACAATGTATTTAGCTTGATTTTATAGAAAGTGATGTAACAAGTTACAGTTCAGGTGCTTTAAAATAAACCGCCAAGCTATATTTTGAAATACTTTTCATTTTATTTTGCTATCCTCATTCTAAATTTTCTAATGAAAGCAAAAGCTTTCAAGAAAATTTGAACGGTCCCCACAATTCGCTACATAAAATAAAAAGTATTTCCAAACGCATGGCTACTCTATTTGTTTAGAATTTGAACTGAACTGTAATAGAAATATTTTAAAAATATACTAAAGGTATTGATATATTACATAATTTGTGACATTTTATTACTGAAATGCAATAAGCATATTGGTAAAGATATTCAAAAAAATAATTTTATTGAATGGAGGAGAAGAATATGAAAGTAAATTATTCTAATCAAGATGTAATTGTTACAAAAGAAAAATCAATATTTCTTGCAGGTCCTACTCCAAGAAACAAAGATATTGTTAGTTGGAGAAAAGAAGCTATTCGGATTTTAGAGATAATTGAATTTGAAGGTATTGTTTATATAAAACACCTTAACCTAAATCATAAAAGCATTGAAAAAGCTTAATAATTATGATAAAATTTAAAATATAAATATAGTAGTAGATTCTAAAAGATATATTTTAGGAGGAAAACAAGATGAAAAAAGAAGAAAAAATAGCATTAATACGGAAGTCTATAAAAGAAAATAAGTATCCATTAGAATATCAATATATTTCTTATTATGAAAGCAGTAATTGTTATAGTTATGCAATAGGTTCAACATATGTTGAAGATAAAAATGAAGAAGAATATATCTATAATTTAGGTTATATGTCTAGTCTATATCCAGCAAAAAATATTATAGAAGCAGAAAAAGTCTTTATTTCAGATATGAAGGTTATAGGAATAAATGTAAGAAAAAGTAGTTTTAAAGAACAATTACATGAGTATGAATGGAAAGTTGTTTTTTTCTATGATAATTATTTTCAAGATTCTTATGATTTTCATTTTGCAAGACAAAATGCTGATGGAAATTGGTCTCATCAAGAAGGAATATGGAGACCAATTAGATATTTAGGAAATAATCCAGAATATTGTACAGATTTAGATTTGGTAGGGTATTATATTTTGAGTGTCAAAAAAGATAATTCGTATTGAATTTTATTAGTAAATAGAGAATATAGTAAAATTTTAATTATACTATATTCTCTATATTTTTTCTCATAAATTATCTAAATATTTTTCTACTAATTCTTTAGCAGTTTGAATTTGTAAAAAGGTAGTTTCAGCACTTGGTTCATCTATATAAAGCAATATATATCACATCAATTCTCTTATAGTATAACATATAACTTTAGGATTTTGAACACATTTAAAGAATTTCTTTTTAAAAGCTATACGTGAGTGATTTTTTTTACAAAAAACATTGAAAAAAACAAAAAAATAATGTATTATAAGTAGCAGAGATAGAGGTGTGTTATGAAATCAAACTACTTTAAATACATTTTTATAATATTTGCAATAGCAATAATGATATTTGCAATAGTAAAAATAAAAAGAGATGAACAGAGTAAACAAAATCCAACGCAAGAAAAAAATGAAGAAGTAGAACCAATAATAACAGAACTAAAATTAGGAGTAGCAGCATTTGATAGTATAAATCCAATATTAAGTAAAAATAAAAATATACAAGATGTATCAAAAATAATATTTGAACCATTAATGGCATTATCATCAAATTACAAATTAGAAAATTGTTTAGCAAAGGAGTGGGCTAAACAAAATGATACAACATATATAATAAAATTAAGAGATGATAAAAAATGGTCAGATGGACAAAAATTTACATCAGAAGATGTAAAATTTACAATAGAAAAACTAAAATCATCAGACACAATATACTTATCAAATGTACAAAATATAGATACAGTAGAAGCTATTGATGAAACAACTGTAAGAATAACTTTAAATCAAGAAGTTCCATTTTTTGAATATAATTTAACATTTCCAATATTGTCAAGTAATTATTATAATGATAAAGAATTTATACCAGACATTGTTCCAATAGGAACAGGAATGTATAAAGTAAGTGAAGTATTAGAGTCATCACTGATTTTAAGTAAAAATGAGTATTATCAACAAAAAGATGATTTAAAACTTGATAAAATAACAGTAACAATATATTCTAACATTGGAGAGTTATATAATTCTTTTAAAATGGGAAATGTCGATTTAATAAGTACTCAAAATAGTAATTTAAAAGAATATATAGGAACTATAGGATATCTTTCAAAAGAAATAAAAGGAAGAGAACATGACTTTTTAGCATTCAATACACAAAGCAATTTGTTATCACAAGTAAATATAAGAAAAGCAATAGCTTATTCAATAGATAAATCTAATATTGTATCAAGTATATATTCTGATAATTATTATGTATCAAGTTTTCCATTAGATTATGGGAATTGGATATATCAAGAGCAAGATGTAAGTTCAGGCTATAATATAGAACAAGCAAAACAGATATTAATAGATGATGGATGGAGTTACAAAAATAAATATTGGCAAAAAATAGTAAATTATAGAAAGCAAAATATTTATTTGAATTTTGTAGTAAAGTCAAGTGATGCTCAAAAAGTACTAGTTGCCGAAAATATAAAAACGCAACTAGAAAATCAAGGTATTAAAATAAATTTGATAAAAGCATCAGATGTACAATATGAAAATTATTTGAAAAATAAAAATTATGATATGATTTTATGCAGTATAAATTTATCAATTAGTCCTGATTTATCAACGTTTTTTGGTGGAAATAATTTGGCAAATTATTTAAATGATGAAGTTACTAATATAATGAATGAAATAAAGAATTTAAATGATGAAGATAAATTGAAACAAAATTATAAGAGGTTGGGTGAAATTTATAAAACTGAAATGCCATATTTAAGTTTGTATAATAATAAATATACAGTTGCATATAATTCTACATTAGCTGGAGTGAAAGATGTAAATTGGTTTTATCAATTTTATAATATTAATGATTGGCATAAATAAGTTATAGTTCAGTAAAAAATTAAAAAATTTTTTACTGAACTGTAACATAAATAATAAAAAAATCAAAAAAAGTATTGACAAAAACAAATGTTTAATGATATAAAAGATTTATCAAACAAAAGTTCAATAAATTTAAGGAGGAAAAAATAATGACAGAAAATACAGAAAAGAAAAAAGCGTTAGAAGCGGCAATGAGTCAAATAGAAAAACAATTTGGAAAAGGTTCAGTAATGAAACTTGGAGAATTTAAAGCAATGGAAATAGAAGCAATACCAACAGGAGCATTAAGCTTAGATATGGCATTAGGTATAGGAGGTGTTCCTAGAGGAAGAATAATAGAAGTATTTGGACCAGAATCATCAGGAAAAACAACACTTGCATTACATGTAGTAGCAGAAGCACAAAAAATGGGAGGAGAAGCTGCATTTATAGATGCAGAACATGCTCTAGATCCAGTGTATGCGAAAAAATTAGGAGTAGATATAGACAATTTAATAGTATCACAACCAGATACAGGAGAACAAGCATTAGAAATAACAGAAAGTTTAGTAAGAAGTGGAGCATTAGATGTAATAGTAGTAGACTCTGTTGCAGCATTAGTACCAAAAGCTGAAATAGATGGTGATATGGGAGACTCTCATATGGGACTTCAAGCAAGATT
>CAOKJC010000083.1 GCA_948468685.1 uncultured Clostridium sp. | reverse complement strand
AAACCAGAATAAACATTAAATAAATATATATCTTTCATAAATGAACAAAAATATGAAGAAATATATAATTTGATTTCAGAAGACAGTAAAACTCAAGTAAATCAAGAAGATTTTATTAAGAGAAATAAAAACATATATGAAGGAATTGATGCAGTAAATATAGAAATAGAAATTTCAGATATTAAAAAAGAAAAAGGAATTACAAAAATAACATATAGTGAAAAAATGACAACATCAGCTGGAAATATAAATTTTACAAATATTGCAAAATTAGTAAAAGAAGACAAGCAATACAAAATAAACTGGGTATCAAGTATGATATTTCCAGAATTAAGAAATACAGATAAAGTTAGAGTATCAACACTAAAAGGAAACAGAGGAGAAATATTAGACAGAAATGGAGAAGGACTAGCTATTAATGGAAGTGTTTCAAATGTAGGAATTGTACCAGGAAAATTAGTAGAAAGCAGAGAAAAAGATATTGAAAAAATATTAGAATTGACAGGTGCCTCAATAGATTATATAAATTCACAACTTTCAGCATCATGGGCAAAAGAAGACACATTTGTACCAATTAAAAAAATATCTGCAACTAATACTGAATTGAAAGAAGAATTATCACAAATTTCAGGAGTAATGATACAAAGTACAGCAGCTAGAGTATATCCATTAGGAGAAGAAGCAGCGCATTTAATAGGATATGTGCAACCAATAAATGCAGACGAGCTAAAAGAAAAGGCAGAAGAATGCTATAATTCAAGTAGTATAATAGGAAAAACAGGATTAGAACTTAGTTATGAAGAGACTTTAAGAGGAATAGATGGAAAAGAAATTTACATAGAAGATGAAAATGGAAATAAATTAAAAACACTAGCAAAACAAGATAAAAAAGATGGAACAGATGTAATGTTAACAATAGATAGTAATCTACAAAAACAGTTATATAATGAAATGAAAGAAGATAAAGGTTTATTTGTAGTAATGGAGCCAAAAACAGGAGAATTATTAGCATGTGTTAGTACACCATCATATAATTCAAATGACTTTGTATTAGGATTAACAAATTCACAATGGGAAGAACTAAATAATAATAAAAATAAACCATTATATAATAGATTTATACAAAGTTATTGCCCAGGATCAACATTTAAAACTATAACAGCAGCAATAGGATTATCAACAGGGAAAATATCAGAAAACACAACTTTTAATTATACAGGATTAAAATGGCAAAAAGATAAAAGTTGGGGAAGCGACTATGTAACAACATTAACAGCATATAACGGAGCGAAAAATGTAGCAAATGCAATAATTCATTCAGATAATATATTTTTTGCACAAGCATCACTTCAAATTGGAAAAGACACATTTTGTGAGAATTTAGACAAAATAGGATTTAATGAACAAATAGAATTTCCATTAACTTTAAGAAAATCACAATACTCTTCAGGTTCAAATAAAGCAATGACAACAGAGAAAAAGCTTGCAGACTCAGGATATGGACAAGGAGATATATTAGTAAATCCAATACATATGGCATCAGTATATTCAGCGTTTGCTAATAATGGAAATATGGTAAAACCATATATTGAATATAAAGAAAATGCAGAAGTAGAATACTTAAAAGAAAAAGTATTTACAGAGGCTGCTACAAATGCAGTAAAAAATGCAATGATACAAGTAGTAGAGAGCCCAGAAGGAACAGCAAATGATATGAAAATAAGTGGATTGACAATTGCAGGAAAAACAGGAACAGCAGAATTAAAAAATTCAATGAGTGATACAGATAGTGGAACTTTAGGATGGTTTGATTGTTTTACAATTAATAATTCTTCTGGAAGAGATATGCTAATTATTAGTATGGTTGAAAATGTTCAAAATAATAGTAGTGGAGGAAGTCATTATTTAATTAAGAAAATTAGGACGATTTTAAAATAGTGTCCCATTGGGGACGTTTCTTTTTGGGACATTTTGTCCCAGTTACGACATAAGATATCCGTAACTCATTTTACTCGAACGGCTATCTTAATTGGGGACACATCTGTTAATGATAGGAAAATTTTGGACACAAAGGAGAAAATAAAATGGGAAATAAAGAAGAATGGGAAGAACTAGAAAAATGGCAAAAAGAATATGAAACACAAAGAGAAAAAGAAATGAATGTTGATATAAAACAATTTAAACCAAAAGATACAAAAAAAGCAAAAACATTTTCATTACTAATTAATCTGACTTCAAGGTCAATGTTTGCAATATTAGCTGTATTTTTTACATTAGTAGTATTAGGAGTTATTTTTTGGTTTTATGGACAAGTTGAGCAGTATTTACCAAGAGATGTTATAAAAGAATTGAAACATATATATAATGGAGAAAAATTTGAAATAATTGAAGATTATTCTACAACTACTAAACAGGGAAATAAAAGAGGATTGTATGTTGTAAGCCCTCAAAATAATAAAAATATAAAGTTTAACGTTTTTAGTAGAGGTGCAAGTATGATGGATGATTATTCTGCACAAAGATTTAAATATTATGTTGAAAGTTATCCTGATAAGGAATTTTTAAAGGAATTTAATATAGAAGAAAAAACAGAAGTTTATGAAAATTATGGAAATACAGAGTTTTTACAATATAAAGTTAGTATTAATGTAAATAATTATGACGAAATTGAGGAAAAAGTAGTAAAATTATATAAGTTATCAAATTACATAAGAAATCAAAATGATAAAATATATGATAATATAAGCCTTATAAATAGTGATATAAAATATTGGATACCAATAAGTTGTAATACAAATGATTCTTTAGAAGATATAATAAGTAATGCTAAATATCAATATACTGAGGCATTAAAAAGAAAAGAGAGTGTATAGACATGAAAAAAATATTATTAGTAGAAGATAATGAAACAATAATAATGGGATTAAAATATTCATTAGAGCAAGAAAATTTTCAAATAGTATCAAGTAAGACGAAAAAAGAAGCGGAAGAAGTTATATTAAAAGAAAAGATAGACTTAGTATTACTTGATGTTACATTACCAGATGGTAATGGATTTGATATATGTAAATTTATTAAAGAAAAATTAGAGATACCAGTAATATTTTTGACAGCACAAGATGAAGAAACAAGTGTGGTTATTGGATTAGATTTAGGTGCCGATGATTATGTTGTTAAACCTTTTAGAACTAGAGAGCTAATTTCAAGAATTAATTCTGTTCTAAGAAGATATGATAAAAATATAGAGAAATCTAATATAATTCAATATAAAGATATAAAAATTGATACTGATATGGCTAAAGTATATAAAAATAATCAGGAGATAATATTTACAAGTTTAGAGTATAAAATATTGTTAATGTTGTTTTCTAATCAAAATAAATTGATTACTAGAGAACAATTATTAGATAAAATATGGGATATTGCTGGTAATTTTGTTAATGATAATACTCTTACAGTTTATATTAAGAGAATAAGAGAAAAATTGGGAGATGAAGATATAATTAAAACTGTTAGAGGTTTAGGTTATAGAATAGGGGATTAAAATTTAATTAAAGTTTGAAAGGTAAATTTAGCAAAATGAGCAAGTTTAGAAATATGAATTTAAAATATCTAATTATACCAATGACTATCATTACAATAATCTCAAGTTTATTAATATGCTATGTAACCAATAAGCAATATGAAAAATTAAATAATATTGTAAATAAAACAATCTCAAATATTATGGGAAAAGTAAAAGAAAAATATCCAGAAATTGATACAAAAGAAATCATAGAGATATTGAATTTTGATATTAATAGTAAAGATTTAAAAATTGGAAAAGAAGAATTAAAAAAATATGGAATATATGAAGAAAATATAAATAGTATTATACTTGTCCAAAATCAAATGGAAAGAAATTTAAAAATAAATGTAATTATAATAATTTTGTTCAGTTTTTTATGGTGTTTTATAATTTTAATGTATCTACATAAAAGAGATAGAAAATTAAAAGAAATTAGACAATATATAGATGAAATAAGAAATAGGAATTATCAATTAGATATTCAAGAAAATAGTGAAGATGAATTAAGCAATTTGAAAAATGAATTATATAAAATTACAGTTATGTTAAAAGAAGAAAGTGAGAATTCAAAGAAAGATAAAGAAAATTTGAAAGTATCAGTACAAGATATATCACATCAGTTAAAAACACCATTAACATCAATAGCAATAATGCTTGATAATATAAAACAAAATCCTGATATGGACAACAATACAAAAAGTAAGTTTATATTTGAGATTAGTAGACAAATAGAATGGATAAACTGGCTTGTAATTTCAATGCTTAAATTATCAAAATTAGATGCAGATGTTGTGGATTTTTACTTTGAAGAAATTAATGTAAGTTATTTTATTGCTGATATAATTAAAAATTTGGAAATACCAATAGAAATTAGAAATCAAAATATAATTATTGAAGGTGATAAAGAAATAGTATTTGATGGAGATTATAAATGGCAACAAGAAGCTATTACAAATATAATAAAAAATTGTATTGAACATAATAAAGATGGTGGAAATATTTTTATAAAGTATGAAGAAAATAGTTTATTTACAAAAATTACTGTAAGAGATGAAGGAGAGGGGATTTCTAGAGAGGACTTAAGACATATTTTTGAAAGATTTTATAAATGTAAAAACTCATCTGAAAATGGTGTTGGAATAGGTCTTGCATTAGCTAAAAGCATAATTGAGAAAAATAATGGAATGATAATGTGTACATCTGAGATTGGAAAAGGTACAGAATTTGTTATTAAATATATGAAATAAATTTAAAAAAGGCCTATATAGCTCAAATACTGTGCTATATAGGTCTTTTTCCGAGACATATTAACCTTCCAAAATTTTTGAAATTTCTTCATAGATTTTAACTATCCTTTCGTCATTGCTTTTTACGCCTTCTTCTTCAAGAATGATAGCATCTAAGTGCAACTTTGAGATTCTTTCTGCACTTTTAAGATAATCAATTCTTGAATCGGGAGAAGGAGAGGTATTGCAAAATTCTTCAATCATTTTAGTTATTTCTAAAAAATAGTTCATAAATAGTCTCCTTTCTTCTAAATGTAAGTTTTTACGTACATTAGATATTATAACATGTTTTGCATTTTATGTCAATTTAAGAATGTGTTTTATTTTATTAAAAATTCTTTTAAATATATTTTCTTTATCAGGTATAACAGTTAAGCTTGTTATATCAGTTGTACTATTATTAATAGAAGCATCAATAATAGATTTTTCTTTTCTTTGATTAAATATAGTTTCAATATTATATTCTTCTTGATTTTTCTTTTCTAGTTCAGCTAGTTCTTCTAAATCTTTATTTTCTATACATTGTCTTTCATTTTCATCTGCAAAATATTTTATATATAAATTTGCAAGTAGTATTTGAGTTAATTTTGAAATATTCTGTTTGTCTATATCTAATTTTGGATTATAAGAAAAATTATGGTTTATATCTCTATCTTTTATATATCTCTTTAATATATTCTGAGGTATTTTTATTAAATCAGATTTTGAAAAATATTTTAATATTTCAAGTAACTCAGTATATGATTTAGAATATTCTTCATTTGTATATATAGTTATCATATTTATTTCTCCTTAGAATTTGTTTTTGTAGCAGCATCACGCATATCTTCATGATTACCTACATTTTTTCTATCTTTAGCAGAAGTTAAATTAACAGCTTGTCTACCAATTTCTTGAACATTAATAGTTGAACGTTTTTGAGTAGTTAGATTTTGTGAAATTTCTTTATCTCTTTCTTGTAAATATCCAGATAATTTTTCTAATTGTTCCTTAGAAAAGTCACTTTTTATTGCAAAATAGTATAATTCTCTACTATTGTATTTTCTATTTTCACTTATTGTTTTTATATCTTCATCGCTTATAGAACTTATCATTTTTCCAGATAAATTTAAATCTTTTTGGGCAATTTCAAATTTTTCACCACAGTAGTCAAGGGGAATAGCTGAACTGTATTCATATAACTTTCCAGTATATTTAGGAAGTATTCCTTCATTTTCTGCTTTACCTTTAATTTTTTCGAATTGATCTTCTGTTATTTGACCTAATTCTAATTTTTTCTCTAAAATAAGGTTTATATTTTGCTTTGCAATATATTCTATGTTTTCAAGATTTTCCTTTGAACCATAATGTACACTAATTTGCCCATATATTGGTAAATCAATAACGAAAGAACTATTACCAAAGTCATCAGTTCTACAACCATAAAAGAAATCGTTATCAGTTTCAGTTTCTTTATATATAAATAAGCTATAAATTAGTTTAGTAGTTGCATCTTTTTTTTGGACCATTAATTTTTTATAAGTTTCTTTATAGGCTGTTCTTGTAGTATCATCAAGAGTAGAATTTCCATTAAATTCACTTTGATACAATTTTCCTACTCTATTTGTTATAAGTGTATATAATGCAAGATTAAATATACCATCATATTGATCTTGACCATCTATTAATCCAATTTCGCCTTCTAAATAATCTCTACTAAGATAGGATGATTTGATTTCTTCGAGTAATTCAGAAGGATTAAGATTATTCTCAATTAAATTATTTTCAAAACCAGAATCATTTAAGTTTTTTTGTTTAAAATTAAAATTATGTATTTTCTTACTTCCTGACATTTTTATATATTGATTTAAAACTTTTTTTAAATTATTAAAAATGTTTTCATATCTTGGTAATTGACTAAATTTATTTGTATTCATTTTTAAAGACACTCCTTTACGTATATTTTATATTAATCCTAATATTTAATCAAGTGTTTCCATAACTTTTAAGACAACTGTAATATAGTAATAATTTTGTAATATTAGTGAAATGTTTTTAAAAGTCACTTAAAAGTCACTTTAAGAAAATATACTTAAATTAGTTATAAGGAGCGAAGCGACTGTACAGCTAACTTATACAACTGACCAAAGGGAAGTTGCAAACATTGAAAAAAGTTGTAAAAAGCAAAGCTTAAGTAAAAGGAGGAAAGTTAATGGAAATATTAAAGGTAGAGAACCTAAGTAAAGTATATGGAAAAGGAGAAAATACAGTAAAAGCAGTAGATAATGTATCATTCTCAATAGAAAAAGGAGAATTTGTAGCAATAATAGGAGCGAGTGGAAGTGGAAAATCTACATTATTGCACATGTTAGGAGGAGTTGATAGACCAACATCAGGGAAAGTATATATAGAAGCACACGACAGATATTCTTTAAGTGATGACAATC
>CAOKJC010000082.1 GCA_948468685.1 uncultured Clostridium sp. | reverse complement strand
TTGACATTGAATATAAATACAAAAGTAAAATTAGGTCATTAGAAAAAGAAAATAATCATCTACACAAAATCATAGACAAATTCTATGAAACAATTGAAAAATTTATTGATTGGATTTGTCATAAATTTGGTATTGGCGAATCAAAAGAATTAGTTAAAACTTTTGAAGAAGAAACCCATACTTTTATTGACCCAGTAGAACAAATCAAATATGAAGAAAAACTAGAAAAAGAGTGGGATTTAGAAATATAACTCAATTTTGCCTCTCTGTGGCAGAATTGAGTTATATTGTCCTTTATTATTTTAGTAATTATATTTCTAATATATCTCCATCATTTGGAAATTTTACGCTATCAATTCCATTAGTATCATAATCAGCTCTATGAATAGCATAAAATTTACAATTTGGGTATTTTGCATATAATTCCTTATAATCATCCAATCCTATGTGCATTTCTGTTGTTTTCACCCCTGTTACATCTGAAAACATATAATCTGATATGTTACACATTTTATAATAGTTATCACAAAAACTTGTATCACATGCATATGATATTTTCTTATCTCCTTTTTCCAATACATATCCATTGATTGGTAAACATTCTCCATGTTTCAATGATAAGGCTGTTATCTTAAAATCGTTTGTACAATATTGTTCTGCATTATTTAATTCTATAAATTCAATATTATATTTTTCTTCTATATTATCGTACTTATGATAATCTCCATCACTATGTGTAAAATTCATTAAATCTATTGTTTTCTTTCTTAATCCTGTTGGTCCTATAATAGTAAGTTTATAGTTTTCTGTTTCTTTTCTTATTCCTCTACCAATTAGCAAATTTGGAATATCTAAAAAATGATCTGCATGAAAATGTGATATTACTAAATATTTAATTGATTTTGTATAAACTTTTAGTCTTTCTATCTGTTTTACTGTTCCCATACCTATATCAAATAATATATCATCTACCAATATACTTGTGTTACACCTAGTTGTACATCCCATAGTTCCTGTACCTATAAAAGTTATTTTCATCTCTTATTCGCCTCATTTCAAATTTAAAAATTATACTTATATATCTTGCAATTTTCACATGTAAATAATGAATTATCTATACCATTAAAATACCAATGAATCGCTCTTAGCACTCCACCATGAGCTACAAGAAGAATATTTTTATTATGTTTTTGTAATCTAATTTCATCTAAAAAACCACTTATTCTTTCATATACATTTTTCATTGGCTCTAATTCAGAATATCTCAAATCAGAATTATAACTCCAAAACTTTTTCCAATCTAAATCATCAAAAGACACTTTTTCATATATTCCCATGTCTCTTTCCTTTAATCTATCATCTATAACTACTGGAATATTATTATCCAAATTTAATAATTTGAGTGTATGCTTTGCTCTCTCTATGGGTGAACAATAAATTATATTAATATCTAGTTCGTTCAATTCCTTTCCAACACTAATTGCTTGCTGTATTCCATTATCATTTAAAGGTTCATTTTCTGTAGCAATAATTTTATTCTTGCCCATATTAGTTTCTCCATGCCTTATAACATATAAATTCATTCTTTAGCTCCTTATATAAATACATTTTGTTTTCATTTTATGCTACTTTTATTCCTGTATTTATAACTTCTTGTACAAAAGGAGTAGCAATATTTTCATAATCTTCTGTTCTAATTGGATGTGGCTCTATTCTAGTATCTATTTTCCATGTATAACCTATTAAATCAGCTCCATCTTGAATGATATTTTTAAAATCACTTGATATTACTGCTATATCAATATCACTATCTTCGTTTTCAGTTCCTTTAGCATAAGATCCAAATAGTATTATTGCTTCAATTTTATAATATTGACTAATTCTTTCAATATACTTTTCTATTGATTCCATTATTTCTCTGCTAATAACTCTTTTAACCATGTTCTTACCTCCTCAATATTATTAATTTGTTCTGTAGTATATTCTTCAGTACAAAGTTCATAAAATTCATTCTTATAATCTTCGTATCTTGCACTTATATTAAATTGCGTTATCATTTTTAATTTTTGGACTTGCTCATCTGTTAATTCAATATTGCACTTTTGTGCTAATGCTAATAAGTTATGAGATTTTATTGTATATGGATTATCTGTATTATTTTTAGCATATAGTCCTTTCAGTAATTTTTCTATCATTAAATGTCCTATAAATAATGCCCAAGTATATTGTTTTATTTCAAAATTCTTTTTCATTGATTCATAGTCTCTATTTGAACTATTTATCCAATATTCCATTAAAGTTATATTATCCATAATTTTTTCTCTCCTCCAACACATTTTTATTATAGCATTAAATTTAAATTTTTAACACTAATTTTTTAATTTTTTTATATTTCTAATTCTTTTTCATTAGATAAATATCTTTTATTAATATTATTAATACTTGTTTGTAACACTAACAACAATTGCTCTAAACGATTATTATCTCTTCTAAATTCACTTGATATTTCTAGTTGAATACTTGGAATAGGTGAATTATGTGATACATATTTCGAAATATTTCCATCTAAACTAGCTTTAAAATATTCATCAATTGCTGTTTTACCAATAGAACTCAAGCCAATATTTAAAATGTCTAATATATTATCTTGTCCATTTAAATTTCTTCTACTATTAGTTCCTATACAGAAATCAAAATCGTGGGAATTGTTACATCCATGTATATCTAAAACTAATTTAATATTATATTCTCTAATTGCACTAAGAATTTTCTGTTTATAAGCTAATCCTAATCCAAAATTATCATTATTAGGGTCATCTAATTTATTGTGATTTCTAATAATTCCATAACAATTACTAGCATTACATAGATATTCAGTTATTCCTCCAGTATTTGTATCTTCTGCTTTTTGCATTCCATTTCTTCCTTGTTTTACAGCGTGTGGTGCTGATAAAAGTATTGGTATATGACCATTAATAAATGTGTAGTTAGGAGAGCTAATATTTTCTATGCCATTAGCATTATTTACTTTATATTTTTCATTTAAATATTCAATTTCAGTTAATATGTTCAAAATCATTACTCCTCTTATTTATTTTCTTTCATCCAATTATACAAAGTATCTTCATCTAGTTTGCCCTTTTTGAATAATTTAATTTTCTCTTGTGCTTCTTTCTTCCACTTGTCAAAATCCTTCTTTAATTGTTTGTTTTCTTTGTTTCTATATACTGTCATAACTTTTTGTTGATACGTTCTTCTATAAAGTAATAATGCTGGGTTACTTTCAAGACTCTTTTTATAAGTTTCACTTGCTCCTTTATCTCTACAAGTAGAACTACCATCAACATTTTTTAAATCACAATAAATTTCATTTTGTCTAAAGGTTGGTATGAAATATCTACCACAAATTTGACAAGTTTTAATTGGTAAATTCTCTTGTCTTACTAATTGATCTAATATAGTAAAGCAAATACTTCTTAATTTTGTACTTGTATAAACATCGTGTAATTCTAATTTTGGATTCTTTTCGTTTATACCTTTTATTAAATTTTCTATACTTTCATTATTATGATGATTATGTATGTTTATATAATTATCTAATATAACCTCTACATCTTGTGAATATGTATAAAATTCGTTGTGTTTAATTGTATAAGCAACAAATTTTGAATATGTACTATATTCTTTTAATTCTTCATTTCCATTTAAGTTATAGACAAAATCTACACATTTCTTGAAATTGTCTTGCCATTCTAATAAATCATCTAAACTTGTGTTATAAATATCTTCTAACATTTTCATAAATTCTACATCTGTTATGCATTCATCAGTTTTTGAATATATGTAAGGTGTATATTCTTTTATTAATTCAAAACCATAGGCATAGAAAAATGTATTATATGCAGATTCAAAAGATGAAAAATCAGCATTCAAAAAGTTTATTAACAATGAGCCTATGCTTTCTGCATAATGAATATAAATAGTTGAAGGTTGTCTAATAACTTCTTTTTTCTTATTTAATTTTGTTTTTGAAATATCTTTTTCTAATTCTAAATATACTCTTGTTTCATCTTTCTTTTTTTCTTCATCATTTTGTTTGTCTGTATCTTTTCTTAATACATTATATAAATATAGTGGTGTTGCATAATATTCTTCTTTATCTTTCATATTAAACCATATATAAAAATCTTCTAAAACAAGATGGCGAGGTAATTCTCTCATTTTTTATCTCCTTTAATTTTTGTTTTTGTAAAAAACTTTAACAAAATATTTAAAATTGTATTGACAAATATAAATTATGATCGTATAATAACAATATGAAATTGTTATGTAAGATTTTTTACAATATAATGATACAACAATTAATAACAAATGTCAATAGGCGAATTGTATTTAAAAACTTGCAAACAAAAAATTAACCAAAGGAGGATGAAAAATAATTGAATACTAAAGAACAGATTTTACACTTATATTACAATCAACATCTAAAACAAAATGAAATTGCTAAAATAGTTGGAAAAAGCTGTCCTTATATTTCAAAGGTTGTAAAAACTGACAAAAGAAACAAAGAAGAAAAAGAATCTCGTAAAAAAACAAATGCAGAAAATAGAAAAGTTTATTTACAAGAATATTTTAAAACTTATGATAGACCAAAGAAAGATGACAGCAGTTATGAGCAAATGTTAGCACAACAAAGACAAGATGCAATGGAATTATCTTATAATAGTAATACTATGTCAGATTATGCTCTTGCAAAATGGTCTAGCATATATCACACTAACAGCAAAGGAAATTTAGTTATAGATAGAAAATTGAAGGTTGGATCTGATATTCCAAAATCAATTAATATGAATATCAAAGTACCAACACAAAAATATAAAAATAGATATGTTTATAGTTATTAACAGGACTCTTATTAAGATTACTTAATAGGTCTTTTTTATTGTGAATTTTAGTGAAAGGAGGACTTACAATATGGGTACTATTAAAGAAAATTATCAAATGATGTTTACTTCATATCCAGATTTAGTAGATATCAAACAATTAAAAGAAATGCTTGGTATTGGTATTACACTTGCATACAGATTAGTAAAAAATAATACCATTCAAGCCTTAAAAGTTGGTAGAGAATATAAAATACCAAAAAGAAATGTTATCGCCTATTTAACAAACCAAAACGAAATATAACTAGATTTTAATTTACTTTCATGGTATTATAGTTATGATATCAATAAGTAGGTTAATGTTAGTTGTTATGAAAAGAAAGGAGTATTTATGAATATAACAGCAAACCTATTTATACAACATGGTTTATACTATGTTATTTTAAGTTACAGAGATAGTAACAACAAAAGAAAACAAAAATGGATTCCTACAGGAATTACAGAAAAAGGAAATAACAAAAGATTAGCAAATCAAAAGCTAGATGAAATTAAACAAAATTATAAAGATTATTTACCAACAGAATCTACTTTTGAAACTGATGAAGCAGAAAAATATTTTGAAGTATATCTAAATGAGTGGCTAGAGTCTTATAAACACAAAACTGAAGAAAACACCTATTATTCATATAAAACAATAGTTACTAAAATAACTGAATATTTCAAAGGTAAAAATATCAAGTTAAAAGATTTAAAACCTGTTCATATACAAAAATTTTATGATTATTTATATAAAAAGGGATTAGGTGGAAATTCTGTATTACACTATCATGCAAATATAAGAAAAGCATTAGATTGTGCTATGAAACTTGATATTATCCCAACTAATCCAGCTGATAAAATTGAAAGACCAAAAAAAGAACAATTTATTGGAGATTGTTATAATTTAGAAGAATTACAAACTTTATTTGAAAAATCTAAAGGAGATCCATTAGAAATTGTTATACTAATTGCTAGTTTTTATGGATTAAGAAGAAGTGAAGTTTTAGGTTTAAAATGGTCTGCATTTGATTTTACAAATGACACAATAACAATTAAGCATAAAGTTGTAGAAACTATTGTAAATGATAAAAGGACTTTACTTTTAAAAGATAAAACTAAAAATAGTTCTAGTTATCGTTCATTACCATTGATACCAGAAATAAAAGAAACTTTACTTGAACACAAGAAAAAAATAGAAAGCAATAGAAAACTTTGTGGAGATAGTTACAACAAAGAATATAAAGAGTATATCTTTGTAGATAGTATAGGAAAAATATTTAGACCAGAATATATAACAGACCATTTTTCATTACTATTGAAAAAACAAAATCTGCGACACATTCGTTTCCACGATTTAAGACATTCTTGTGCTAGTTTATTATTAGCAAAGAATATTCCTATGAAAGCTATTCAAGAATGGTTAGGTCATTCTACCTATTCTACTACTGCAAATTTATATACACATTTAGAAAGTAATACTAAAAATGTTTCTGCCAATGTTTTGGCAAATGCAATTAGTTTTGTATAAAAATAAAAAAATTATCATATTTAAACCCACTTGTCGAGAATAAGTTTAATTAGATAATTCTTTAAATTGGCTGGGCTGGCTAGATTCGAACTAGCGCATGCGTGAGTCAAAGTCACGTGCCTTACCGCTTGGCTACAGCCCAATGTTTAATATTAAATTTTAAAATTTGTTTTTGTGAGAGTTTGTTTGACATTCTGTTTGACATTTGCATTTTTTGAAAAACATTAAATCTTTCAATCTCTCTATTGAACAAGCTTTGCGAGTTTGGAATTACTTTGAAACGATAAAGAGTCAAAGTCTGGTGCCTTACCGCTTGGCTACAGTCCAATATATTAAATTAAATGGGGTGGAAGATGGGACTCGAACCCACGGCCTCCAGTGCCACAAACTGGCGCTCTAACCAACTGCGCTACATCCACCATGGTTATTTAGTTCATTTTCCTAACGCTTATATATTGTAACTCATTTTTATATAGTTTGTCAAGCCTATTTTTGAAATTTTTACTAAAAAGGTTACAGTTCAGTAATAAAAATGCTATAAAATTGTTGATATATAAACATTTTTTGATAAAAACATATCTAGGGTCTACCATTGGGTCTTTATCTTCAAAATGTTTATATATCAACAATTTCAATTAATTTAAATAAATTTTTACTAAACTGTAACCTAAAAAGCATATTAAAAAATAAAAGAGAATATAATGTATTAAGTTTGAACTTTTAATTTATGATAAGAAAAACAAAGCGAAACGAAAGGAAAGTGATATGATGGAAAATATACCAATAAATGAAAATAAAACAATAAAAAACATATTTATAGGAGTAGGAATTTCACTAATAATAACAATAATTG
>CAOKJC010000081.1 GCA_948468685.1 uncultured Clostridium sp. | reverse complement strand
AGATAACATTTTACAGATAGTTGGTTAAACAATAGTAATAAAATAATATTATTACCATTATAATTTTGTTAATATTAGCACGGTATAGCAATAAATTCATTAACAAATAGTGGATTATTAACAAAAGCAGGAGAAGCAGCAAAATTGTCAAAACTAAAAGAAATAGAAGAAATTGCAAGAATATCATATATGGAAAGACAAATAGATGAAATAACAAATGGAGAGAATGCAACAATAGCATCAGCCATTAGTGACTTAAAAGAAAAAGGATATACAATAAAAGAAATAGCAGGAGGAACAAATAGTATAACAGGAATAGCATTAAGTGAAGAGAATATAACAATGGAAAGAAATGTAGAAAAAACAGTAACTTATACATTAGTTTATTCAGAAGGAACAGTTGTAAGATATTTTGTAGAAGTAGATGGAAAAGACTATGAGATAATATTTAATAATGGAGAAATTATAGTAAATACAAATGAAACAAATTTAGAAGAAATGAATAAAAAACCAGAAGTAACAGTAACATCTAGTGATAGTACTATAATAGAAGCAAATAAAACAGAAGAAGGAAAAATAGAGTTAGTAGCAAAAGTAGAAGGAGAAGCAATAGTAACAGTAAGATGTGAAAGCCAAAAAGCTGAGTGTAAAATAAAAGTAGCTCCACCACCTCCAACTGTACTTACATCACATACTAAAAAAGCTATACCATCAAATATAACATGGGAAGATTTATCAGCAGCAGCTAAAGTAATTTCAGATAGTTCAAAATTAGAAGATACTACTAAAAAAGTTACAAATGATACAATAGGAGTTCAAGTTACAGTTAATGGAAAAACTTTTGAAATAGGAGTAGGAGATACAAAAACATTAACAAGTAATGGAACAACTTATACAGCAAGAATTTTAGGATTTAATCATGATGAATTATCAGAAACATCTGCTTATGGAGAAAATAACCAATATGCAGGAATATCATTTCAATTTACAAAAGCAATAGGTAATATGGGGATGATTGCTACTCCAATGGAACCTCATGGAGGATGGAATGGAGCAAATGTCAGATCTCATTTAAATAATACTATTTGGAATGGAATTAGTAATAAAACAATAATAAAAAATGTAAAAAAATTATATTATGCTGCATACAATGCTTCCAAAGCTTCTATTTCAAATGACTATTTATGGTTATTATCAGCAACTGAAATATGGGAAGAAGGAAAAAGACGGAAGTAGTGTAGGAGCAGATGGAAAACGATACAAATATTTTACTACTTCAAGTATTAGTGCTGGGATACCATCTGTTGCATGGACAAGATCTTTATCTAAAAACGAGTATTATGGAATCCAATCAGTTGTTTATTGTGATTCGAATGGTGGAGATTGTAATCAATTGGCAGGGGGTTACAGTAGCGATGTTTATCCATGCTTTTCAATTTAGAATAAAAATATAATATTTTTAAAAGTGATATAGTGAATATAAAATCTATATCATTTTTTCCATTTCTTATGATAATTGATATTAAAATAAAAAAGTTAACAAAATTTATAAAAAATATATTCAATTTTAAAAATATATGATAGAATAGCGATAATGAAAAAAATAAGGAGAGTGAAAAAATGTCAGAAGCCAAATATAAAAGAGTACTTTTAAAATTAAGTGGAGAGGCATTAGCCGGAGACAACAAAACAGGAGTAGACGTAGAAACAGTAGGAAAAATATGCGACAAAATAAAAGAAGTAACACAAATGGGAGTTGAAGTAGGAATAGTAGTAGGAGGAGGAAATTTCTGGAGAGGAAGAAATGGACACCAAATGGAAAGAGCAACAGCAGACTATATGGGAATGCTAGCAACAGCAATGAATGGATTAGCACTACAAGATGCACTAGAAGCAAGAGGAATACACTCAAGAGTACAAACAGCAATAGAAATGAGAGAAATAGCAGAACCATTTATAATAAGAAAAGCAGAAAAACACTTAAGCAAAGGAAGAGTTGTTATATTCTCTTGTGGTACAGGACATCCATACTTTACAACAGATACAGCAGCAGTACTTAGAGCAACAGAAATAAATGCAGACATTATATTACTTGGAAAAGCAATAGATGCAGTATATTCTGCAGACCCAAAAATAGACAAAAATGCAGAAAGATATGATAAAATATCATATTTAGAAGTATTAGAAAAAGATTTAAAAGTTATGGACTCAACAGCAACAGCGCTATGTAGAGATAATAATATACCACTACTAGTATTTGGAATAGCAGACCCAGAAAATATAGTAAGAGCTGTTAAGGGTGAAGAAATAGGAACATTAGTTAAATAACATGTGTCCCAGATTGGACAAAATGTCCCAGCTTTGCATAAGTCATCTGTAGCAAGCAAAGCTTGAACAGATGACTTAAAAAAGAAACGTCCCCGATGGGACAAAAAAGAAGGAGAAAAAATTATGGATTTTACAAATATAAAAGAAAAAATGGAAAAAAGTATAAATGTATACAATGAAAAATTATCAGAAGTTAGAGCAGGAAGAGCAAACCCTGCAATATTAAACAAAATAAGAATAGACTATTATGGAACACCAACACCAATAAATCAAGTAGCAGGAGTATCTGTACCAGAAGCAAGATTAATAGTTATACAACCATGGGATATGAGTGTATTAAAAGAAATAGAAAAAGCAATATTAGCATCAGACATTGGAATTAATCCAAACAATGATGGAAAAGTAATAAGACTTTCATTCCCAGAATTAACTGAAGAAAGAAGAAAAGATTTAGTAAAAGATATAAAGAAAATGGCAGAAGAAGCTAAAATATCTATAAGAGCAATAAGAAGAGATGGAATTGAAGAAGCGAAAGCAGAACAAAAAGAAGGAAATATAACAGAAGATGAATTAAAACAAGCTGAAAATGAAATTCAAAAATTAACAGATAAAAGTGTTGAAGAAATAGACAAAATATTAGAAAATAAAGAAAAAGAAGTAATGTCTGTTTAGTATTAGTAATAAAATGTAATATATTCAATTTTAGTAAAGGAAGTAAAAATGGAGTTTAAAGAAAATTTAAAAAAGTATCAAGATATTGTAAATAGAGAGTTAGAAAAACATTTAAGAAAAGGAAAATGTCCAGAAGAAATACTAAACAATTCTATGGAATATAGCTTAATGGCTGGAGGAAAAAGACTAAGACCAATATTAGTATTAGCAACATATGAACTATTTAAAGAAGACTATGAAGAATGTATGCCATTTGCAGTTGCAATAGAAATGATACACAACTTTTCATTAATACATGACGATTTACCTGAAATAGATAATGATGACTTCAGACATGGAAAACCAACAAATCATAAACAATTTAATCACGCAACAGCATTATTAGCAGGAGATGGCTTACTAAATCAAGCATATATTGTAATAAGTGATGAAATTGCATATTCTGTAAAAAATCAATATAAAGAATGCTTTGAAAATAAAGTAAGAGCATTTAATGAATTTACAAAAGCAATTGATAGAATGATAGCAGGAGAATATATAGATACTGAATTAGAAGGAAAACAAATATCAAAAGAATTACTACAATACATACATAAAAATAAAACAGGAGCATTATTAAAATTATGTGTAAGAATGGGAGCAATTTTATCAGGTGCAAAAGAAAGTGATATTGAAAAATTATCAATTTATGCGGATAAAATAGGCTTAGCATTTCAAATAAAAGATGACATTTTATCAGAAGAAGGAAATCCAGAAATAACAGGAAAACCAGTTGGAAATGATAAAGAACTAGGAAAATGTACATATGTATCATATTATGGATTAGATGGAGCAAAGAAAGAACTTAATAGAATTACAGATGAAGCAATTTCAATACTTAATGAATATGGAGAAAAGGCAGAATTTTTAAGACAATTAGCCATATATATTAGAGATAGACAAAAATAAATGTGCCAAAGGGGGCGTCCCTATTTGGTACAAATGAATATAAATAATAAAAAATGTGCCAAAAAGGGACGTCCCTTTTGGCACAGGAGGAAAGTATGGAACAAGATAATTTACCAAAGCATATTGCAATTATAATGGATGGCAATAGAAGATGGGCAAAAAATAAAGGGCTACCAGTAAGTTTTGGACATAAAGAAGGAGCAAAAACTCTAGAAAAAATAGTAAGATATGCTAATAAAATTGGAATAAAACATATAACAGTATATGCATTTTCAACAGAAAATTGGAAAAGAACAGAAGAAGAAGTATCAACATTAATGGGACTATTCCAAAGTTATTTAGATGATTATAGTAAAAGAGCAGATTCCGAAAATATAAGAGTTAAAATAATCGGAAGCAAAGTTGGGCTATCTGAAAAAATGAAAAACAGCATAGCAAAATGTATGGAAAGAACTAAAAAAAATACAGGAACAACATTTAATATAGCCTTAAACTATGGTGGAAGAGATGAAATAATAAGTGCAGTAAAAAATATAGCACAAAAAGTAAAAGAAAATAAAATAGAAATTGAAGATATAAATGAAAAAATGATATCAGACAATTTATATACATCAGAACAACCAGATCCAGATTTATTAATAAGAACAAGTGGAGAAATAAGATTAAGCAATTTTTTACCATGGCAATTAGTATATACAGAATTTCTATTTATAGAAAAAAATTGGCCAGACTTTGACGAAAAAGATTTAGATGAAGCAATAGAATTATATCAAAAAAGAAACAGAAAATTTGGAGCAAAGTAAGATAGCTGTTCGAGAAAAGCGATGCTATAGCTGTTAAGGCTTTGCCGATTACAGATATAGTATACAGAGTAGTTACAGGTATCTTATGCAGAATTTACAAAGTAAATTCTGCAAACATTAGTTGGATGACAATGAATGAAATGTAGCGGAACGAAAGGAAAAAATAAATGGATTTACAAAGAATAGTTTCAGGATTTATAGTAGGATTAGGATTAATAGTAATATTATTAATGCCAAATATATTAGTAACAGCAATATTATTTGCTATAATTGCATTAATTGCAGTTAATGAATATTTGAGTGCAATATCAAAAGTATGTAAGCCAATAAAATGGGTAGCCTATTTAAGTTGTATTATTGTAGCAGTCATTAATTACATACCAGAACAATATACAAATTTAGTATTAATGGGAACAGTACCAACAATACTATTAATATTATTTGCCCAAGTAATTGCAACAGATATGAAAACAACATTTAAAGATATGGCATATACATTTCTAGGAATATGTTATATACCAGGATTTATGATGTTTTTAACTTTAATAAATGCAATGGAAAATGGAAAATTTTTATTAGTATATGTTTTCTTAGCAGCATGGGGAACTGATACCTTTGCATATTGCATAGGTAAAAGATTAGGAAAACATAAATTTAGTAAAGTAAGCCCTAAAAAATCTATTGAAGGGTGTATTGCAGGAACAGTTAGTGCAATAGTATTAATGTTACTATATACATTAATATTAAATAAAAATCTTTCAATTAACTACTCTTATTGGATAATAGGAATAACAGCTTTAGTTTTAAGTTTAATAGGACAAATAGGAGATTTTGCAGCATCTTGTATAAAAAGATATGTAGATGTAAAAGACTATAGTAATTTATTACCAGGACATGGAGGAATGTTAGATAGAATAGATAGTGTTTTATTTATAGCTCCATTTGCATATATATTATTTACAATGATTTAGAAAAGAGGGATAAAATTGACAGTTATAATATCAGCTATAAAAATAATATTTTTGCTTGGATTTTTGATATTAATACATGAAGCAGGACATTTAATAGTTGCAAAATTGTGTAAAGTAAAAGTAAATGAATTTGCAATTGGATTTGGACCAACAATATGGAAAAAACAAGGAAAAGAAACTAAATATGCACTAAGGCTAATACCTCTACGGTGGATTTTGTAGTATGGAAGGCGAAGAAGAAAGGTCAGAAAATACAGGATCATTTTCAAAAGCAAGTATTCCTAAGAGGATTGCAATTGTTGCAGCAGGAGCAATAGTAAATATTATATTTGGATTAGTTGTATATTTTATTTTAATGTCTACTACAAGTACATATATAACAAACAGAATAGAGAGTGTAATAGATGGATATGTAGCACAAGAAATAGGATTACAACAAAATGATGAAATAATCGAATTAAATGGAAAAAAAGTAAAAAGTAAATATGATTTAAATAAAATAATGCAAAAAATTAATGGAGATAAAATACAGTTAAAAGTAAAAAGAAATGAACAGTTGTTAGAATACAATATTAATCCAACAGAAATAAAAGATGAAAAAACAGGAATATCAGTATATTATTTAGGCGTAAATTTAAAACGATCTGAAAGTAAATTAATTAATTATATAATATATGGAGGAATAGAAACAAAAGAATTTGCTTTTTCAATAGTAGATAATTTAAAAATGTTATTTACAGGAAAAGTAGGTGTAGACCAAATGATGGGACCAGTTGGTATATCAGAAGTAGTTGCTAAAACTAATGGGTTAAAAGAGTTCATATATATGTTATCATTAATTTCTTTATCATTAGGTGTAACGAATCTTCTACCAATACCAGCATTAGATGGCGGAAAGATTTTAATATTAATAGTTGAAGCAATTCGTAGAAAACCATTAAATGAGAAAGCTGAAATTAATATGCAGTTGATTGGCTTTTCAATTTTAATAGCTTTATCTTTATATATCACTTACAATGATATTTTGAGAATTTTTTGAGAAACTCAGTTCAAAGAATGTCATTTAAATTCAAACTAAAAATATAAATAAAAAACTTAAGAGTATAAGTAGTTGAACTTGACAACAAAAAGTAGATACAAAAAAGTTTAATTGAACCCTAATTGTAGTGTATATCCAATTAGGGTTTTTTTATATTATAGAAAAGTTCTATATGTGCATAAATGTTTAATTATATATTCTACAAACTTCCCTATAATATAAATACTTTGCACACAAATTTGGCGCACGAACAAAGATACAGACTTTAAAATGTCTTAAATAGGAAAAGGTTATTAATATCCGCTTTTGTTCTTTGTGAGAGATTTTGTATATTTTTATTATTATCCATTATATATAAATTCTATGACAAAATTATTTCAGAAATAATCAAAAAATATAATCCCAAAAATAAAAAATATATGTAAGCATGATTATGACACGAAAATGGCTGTAAGTAAAAAAGAAGGGCATGAAGAAACGAATATAAAAATAATATGTCTAAAATCTATAAAAAGTTTATAAATTTTAGACATAATTTATTTAAAATTTAAAAGTCGATCAAACAGTAGTGATTTCAAAGAAATGTCGGATGACAAGATATTATGTAAAAAAGCGACCAGTAAAAAGGTCGCTTTTTATTGTGTCTAAAATTAGCAAAATATATAATAA
>CAOKJC010000080.1 GCA_948468685.1 uncultured Clostridium sp. | reverse complement strand
ACATATCAGGTTATTGTTATACTCAATTAACAGATGTTCAACAAGAAATAAATGGTTTAATGGATGCAGAAAGAAATTATAAAATAGACTCTAATATAATAAGAAATATTAATAATGAGAAATAGACTAGTAAGTTGAATGTCAACACTAAATCTTTTATTCAACGGACTGACCACCACGCACGTGGAGTGTTGCTCGGCGCTATATCTAAAAGATTCGATACAATAGTTGAATTTACTGCTTTTGAAGATTTTATTAGTTTTGAGAGAAAAGTCAAAAATAAGGTTAAACGAGTTGAAAATCATAAAATTAAGGTAACGATAGAAGTTGATATGGTATGTGGAGCAGTATAAATTGATAATAAAAATTTAGGAATGTTTGGAGATAAAACTTAAAATGCAAAGTATGTAACAATTTAATTTGTTATATGCTTTATTTTTTTGTCATGTTATGGTAGAATTTAGAAAAATAATAACAGAAATGAAATAGTAAAAAAGGAACAATAAAAATGAAAAATAGTTTTTTAAACAGAACATTAAAAGGAACAAAATTTTATATAGTATTAACTCTAATATTAAGTGCAATATATTCGAGACTTTTAGTTTTGATACCAATGTTTATACAATATGCACTTGATGGAATTATAATAGGAGATGAAAGTGTAATTCCAACTTTAATAAGAAAATTATTCTATTCAGATAGTAAAATATCAAAAATTGTAATACTTGTTTTTGTGCTAATAATAGTAAATGTATTAGTATTTATAGTAAATTATTTGAAAAGTAAAATTAACACAAAATTCAATTTGAAAATAAATAGGAATGTTAAAGAAATAATATTAAAACATATACCAAAAATAGAATATATGCAGTTTAGCAGTATAGATAAATCTAATGTAATACAAAGAGTAAATAATGATGCTATAACTTATTCAGAATTCTTTAATTCTCAAATAAATCTATTTTTTGATACAATTTTTATTATTATATTTGCAGTTGCACAAACTTTAAAATTAAATAGTACAATAGGATTATTTATAGGCATAATTTGTTGTTTAATAGTCCTTTTATCAATATGGTATTTTAAGGTTTCAAAACCATTAGTTGAAGATATTGTTGATATGAATAGAAAGGTAATAAATAGAACGACAATAGGAATTGAAGAATCTAAGATGTTAAAAATCTTCAATAGAAAAGATAAAGAGATAGAAGATTTTTCAAAAATGAACAGTGAATACAAAAGAAAAGATATAAAATTGGCTAAAATAAAAGTATTATATGGAATAGGAACACATACTTTAAGAAATTTTAAAGAACCATTTATATTATTATGGGGTGGAATTTTAGTTGTAAAAGGAGAACTCACACTTGCAACAATATCAATATTATTAACATATAGTACAAAAATATTAGAGTATGTATATAAATCAGTAGATAAATTAAAAGCAATCAATGAGTTTATAGTTGCTTATAAAAAATTAGCGGAATTAATGAAATTAGAAGAAGATAAAGATGCGAATCCTAATGTAAAACTTGATGGAGATATTGTTTTTGAAAATGTTTCTATAAAATTAAATGATAATACAATACTGCAAGATTTAAATTTTACAATAAAAAAGAATGAAAATATAGCAATTATAGGAGATAATGGTTCAGGAAAAACAATTATATCAAAAACAATGTTAGGATTTTATGATTATACGGGGAATATCTATATAGGTAAATATGACATAAAAAATGTTAGTAAAAAAAGTTTAAGAAACTACATAGGAGTGGTTCTCCAAGATTCATATTTGTTTACAGATACAATTAAAAATAATATTAATGTAACGAATAAAAATATTGAAGACAAAAAGATATTAGATGTATTGAAGTTAGCTGAAATATATGAAGATATAAAAGGATTTGATAATACAATTAATTATATGATAGGTAAGGGTGGGAACAATATTTCTGGAGGACAAAAACAGAGAATAGCAATAGCAAGAAGCCTAATTAAAGAAAATAAATTTATTATTTTTGATGATTCATTGTCAAAGCTTGATACAAAGACAAAAATTAATATATTAAATAATATTATAGAAATGAAAAAAGGAACAATCATTATTTCGCATGATTCAGAAGTTGTAAGAAAATGTGATAAAGTCTTATTTATCAATAATAAAACTATAGAAGAGGGTTCTCATGAAGAATTAATGAAAAACAATATGTTATATAAAGATATTATAGAAATAAGCAATAACAAAATATTAGAAGATGAGGAATTATAAATAATGTTAAAGGAAATTTTTAAAAATTATAAAAAACAAGCAATTAAACTAGCAATTCGGCTGGTTTATTACTAGTGTTATGGTTGTAGCTTTTATAGCTTATACAATAATAATGGTAGAATATGCAATACCAAGTAAAAATATAAATTTAATACTAATATTAGGTATAAGCTATTTTGGAGTTAATATATTGAGGTCAATTGCAACATTTTTTGAAGATTTTAATGATGTAGGATTTGAAAAAGAATTACAAGCCGATTATCGTGAGAAAATTTATAAAAAATTACAAAATACTAAACAAAGTAATTTAGATAAAATAAGAGTAGGAGAAATATTAGAAAATATTATAAATGACACTAAAGAATTTTCTATGTGGTATGGAACTGGAATATGTAGGTCATATTTTGCAGGAATAGCAAGATTAGTAGGAACATTATTGGTTCTAGCTTATTTAAATATTCCTATTGTTACAATAACATTCTTAATATATATAATAGGATTTTTTGTAACACATATTTTCAATAAAAAATCAATTCAATATACAAAGCTAAAAAGAGAAGCAAATGCTAAAATATTAAATTGGTCTAATGAACAAGTTCAAGGATATTCTACAATAAAAGCATTAGAAATTGAAGAAGAGAGATTAAAAGAATTAAAAGTGTTAATTTCACAATATGAAAAGTCTGCCAATAAATTAGAAAAAAATATTAGAATATATAGTTGCTTATATGATTTTATAGTTTCTTTTGTAGGAGTAATCAATATACTAATAGGTTCTATTAGTGTAGAGCAAGGAATTATAACATATGGTGCTATGATAATACTTGCAAGATACATATCTTCGCCAGAAACATATGCTAGATGGGTAATAGAAGGATTTCAATATAGAAATGTTGGAAAAATATCATATGAAAAAATAAATAACATTTTACAAAATGAAGAAGAAAATATTGATGTTGGAATTGAACTAAAGAAAGTAGAAAAAGTCGAATTTAATAAAGTTAGTTTTTCATACAATAGTGAAAAAAATGTATTAAATCATATATCATTTGAAGCACAAAAAAATCAAAGTATTGCATTAATAGGAAGAACTGGTAGTGGAAAAACAAGTTTAGTAAATTTGCTATGTAGATTTTATGATGTAGATGAAGGAACGATTAAAATAAATGGAAAAGATTATAGAGAATATAGTATACGAAGTTTAAGAAATAAAATAGGATATATAATGCAAAAAGTTGTAATATTTGATGGTACAATTTTAGAAAATATAAACTATGCAAACAAAGATATTTCAAAAGACGAAATAATTGGAATTTGTAAAAAATTAAATTTGCATGAAAAGATAATGAGCTTAAAAGATGGATATGAAACTAAAATTTCAAACGATACAGATATTTTTTCAACAGGTGAAAAACAATTGTTAAATTTCACAAGGGTTATGGTAGAAAATCCAGAAATTATTATATTAGATGAAGCAACAGCATCACTTTCGTATAAATCGGAAATGATGGTAAGAAAAGCAATTGAGGAGATAACAAAAGGAAAAATAAGTTTTATTATAGCACATAGATTATCAACAATAAAAAATTGTAATAAAATATTGCTTATGAAGGATGGAAAAATAATAGAAGAAGGAAATCATAATGAACTTATGGAAAAACAAGGAGAATATTATGAACTAGTTGGAGCTTAATAAAATTCTCTATACAAAGATTCTAATGTGCTTTATAAAATCAAGTCAAGGTTAAAATAAATGTGCTATCGCACAACCTTGACTTAATTTTAAAAGCACATTATTTTTCAATTAAGAGGATTTAAGGATAAGTCTTCAAGAGTTACTATGATAGTTAAGAATAGAGCACAATTGGAATCATGGATAAAAAGGTATATTTTGTGACACTTAAGCAAATGTAAGGATAAATATGTTTTACAATATTGGCAAAATACTATGAAAAATTGTTAATTTGTGATATAAATAAGAAAAAATTAATAGAAGATGACTAGGAACAAAGCATTTTGCATTAGGTGTATTTCTTTATTAATGATCCAGATGAGATATTAATAGAAATAATTGAGAATGATTAGGAATTAAAAAAGTACTGTAAAGAGTTTATATATTATAATATAGAGAAATACTTAAAGGAGGACTAACATGCAATTCTGAATGTGCAGGAATTATTAAAATTTGGTAGGGAGAAATAATAAATGAAAGATAATAATGATGAACTTATATATAAATATGAAAATGATATAGATAAAAGTCAATTGGTAAAATTATTTGAATCTGTTGGATGGAAAACAGCAGAATATCCAAATAGATTATGCAATGCTATAAAAAATAGTGAATATATAATGACAGTATGGAATAATGAAAATTTAGTAGGGTTAATATCTGCAATTACTGATGGATATATAAATGTCTTTATTACATATTTACTTGTAAATCCAGAGTATCAAAAAATGGGATTAGGAAAAATAATGATGAATGATTTTATGAAAAAATTTGAAGGATTTGGAAGAAGAATTTTAACAACAGAATTAGATAAAGAAGATTATTATAAAAAATTCGGATTTAATATAGATGGAATTGCTATGTTTAATAAAGATTGGAAAGAAGATATAGAAGGATAAAAGATGTTAGTAAATGAGTTAGAGGCTATCATTGTCCACCAGTTCAAGAAATTTATAGAAATACAGTTTATAGAATATAGATCACAAAAATAATTCATTGGAAGATAAATCCATAGAAGATACATTAAAAAGAGAATTTATAGAAGAGGCAAATATAACACTAAAAAATATTCATTTGTTAGGTTATCAATTGGTATTAAATTATTAAATTGGGGAGAGGTTGGAAAAAAACAAATAAAAGATGCGGTAAAATTAGCAAAGAAAGAAAATATAATAAAGAAGGAGTGTTAAAAATGCAAGAAAATTATTTTATAATACATGGAAGTTTTGGAAGTCCATTTGGAAATTGGTTTAGTTGGTTATATGATTTTATAGAAGATGAAGGCAAACAAGTATATGTACCACAATTTCCAATAGGAGTTAGTTATCAAAATTATGAAAATTGGAGTAAATTGTTAAAATACTATTTAGATTTAGGACTAATTAATGAAAATACAACAATAATAGCGCATAGTATTGCACCAGTATTTGTTAGCAAATTTTTAGTAGAGAATAAAGTAAAAGTGAAAAAATTAATATTTGTATGTGGATTTAACAATTATTTAGGAATAAATGAAGAATATGATACAGTAAATCGAACAATGTATTTTGATAACTTAGAAGATGTAAAACAATATGCAAATAAGATAATTTGTTTCTATTCGGATAATGATCCATATGTAAAATATGAAGTGGAAAAAGATTTTGCAAATAAAATTGCAACAGAGCAAATTTTAATACCAAATGCAGGACATATCAATAGTGAAAGTGGAGATGATACCTTTGAAGATATAGTAAGTTATTTATAATACAAATTATTACAATTTAGATATGATTATTTCAGTAGGATATCGTGTAAGTACAGATAGAGCAATTCAATTTAGAAGATGGGCAACAAATATGATATATATGCTACTTCTATTGATTATGATAGAAAATCGCCTACTACTATCAAATTTTTCAAAAAAGTGCAAAATAAGATGCACTATGCAGTAACTCATCAAACAGCATCTGAAATAATTTTTAATAGAGCAGACCATACAAAAGAACATATGAATTTAACATCATGGAAACATTCTCCAGATGGAAAGATATTAGAAACAGATATAGTTATCGCTAAAAATTATCTAAAGAAAGAAGAATTAGAGCAATTAGAACTTATTGTTTCAGCATTTCTAGATTTAGCAGAAGCAAGAGCCAAAAGAAATATTCCAATGACAATGGAAGATTGGGCAATAGAATAGATTATATCAATCAGATTTTGATAAATTAATAGAAAGTAGTAATGAATAGTATAGAAAGGATAAAGTGCAATATGAAAATATTAATTGCAGGTTTTGAGGGAAATGACAATTCGGCAAAAATATTACTAGATAATATAAAAGGAAGAAGTAATCAAGATGTATTATATTTAGAAAATGATTTTCAAGTAAGTGGTAATCAAATAGAAGAAAAATTATTACAAAGTTATGATTATATATTAATATTTGGTCAAAAACCAAATACAAAAGATATCTATTTAGAAAATAATGCTATTATAAAAGAAACTAAATTAGAAACAGATTACTATTATGGTGTTTTAAGAGAAAATTTAGAAAGTAATAATTATAAAGTTATAAGTTCATGTGATGCAGGAAATTATTTGTGTAATAATGTATTTTTTAAAGCATTAAATTTTAAGCAAATTAATAATTTAAAAACTAAAATTGCTTTTATACATATTCCAACTATTGATAATATCGAAGATATAAATAAGTTATCAAATACAATATTGAATTATATTAGTACTTTATTAGATGTATTTAATGTAGCATTATTACAATTAAGTCCGACTGATTCAATGGAACATAATATGTTAAAAGGTATTGAATATTGTAAAAAGGCAAAAGAGATGGGAGCAGATATTGCAGTATTTCCAGAAATGTGGAATACTGGATATGAAATGTTATTTGAAGGAAATTTAAAAGATCAAGATGATATGCCACAAGAAAAGGTAGATAAATGGAATAGTAAAGCAATAGAAAATGATAATGAGTTTATTAATCAATATATAAATTTAGCAAAAGAGCTTGGAATGGCAATAGCAATTACATATTTAGAAAAAAATGAACAAAAGCCTAAAAATACAGTTATTATTATTGATAGAAATGGAAATATTATATTAAAATATTCAAAGATACATACAGTAGATTCTAAAATGGAAGCATATACTGAACCTGGCACAGACTTTAAGACTTGTGAGTTAGATTATGGTAGAGGAAAAGTAAAATTAGGAACAATGATTTGTTTTGACAGAGACTTTCCAGAAAGTGCAAGAGTTTTAATGCTACAAGGAAGTGAAATTATACTTGTTCCAAATGCTTGCTATATGTCAAAAATAAGATTAGAACAATTAAAAGTAAGAGCATATGAAAATATGGTAGGTATTGTAACTGTAAACTATGCAAACCATGGTGGAAAATCTTCAGCATATAGTCCAATAGTAAGAAACATAAATAA